>SFNX01000003.1 GCA_004552595.1 Lachnospiraceae bacterium | reverse complement strand
TGCAGAAATCAAGGCACTTAACTCAGAGATAGAATCACTTAAGTCAAAGGCTGCAAAAGAGTCACTTGGTAATGTGGAAAATGACATTAAGGAAGTTAACGGGGTTAAGGTTATTGCTACTAAAGTATCCGGAGTTGATATGAACGGTCTTAGAGACTTAGGAGATCAGCTTAAGACTAAGATTGAATCAGGCGTAGTAGTAATTGCATCAGAAACAGACGGTAAGGTTAACCTTATTGCGATGGTTACCGATGATGTGATTAAAAAAGGAGCTCATGCAGGTAATCTTATTAAAGAAATATCAGGTCTTGTAGGCGGTGGTGGCGGCGGACGCCCAAATATGGCACAGGCCGGCGGAAAGAATCCGGCAGGCATTGATGAATGTTTGGTAAAGGCAGTGTCGGTTATTGAATCGCAGACTAAATAGGGTAGTGATAAATTTGTCGTATTGACAAATTGAATTTAATGATTTATCATAGTGAAGTAGTCAATGGAGACGGTAGAAATTACCGTCTCTTTTTTTATCATAAGCTTATAAGAATAAGCTTACATAGAACGACTAAATATAAAAAGTGAGGAGAATACTATGTTAGAAACAATTACTTCCGTTAATGGTGTTATTAATGGCATTGTATGGGGAACATTCGGAATTGCACTTTTGTTTATTTCAGGTCTTGTAATGACAATAGTAAATAAAGGATTCCAGTTCAGCCATATTTCACATTGGTGGAGCATGACTATCGGTGCTATTTTTAATGATAAACACATTACAAAACACACCGATAAAGATGACAAGCAGATTTCGCAGTTCCAGTCGCTTTGTACAGCACTCGCTGCAACAATCGGTACAGGAAATATTGTCGGTATTGCAACAGCTATTATAAAGGGTGGTCCGGGTGCAATATTCTGGATGTGGATTATGGCTCTTGTCGGCATGATGACAAACTACTCAGAAAACGTTCTCGGTATTTTTTACAGACGTAAAAACAAGAACGGTGCATGGGCCGGTGGCGCAATGTACTATTTAAGAGACGGACTTGGGGCTAAAAAGGGTTGTAAGCAGATTGGTGCAATTCTTGCAGTTCTTTTCTCAATATTCTGTTTACTTGCTTCATTTGGTATCGGTAACATGTCGCAGGTTAACTCAATCGCAGGTAACATGAAGAGTGCATTTAATATTGATCCAAGAATCACGGGATTTTTACTTGTTATTCTTTCAGCACTTGTAATACTTGGCGGACTTAAAAGAGTTGCTGCCGTTACAGAAAAAATTGTTCCATTTATGGCTATTGCATATATAGCAGGTGCTTTGGTAATCTGTATTATTAATATCGGACAGGCCGGAGCAGTATTCAGTGCTATCTTTAAAGGTGCATTTACTCTTGATGCAGCAGCCGGCGGTGCAATCGGATACGGAATTAAGATGGCGATTACATGGGGCTTTAAGAGAGGTGCCTTTTCAAATGAGGCAGGTCTTGGTTCATCGGTTATGGTTCACTCAAGCTCTAATGTTAAGGAGCCTGTAAGACAGGGTATGTGGGGTATCTTCGAAGTATTTGCAGATACAATCGTTGTATGTACACTTACAGCTTTCGTTATCCTCTCATCCGGTTTTGTAGACCTTACAACAGGCAAAATGGTTACAGACAGTGCCGGTTCTGACCTTGTAGGTTTATGCTTTGGAAATGTATTTGGCGCAATCGGACCGATGTTTATTGCTGTGGCAATACTTCTTTTTGCATATTCAACAGTTCTTGGATGGAGTCATTACGGAACGACAGCGTTTGAATATCTTTTCGGCGAGAAGGCATCTATTATTTACAAGGTTGTATTCGTAGTAATGGTATTCTTCGGAAGTACTATGGAACTTTCACTTGCATGGGATTTGTCAGATACATTTAACGGTCTTATGATGATTCCTAACCTTATTGGTGTACTTGCATTATCACCTATAGTAGCAAAGATTACAGCCAACTATGTAAGACGTACATTTATGGGTTCAGATGAAAAGCCTATGTATTCTGCTTTTGATGATATTCAGAAAATGCAGGAAGAAGCTCCTGACGTAGAAGATTAAATATAATGATATATTTTTTTGAGGTGTAACTGATAATGGGTTACACCTTTTTATTTGTGTTTACAATAATGATGGTCAACATACATTATGGTAACTATTTTTTGATTTGTTATTGTTGCTTCTGTCAAATTATGATATATTGTACGTGAGGTGTTTATCGTATTTAACATCAGGGGTAAATTAATAAAGTGAAGGTGAAGGTATGGACACAAAAATCTTATTAGAAAATGGAACAAATGAGCTTGAGATTCTTGAGTTTAAGCTTGGAGATAATTCATACGGTATCAATGTAGCAAAGATTCGTGAAATCATCACATATCAGCCTGTTACACCGGTACCTAATTCTCATCCGAGCATAGAAGGTATTTTCATGCCACGTCAGGAAATGATTACGGCAATCAGTCTTAAGAATGCTTTACAGATGGGCGATTCGGAGCCTACAGGTTTATTTATCATTACTAACTTTAACAAGTTAGATGTTGCATTCCATGTTGATAAGGTTATTGGAATAAGAAGAGTATCATGGGCTGACATTATTAAGCCTGATGCAACTATTAATTCAGAGTCAGACGGTATTTCGACAGGTGTTATTAAATTTGATGACAGACTTGTAATAATCCTTGATTTCGAGAAGATTGTATCTGATATAAGCCCTGAGACAGGACTTAAGGTTCAGGAGGTTGAGACAATGTTCGGAAGATCTAAATCAGAGGTTCCGATTGTCATTGCAGAGGACTCACATCTTCTTAATAAGCTTATCAATGATTCACTTACTAAGGCCGGATATGTTAATATTCACCGTACTGAGGATGGACTTGAGGCATGGGAGTACATTACACAGGCTGTAGAGGATGGAGACCTTGATAAGAAGGTTCAGCTTGTAATTACAGATATTGAGATGCCTAGGATGGATGGCCACAGACTTATCAAGATGATTAAGTCAGATGATAAGACTAAGGATATTCCTGTTGTTGTATTCTCATCACTTGTTAATGATGAAATGAGAATAAAGGGTGAGCAGCTTGGTGCAGATGCACAGCTCTCAAAGCCTGAAATTGGAAATCTTGTTCGTGAGATTGACAGACTTTTAGCTGAATATAACAAATAATTTATATATTTATTTTATTAAGTCGGATGGGCAGAACCATTCGACTTTTTCATTGTCTAAAACACTGTAATGTGGTAAACTTTTATTCGTGAAACTTTGTGTTTTTGGGAGTAGTTTATGAATGCTACAGAAGAATATTTAGATAAATTATTACGAGGCGTTTCGGGACTTAATGAAATAGAAGAGGATATTGAGACAGCGGAACCTGTTGAACCTTCTGATGTTTCTGATGCAGATGGTTTATCTATAGTTGATGATACTGATACGGATGGTTTATCTATAGTTGATGATACTAATACGGATAGTTTATCTATAGTTGATGAAGCCGATGCGTTACTCTCTGACCTTCCGTTACTTGATATTCCTGAAGATGTTTATGAAAATGATGAGGAAATGTCAATAACATCGGGCATACCGGTAAGTATTCCTGTTGCTGCTGATGATGACATAGCAGAAACAGTGATTGATATGGATGAAGAAATGGTGCCGGATGAAGTTTCAGATAATCAGCCTATTCAGGATGAAATATTTCAAGAAGAAGTTCAGCCTGAAGATATTTCATTTGAAGAAATACTTAATGAAGAAACATTACCTAATATAGAACAAGTTGACGATACTTCCAAGGAAGAAATTGAAATCCCTTCTCCTGATGAAAGCCCTTCTCCTGATGAAAGCCCTTCACCTGATGAAATGCCTTCACTTGATGAAACGCTTGATGAACAATTAGGTAATACGGGATTAGAAAACATATTCAATGAAGAGACTCTTGAAGATGAAGATATAGCAGCTTTGCTTCAGGATATAGAGAATATGGGTAAGGAAGAAGCCCTAATTGACAAAAAGAATGAGGAGATTCAAGTAGAGCTTGAAGATATGTTATCAGAAAGCGAAGATGAAGATATGTCCGAGATAGGGGATATTCTTATTAAGGACGAAAATAATATTCCGGTAGATGAAAGCCTGAATGACGATATGGACTTCACAAGCGGAATGCTTTCTGATGAAGAATTATTTGATGGAATGGAAGATATTCTGCTTGACGAAGCAGATAATAATAAGAATAAAAAGAAGAAAAAGAAAAGACGTAAAAAATCAAAAGAAGATGCTGATATAGAAGAATCAGGTGAGATAAAAGAAAAAGGAAAAGGATTTTTTGCAAGACTTCTTGATGTACTTGTTGCATCTGATGATGATGAGCTCGAAGCTGATACATCAGTCAAATTTGAAGAGTCGGCTGTAGATATTGCTATTGAAGGTGCTTCAGAAAACGATACAATTTTGGCTGAGTTAGAGAAAGCAGGAGATTCAAAGAAAAAGAAAAAGGATAAAACGAAAAAGAATAAGAAGAAGGGAAAAGATGCTCTATCATCGGATGGTGATCTCGATGAAGATGGCTCACCTTCAAGTGAAAAGGATAAAAAGAAAGCAGAGAAAGAGAAGAAAAAGGCTGAAAAAGCAAGGTTAAAGGCTGAACAGAAAGAAAAAGAAGCCTTAATTCCTAAGAAGAAGCTTCCGAAAAAGAAGGTAATTCCGGTATGTATTCTCTGTTTTTCGCTTGGCGTTGTTATTACTCTTTGTGCATTTTTAATGCCAAGTGCTTTTGACAAGAAGAAAGCAAAAGAGCAGTATGACCAGCATAATTATGAAGAGACATACAGCCTTCTTAAAGGCCATAGTTTAAGCGAAAAAGAACAGCTTATGTATGACAGAACGGTTACTCTTTTACAGGAAGAAAGAAAGCTTGATTCATATAATAACTACATGCTGCTTGATATGAAACCGGAAGCTTTAAATGCTTTGGTTCAAGGTGTGAAAAAATATGATGAGCTATCAGAAAAAGCATCCGAGCTTGACGTAACAAATGAGCTTGACGATATTTATTATCAGATAGTAAATGAACTTAACAATTCGTTCGGAGTATCGATTGATAAAGCAAGACAATGGATTAGTATTGAGGACGTTGAGGAATATTCCTACATTATCAACACCTATGCAAAGGGCGGAAGCAATAGTGTTATTGAAGGAATGGAAGAGGGCTACTCTGATACGACGGTCGAAATAGACAATCCTGTAATATCAGCTGAAGAGGCGGAAATACAATGATTGCAATAATTGATTATGATGCAGGAAACATTAAGAGTGTTGAAAAAGCAATGACACTTTTAGGTCAGGAAGCTATCATCACAAGAGACAAAAATATAATAATGTCAGCAGACCATGTAATTCTTCCGGGAGTCGGAAACTTTAAAGATGCTATGGGAAAGCTTGAACACTATGAGCTTGTTCCTATCATAGAGGATGTATGTAAAAAGGGAACACCCTTTCTTGGCATATGTCTTGGATTACAGCTTATGTTTGAAAACAGTGAAGAAGCACCAAATGTCAAAGGATTATCTTTACTAAAGGGAAGCATAGTTAAAATACCTGAAGGCGAATATAAAAAGATTCCGCATATGGGCTGGAACAATCTTACGTTAAAGGGTGATGGAAGACTATTCAACGGAATAGAAAGTGACCCTTATGTGTATTTTGTCCATAGTTTCTATTTAAAGGCAGAGGATGAGAAAATTGTAAAGGCAACAACAGAGTACAATGTTACTATTCATGCATCTGTTGAAAAGGACAATATATTTGCCTGCCAGTATCATCCTGAAAAAAGTTCTGATGCAGGACTTAAAATGTTAAAGAATTTTATTGAGATTAAATAATGTATACTAAAAGAATTATTCCATGCCTTGATGTTCATAACGGACGTGTTGTTAAAGGCGTAAATTTTGTAAATTTAAGAGATGCCGGAGATCCGGTTGAAATAGCTGCCGCTTACGATAAAGCAGGTGCTGATGAACTTGTATTTCTTGATATTACTGCATCAAGCGACAGAAGAAATACTGTTGTTGATATGGTAAGAGCTGTAGCTGAAAAAGTTTTTATTCCGTTTACAGTAGGAGGCGGAATACGAACTGTTGATGATTTTAAGGCAATCCTTAGAGAGGGCGCAGATAAAGTTTCAGTAAATTCAGCAGCTATCGACAACCCTGATCTTATAAAGGAGGCTTCCGACAAATTTGGAGCACAATGTGTTGTTTTGGCAATTGATGCAAAAAGAACACCTGACGGCTTTCATATTTTTAAACATGGTGGAAGAATTGATACAGGTATTGATGCGGTTGAATGGGCAATAAAGGGATGCGAACTTGGTGCGGGAGAAATACTTCTTACAAGTATGGATGCTGACGGAACTAAGGCAGGATATGACCTTGAGCTTACCAGAATCATATCAGAAAATGTATCTGTACCGGTTATTGCATCAGGTGGAGCCGGTTCAAAAGAAGATTTTTATGATGCGCTTACTGTAGGAAAGGCCGACGCAGCACTTGCGGCTTCACTTTTCCATTATAAGGAGCTTGAAATAGCAGAAGTTAAGGAATATCTTAAGAAGAAAGGTGTTTCGGTAAGATTATAATGTCAGCACTTATAAATGACTGGGAAAAGGCTCTTTCAAAAGAGTTTAAAAAGCCATATTACTTAAAGCTTTATAATACTGTCCGTTCTGAATATTCTAAGACAACTGTATATCCGCCGTCTGAGGAAATATTTACCGCATTTAATTTGACTGATATAAATGATGTTAAAGTGCTTATATTAGGACAGGACCCTTACCATGAGCCGGGGCAGGCACATGGACTTTCATTTTCGGTTAAGCCCGGTGTAGCAATACCGCCGTCACTTCTTAACATTTATAAAGAGCTTGAGGATGAGCTCTCGCTTTATATCCCGAACAACGGATATTTGGAAAAATGGGCAAAGCAGGGAGTGCTTATGCTTAACACAGTGTTAACGGTCAGAGCACATAATGCAAATTCACATAAGGGTATAGGCTGGGAAGAATTTACCGATGCGGCAATAATGGCTTTAAATGAACTTGATAAGCCAATCGTATATATGTTGTGGGGATCAAATGCAAGAAGTAAGGCTAAAATGCTTAATAATAAAAAGCAGCTTGTGTTAGAGGCACCTCATCCATCACCGTTATCTTCGTATAGAGGATTTTTCGGTTGCAATCATTTTATTAAGTGTAATGAGTTTTTGAAAGCAAATGGTCTTAGTGAAATAGACTGGCAGATTGAGAATATATAATGAATAACTTAGTTAGAAATATAATAATTGGTATTGTAGTTGTCCTACTTTCGGTTTCAGGTATTTTTATTACATACTATTTAACTGTGATGCGTTCTGATGATAATGCTATTGCTGTTCTTATCAATGATGGAAATGAAGCGATGGAATTAAGTATGTATCAGGAGGCAATTGATAAGTACAATGAAGCTATGGAATATGAGCCCGAAAGCAAGGAATTAAAAGAAGCAATTGCACATGCATATGTAATGCTTGCCGGAACACTTGGAAACGGTCCGGAGGCAATAAGCGCATATCAGAATGCTTTGACATACAATCCTTTAAATACAAATGCATATTGGGGAATGGCAGGAATATATGAGAATAATTCAGATGAAGATAACCTGCTTCTTACTCTTCAGACAGGATACGTTAATACAAATGACACCGACATGAAGATTAAGGCCGACAATATAGAGATAGAAAGAGCACGTATTAAAGCAGAAGAAGAGGCTGCAGCACAAGAGGAAGCAGAGAGAATTGCTCTTGAAGAATCACATAATGACAAATTATCAAGGCTTCTTGAACTGTTCAAGGCTGAAAAGGTCGATATGGACAAGATAAAAGAGATGTTAAGAAGCGAAGAATTCATCGAAATGGTAGATGAAGTTATCGGCGATAACTCGTTTTATTATGGAGACAGGGATGAGAATAATAAACGTAGCGGAAAAGGTATTGCCGTGTATGCTGACGGTTATTTTTACTACGGGGATTATTCTGACGATGTTAGAAACGGTAACGGAATATACATAAGAGCTGTATACGCAGAAAGCTCATCAATTGGCTCATATATTTTCGAAGGTGAGTTCAAAAATGATAAGCCAAACGGTAAAGGAACTGCCACATCAAATTTCTATAAAGATAAAATAGGAGAGGCAGGACTTTCTAAGCAGGTTATTACCGGAGAGTATGTTGATGGCTATGAAAACGGTACGATGAATTTAACCGGTGTGGCAAAGAGCGGAGCTTCGGTTAAGTATACTTATAAGGTTGAAAATGGTGTTGCGGTAAAGTCAAGTAACGAAGACTCTCAGATTAAGGGGCAGTACATTATTGCAAAATCATCAGATGGAAAATCAAATCTTACTTCCGACGGATCAAAGCGCGGAGTTGAAGGATTTTTGGAATAGAAACCAGAGGAGAAATATTATGAAGAAAGAAGCATTTGTAACAAAGGAACAGATTGAAGAGATTGTAAAAACTTATCCTACGCCTTTTCATATTTATGATGAAAAAGGATTAAGAAAGAAGCTTAAAGATGTAAAAGATGCATTTTCATGGAATAAGGGATTTAAGGAATACTTTGCAGTTAAGGCGAATCCAAATCCGTTTTTAATAAATATTATGAAAGAATACGGATGCGGTGCAGACTGTTCATCAATGTCAGAGCTTATGCTTGCAAAAGAACTTAATTTTGATGGCAGTTCGATAATGTTTTCATCAAATGATACTCCAAGAGAAGAATTCTCTTATGCAAATGAAATTGGTGCAATAATTAACCTTGATGATATTACTCATATTGAATTTCTCGAAGAGACAATAGGTGAATTACCTAAGACAATGAGCTTAAGATATAATCCGGGCGGAGTTTTCGAATTAAGTAACGGAATTATGGATAATCCGGGAGATGCAAAGTACGGATTTACTAAGGCTCAGCTTTTTGAGGGCTATAAAATGCTTAAGGAAAGAGGTGTTAAATACTTTGGTTTACACGCTTTTCTTGCAAGTAATACATGTACAAATGATTATTATGCAGACCTTGCAAAGCAGTTATTTATGATAGCTGTTGAATTAAAGGACAAGCTTGGTATTTCTTTAAGCTTTATAAATTTATCAGGTGGAGTAGGTGTTGCATACAGACCTGATCAGGATGAAAATGATATTTTTGAGATTGGTAAGAATGTTCAGAGAGTATATGATGAGATTCTTGTAAAGGCAGGACTTAATGATGTAAGTATTTATACTGAAATGGGACGTTTCATTACAGGTCCTCACGGTGCACTTGTAACAAAGGCTATCCATGAGAAGAACACATACAAAAATTATATTGGATGTGATGCATGTGCCGTTAATTTAATGCGTCCTGCAATGTATGGAGCTTATCACCATATTACTGTTCTTGGTAAAGAGAATGAAAATAAGGACCATATTTATGATATTACAGGTTCGCTCTGTGAGAACAATGATAAATTTGCAATTGACAGAGAACTTCCATTAATTGAAATCGGAGACTATCTTTATATTCATGACACCGGAGCACACGGATATTCAATGGGATATAATTATAACGGAAAGCTAAAATCAGCCGAACTTCTATTAAAGGAAGACGGCAGTGTTGAATTAATAAGAAGAGCAGAGACTGTTAAAGATTACTTTGCTACATTTGACTGCTTTGACATCATCAAAGGATTGTGTTAAAATCGGACAGTCGGCAGGAGTGGCGGAATGGCAGACGCATCAGACTCAAAATCTGACGTAGGTGACTATGTGTGGGTTCAAGTCCCATCTCCTGCAAATACTAGGGTTATGCATAAAAGCATAACCTTTTATTTTATCTTTTTTTTTGTAATATCGTTATGGTATAATACAAAAGGTTTTTATTTGTAAGAAAGGTGCATAATAAAATGGTTAATGTTGCACTTGACGCTATGGGTGGTGACAATGCACCCTTAGAAGTCATAAAAGGCGCACTCGATGCATTAAAGCTTAATGATTCAATTAAGATTTATCTTTTAGGAGATGAAGAAAAGATAAAGGAATGCATGGATAATGTTGCTCCAATATTTTCATCTGACAGACTTGAGATTGTTCACTGCAGCGAAGTTATAGAAATGGCTGAGCCGCCTGTTAATGCAATCAGAAGGAAGAAGGATTCATCAATTGTCAGAGGAATGAATCTTGTTAAGGAGGGCGTTTGTGATGCTTTTGTATCAGCGGGTTCAACAGGTGCTGTTCTTGTCGGAGGGCAGATACTTGTCGGAAGAATAAAAGGAGTTGACAGAGCTCCTTTGGCACCGCTTATTCCTACAGAGAAAGGAGTATCCATTCTTGTCGACTGCGGCGCTAATGTTGATGCAAAGCCTAATCAGCTTGTACAGTTTGCCAAAATGGGTTCTATATATATGGAACACGTTATGGGCATTAAAAATCCAAGTGTCGGAATAGTCAATATCGGAGCGGAGGAAGAAAAGGGAAATATGCTCGTTAAGGAGACGTTCCCACTTCTTAAAAACTGTCCTGACATTAATTTTATCGGTTCGGTTGAAGCAAGAGACATTCCAAAAGGAGTATGTGACGTAATAGTATGCGAAGCCTTTGTTGGAAATGTTATTTTAAAGCTTTACGAGGGTGTGGGCTCGACGCTTCTTAAAGTAATTAAAGGAGGACTTATGACAAGCATAAGATCCAAATTAGGCGCATTACTTGTTAAGCCGGCACTTAAGGAAACTATGAAAAAGTTCGATGCATCAGAGTACGGCGGAGCCCCTTTACTTGGACTTAACGGTTTAGTAGTTAAAACACACGGAAGTTCAAAGGCCAAAGAAGTAACAACAACAATTTTACAGTGTGCAACCTTTAAAGAAGCAGATATTAACGGAAAAATAAGTGCAAAAATTAACATTTAATTTAAGTATTTATTAATAGGGAAGGTGAAAAATATGGAACTTGATAAGCTTAAAAAAATTATTGCAGATGTACTTAATGTTGATGAAAATGAAATTACACCGGCTACAAAGTTTGTAGATGATTTAGGTGCTGATTCTTTGGACGTATTCCAGATTATTATGGGTATTGAAGAAGAATTTGATATTGAAATTGAAACAGAAGATGCGGAAAGCATTGTAACAGTATCAGATGCAATTGAGAAAATCAATCAGGCAATCAGCTAGTTTTATATTTACATACGGATTCAAAAAAGAATGCGTTTAAGCATTCTTTTTTATGGTTTATAACTTAAGATGAATGATATTACAAAGATTAAACAACTTCAGGATGAGATTGGATATAAGTTTAGTGATGAGAATTACCTTGTCACAGCTTTATCGCATACGTCATATGTTAATGAAGTCAAGCTGAAGAAAATACAGAGCTATGAACGTCAGGAATTTTTGGGAGATGCAGTTTTAGAGCTTACGGTAAGCGATTATATTTTTTCTACGTATTTGTCAATGCCTGAGGGAGAAATGACTAAGTTAAGAGCTTCATTAGTATGTGAACCTACTCTTGCATATATTGCAAGAACTGAAATTAATCTTTCTGAGTATTTATTACTCGGAAAGGGCGAGGACAATACAGGCGGAAGAGACAGGGATTCAATTATTTCAGATGTCTTTGAGGCATTAATCGGTGCCATATATTTAGACGGTGGTTTAGATAAAGCAAAATGCTTTATACAAAAATATGTGCTTACCGATATGGAGAAGAAAATTGAATTTGTAGATTCAAAAACAAGACTTCAGGAAAAGGTACAGGCTGTATCGAAAACTCTTGAATATGTGCTTGTTTCGGAAGAAGGACCGGCACATGATAAAAAATATACAATTGATGTATATATTAATGGTGAAAAATACGGAACAGGAATCGGAAGGTCGAAAAAAAGTGCTGAACAGCATGCAGCATATGAAGCATTAAAAAGAATGTAAACAGGAGATATTTAATGTATTTAAAATCTATAGAAATTCATGGATTTAAATCCTTTGCCAATAAAATAACATTCAATTTTAACAACGGAATCACAGGTATTGTAGGTCCTAACGGTTCCGGTAAAAGTAATGTTGCAGACGCTGTAAGATGGGTACTTGGAGAACAGAGTGTCAAGCAGCTTCGTGGATCAAGCATGCAGGATGTTATTTTCTCGGGAACAGAATTAAGAAAGCCTATGGGCTATGCTTATGTTTCGATTACTCTTGATAATTCAGACCATGCTCTTCCTATTGCTTATGAAGAAGTTACTGTTTCAAGACGTGTATACAGGTCAGGAGAGAGTGAATACCTCATTAACGGTTCAACATCAAGACTTAAGGATATTAAGGAGATGTTTTATGATACCGGTATCGGAAAAGAAGGATATTCCATTATCGGTCAGGGTCAGATTGATAAGATTCTTAGCGGAAAACCTGAAGAAAGAAGAGAGCTTTTTGATGAAGCTGCAGGTATTGTTAAGTTTAAGAGACGTAAAGATGCCGCTATTAAGAAACTTGAAAATGAAAGAAATAACTTAGTAAGAGTCAGGGATATATTAGGTGTATTAGAGGAACAGGTTGAACCTCTTGCTAAGCAGGCAGAAGTTGCTAAAGACTACCTTAAGAAAAAAGAAGACCTTAAAAACTATGACATTAATTTATTCCTTCTTGATTCAAAGAGAATTGACAGTGACCTTATCTCAATTGAAGAAAAATTGACAATTGCAAATAAGGACCTCTTAGAAACCCAGGAAAAATACGAGGGTATTAAGCAGGAATATTCAGATATTGAGTTAAAAATTGAAGAGCTTGATTCAAAGATTGAAGAGAAGCGCAATAAGCTTACAAATGAGAGCGTAATCAGAGAAAAGTTAGAAGGTGAAATCAAGGTTCTTGAAGAAAAAATTAATACTTCAAGGATTGAAGCTTCTCATTTTGAAGAACGTGAAAATGCGCTCAATGCAGAGTATTCGTTAAGAGATGAAGAACATAAACGCATTTTATCGGAAAAGAAAGTAATAGACGAAGAACTTGACGACTTAATTAAGACAAGAGATATTGCTAAAAATGAGCTTTCAGAAATTCAGAAAAAAATCGAAGAATTAAATGAAGCTATTGAGAATGGTAAAAATGAAATAATTGAAACTATTTCAAACAGAGCATTAATTAAGACAAAAATTACAGAGTTTGATACACTTTTATCACAGCATAATATTCATAAAGCTGAAATCCAGTCAAAGCTTTTGCAGGCAAAGTCAGAAGAAGCTGAGCTTGAGAGCGTATTAAAGACATATTTGACTGAACTTAATGACGTTAATGAAAAGATTCTTGAAGCAGACAGAAATTTTGAGCACTTATCGGAACAGCTATATCTTGTAAGAAGAGATCTTGAAGAAAGAGATAATGCTTTAATTGATGCACAGAATAATTATCATAAGCTTCTTTCAAAGCTTGAGGCATTAAAGAACATCACTGAAAGATATGACGGATACGGAAGCTCTGTTAAAAGCGTCATGGAACAAAAGGAATCACAAAAGGGACTTATCGGTGTTGTTGCAGATATTATTTCTGCAGATAAAAAATACGAAACTGCAATTGAAACGGCACTCGGCGGCAATATTCAGAACATAGTTACAAAAGATGAAGCCGATGCTAAAAAGATGATTGCATACTTAAAAGAGAATAAACTTGGACGCGCAACCTTCCTTCCGCTTACAACAGTAAGGAGAAGGCCTGATTTCAAATATCCTGAAATTAAAAACGAAAAAGGATTTATCGGAATTGCATCTGAAATAGTCAAAGCGGATAAAATGTATGATGATGTTGTTTCACAGCTTCTTGGTGAAATTGCCATTGTTGATACAGTAGATAACGCTCTGAATATGGCAAAAAAGCACGATTATAAGCTTAGACTTGTTACACTTGAAGGAGAATATCTCGCACCGGGTGGTTCATTAGCCGGCGGTTCATATAAGAATAACAGTAATCTCCTTGGAAGACGACGTGAAATAGAAGAGCTTGAAAAAAATGTTTCCTTAGCTAAGGAGCATATAGAAGACTGTAAGAAGGATATTGAAGATACTAAGAAGAAGCGCGACAAAATCAGGGAAGAGTCTGAAATGCTTAAGGAATCGCAGCAGAATCTTGCAGTCTTGCAGAATACTGCTCAGATGAAGTATGACTCAATGCTTTCTAAAATCGAAGAAACAAAAGAAGGCTACAGAAATTTAGAAACTGAGAGCCATGAAATGGAAAGTCTTATTAAGGAGCTTTCGGGTAACAAGGAAGATATATCGGCAAAGCTTTTAAAGTCTGAAGAGCTTGAAAAAGAAATTGAAGTAAAAAACAGGCAGCATGGTGCTTCTCTTGAAGAATATAGAGATAAAGAATCAAAAAAGGTAATAGAAACTACAGATCTTGACTTAAAGGTTGCAGGTCTTAGCCAGAAGGTTGAGTTTGAGGCTAAAAACCTATCAAGAGTAGAAGAAGAGCTTGACAGAATTAACTCAGAAAAGAACGATTTGGCGGACAAGAAAGCTGTGTCCGATAAGGAAATTGAAGCTAAGAAGGAAGATATTGCAAAGATTAAAGACACAATAGAGGCTTCTGTCAACTCAAAATCAGAAGATGAAGAAGAACTCAAAAATGTTATAAATGAAAAGAATGAATTTACATTAAAACAGAAATCATTCTTTGATACAAGAGAAGAACTCGCTAAGAAATCGGCCGATCTTGATAAAGAAGTATATAGGTTGAATTCCCAGAAAGAAAAGCTTGAAGATTCTCTCCAGGGACTTGTAAGCTATATGTTCTCCGAATATGAAATAACTTTATCTCAGGCAAAAGCACTAAGAGATGAGTCGTTATCGGATATTTCAGTTATCAAAAAGAATATTTCAACACTTAAAGACCAGATTAAAAAGCTTGGGGACGTAAACGTCAACGCTATTGAAGATTATAAGGAATTAATGGAAAAATACACATTCCTTAAGACACAGCATGATGATTTAGTTAAAGCAGAAACATCTCTTGTAGAAATAATTGAAGACCTTGATACAAATATGAGAAAGCAGTTCAATGAAAAATTCATTGAAATCGGAAAAGAGTATGACAAAGTATTTAAGGAGATGTTCGGTGGCGGAAAGGGAACACTTGAGCTTGAACAGGATGTTGATGTTCTTGACGCGGGAATTAAGATTATTGCACAGCCACCGGGAAAGAAGCTGCAGAATATGATGCAGTTATCGGGAGGAGAGAAGGCGCTTACTGCAATTGCATTGCTGTTTGCCATTCAGAATCTTAAACCGTCACCATTCTGTCTCTTAGACGAGATTGAGGCCGCCCTTGATGAATCAAATGTAGGAAGATTTGCAGGATATCTTCATAAACTTACAAAGCATACTCAGTTTATTGTTATTACACATAGACGCGGTACAATGGAGAAGGCTGACAGATTATACGGAATTACTATGCAGGAAAAGGGCGTATCTGCACTTGTGTCCGTTAATCTTGTTGATAAGGATTTAGATGATTAATTTTAAGGAATGATATGAGCGAAGAAAAAGTTGGTTTTTTTCAAAAACTAAAACAGGGACTTTCAAAAACAAGAAATAATATTTCATATGGTCTTGATTCGATTTTTCATGGATTTAAGGAAATTGATGATGATTTATATGATGAGCTTGAAGAAGTGCTTATTACTTCTGACATAGGCGTTAATACAACCGAGGAAATTATTGATAAGCTTAAGGAAGATGTAATTGAGAAACACATATTTAATCCTGAAGACTTAAGAGAGTGCCTTATTGATTCAATTTCAGAAAAAATGAGCGTTTTAGAAAACGACTACGAATTTGAAAGAAAGAAATCAATTGTACTTGTAATAGGCGTTAACGGTGTCGGAAAGACAACTACTATCGGAAAGCTTGCTGCAAAATATAAAAGCGAAGGCAAGAAAGTAATAATGGCTGCCGCAGATACATTTAGGGCTGCCGCAGTTGAACAGCTGACTGAATGGGCTATAAGAGCCGGTGTTGATATAGTTAAAGGCTCAGAAGGACAGGACCCGGCTTCAGTAGTTTATGACGGCATTAACTCATTTAAGGCAAAGGATGCCGACTTGCTGTTGATAGATACAGCAGGAAGACTCCAGAATAAGAAAAATCTTATGGAGGAGCTTAAGAAAATTGACAGGATTATAGAGCGTGAATGTCCTGATGCATACAAAGAGACACTTGTAGTTCTCGATGCAACTACGGGTCAGAATGCATTAAGCCAGGCTAAAGAGTTTAATGAAGCTTCAAAGATAAACGGAATTATTCTTACAAAACTTGATGGCTCCGCAAAAGGCGGAATTGTAATTGCAATCCAGTCACAGATGAATATTCCGGTTAAGTTTGTAGGAGTTGGTGAAAAGATAGAAGATCTTCAGAAATTTGATTCCAAAGATTTTGTAAAAGCTTTATTTGATACAGGAGAATGATATGTTAACACTTGATAAGTTTGAAGAGGCATCAGAAGTAGTAAAGCGTGTGACAAAAGACACAAAACTACAGTATTCAAAGTTTTTATCTGATGCCACCGGGAATAAAGTATATTTAAAGCCTGAAAATATGCAGCTTACAGGAGCATATAAACTAAGAGGGGCATATTATAAGATGAGCACTCTTTCTGAAGAGGAAAGAAGTAAAGGAATTATTACTGCATCAGCCGGAAACCATGCACAGGGTGTTGCATATGCAGCACAGCAGTATAATGCAAAAGCAGTTATTGTTATGCCGACAACAACACCTCTTATCAAGGTGAACAGGACAAAGAGCTATGGCGCACAGGTTGTTCTTCACGGTGATGTATATGATGAGGCATGTGCCAAGGCATTAGAGCTTGCAGAAGAAGAAGGATATACATTTATACATCCATTTGATGATCTTACTGTTGCAACCGGACAGGGAACTATTGCGATGGAGATATTTAAGGAACTGCCTCTTGTTGACTATATTTTAGTCCCGATCGGAGGAGGCGGACTTGCATGCGGAGTGGCAACGCTTGCAAAGCTTATGAATTCCAAGATTAAAGTTATTGGTGTTGAACCAGAAGGTGCTGCCTGCATGAAGGCTTCAATTGAAGCAGGTAAGGTGGTTACACTTCCTTCAGTAAATACAATTGCAGATGGTACAGCGGTAAAGACACCGGGTGAGAAGATTTTCCCATTTGTCAAAGATAATCTTGACGATATTATAACTGTTCCTGATGAAGATTTGGTTGTATCATTTCTTGATATGGTTGAAAACCATAAAATGATTGTTGAGAATTCAGGCCTGTTAACTGTTGCCGCATTAAAGCAGTTAGATGTTAAGAATAAGAAAATAGTATCTATTTTATCAGGCGGTAACATGGATGTAATCACAATGTCTTCAGTAGTTCAGCAAGGACTTATTATGCGAGACAGAATCTTTACAGTTTCTGTTCTTCTTCCGGATAAGCCGGGAATGTTATCAAAGGTTGCAGAAGTAATTGCTAAGAAAAACGGCAATGTTATCAAGCTTGAACATAACCAGTTTGTATCTACAAACAGAAGTGCTGCTGTTGAACTTAGAATTACGCTTGAAGCATTTGGAACAGAGCATAAGCAGGAAATTATGGATGCATTGGAAAAAGAAGGATATCGTCCAAAGATTGTAAGAACGAATATTTAATATTTAGAAATAAAAGCTATAGGAGGTGTCAAGCAAAAATGCTTGACACCTCTTTTGATATAGTATATAATCCATATTTGTTATGGAAAAAATAATTGAGCGAAATCTTTTATTTGATTTTTACGGTGATTTACTTACCAAGAGACAGCGTGATATATATCAGGACGCGGTATACGGTGATTTAAGTCTTTCGGAGCTTGCTGATGATTATGGAATCTCACGTCAAGGAATTCATGATCAGATAAAAAGGTGTGATAAAGCTTTAGAGGAATATGAATCAAAGCTCCATCTGATAGCCCGCTTTGAAAAAATCAAGAAGTATTCAAATGAACTTAGAAAAGAAGCTGAAAAGTCAGAAGATGAGGGACTTAAGAAATCCATAAACGAATTACTAACAAAAATTAATGAACAGCTTTAGCTGTAAGATACAGATAAATGGCATTTGAAGGATTAACAGATAAATTACAAAATGTATTTAAGAACTTAAGAGGCAAAGGACGTCTTTCAGAGGAAGATGTTAAGCTTGCACTTAAAGAAGTTAAAATGGCTCTTTTAGAAGCAGATGTTAACTTTAAGGTTGTTAAGCAGTTTGTTAAATCAGTAGAAGAACGTGCTGTCGGTCAGGATGTAATGAATGGACTTAATCCGGGACAGATGGTAATAAAGATTGTTAATGAAGAAATGACTAACCTCATGGGTTCTGAGACAGTCGAGATAAAAATGCAGCCCGGACAAGCCAAAACAGTTATCATGATGTGTGGTCTTCAGGGTGCAGGTAAAACAACCACTACTGCCAAGATAGCCGGAAAGCTTAAACTAAAAGGGAAAAAATGCCTTCTTGTAGCGTGTGACGTTTACAGACCTGCAGCCGCTAAACAGCTTTTAGTAAACGGTGAAAAACAGGAAGTTGAAGTTTTTTCTATTGAAGATAACAAAGATCCTGTTGATATTGCAAAAAAATCGCTTCAATATGCTGAGAAAAACGGACATAATGTAATTATTCTCGATACAGCCGGACGACTTCAGATAGATGATGAAATGATGGATGAACTTGTTGCAATTAAGAGAGAAGCGAATGTTCACCAGACAATTCTTGTAGTCGATGCAATGACCGGTCAGGAAGCTGTAAATGTTGCAAAATCATTTGATGAGAAAATTTCAATTGACGGCGTAATATTATCAAAGCTTGATGGTGATGCAAGAGGCGGTGCTGCACTTTCCGTTAAGGCAGTTACGGGAAAACCGATCCTTTATGTCGGAATGGGTGAAAAACTTTCTGATTTAGAGCAGTTCTATCCTGACAGAATGGCTTCAAGAATTCTTGGTATGGGTGATGTGCTTACTCTTATCGAGAAAGCATCAAAGAGTATTGATGAAGAAAAAGAAAAGCAACTGACCGATAAGTTAAAAAAGGGAAAGTTTGATTTTGAGGATTACCTTGAAAGTATGAATCAGATGAAAAATATGGGTGGAATTTCAAGTATACTTTCCATGATGCCCGGGTTATCAGGGATGGGTATGGGAAATATTAAGACATCCGATATTGAGTCGGCAGTGAGTGAAGAAAAGCTCAAAAGAACCGAAGCGATAATACTTTCTATGACTAAGAAGGAAAGGCAAAATCCTGACATATTAAACCCTCAGAGGAAGCATAGAATTGCTAAGGGGGCAGGAGTTGATATTGCTGAAGTAAACAGACTTGTAAAGCAGTTTGAACAGAGCAGGAAAATGATGAAGCAAATTCCGGGACTTATGGGCAAAGGAAAAAGACATGGAGGCTTCAAATTTCCATTTTAAGATGTTTGTTAACACAAATCAGTGTTTTCAATAAATAACGCAACGAGCGTAATAATATTATTTAAATTTAAGGAGAATGAAAATGGCAGTAAAGATTAGACTTCGCAGAATGGGACAGAAGAAAGCAGCTTTCTACAGAATCGTAGTAGCAGATTCAAGATCACCAAGAGATGGTAAGTGTATCGATGAAATCGGAACATACGATCCAAATACAGAGCCTTCAACATACAAGGTTGATGAAGAAAAGGCTAAGAAGTGGCTTTCAAACGGTGCTCAGCCAACAGAAGTTGTAGCAAAGATTTTCAAGGCAGTTGGTATTGAAAAATAATATTACGGAGGTTTTTTGATGAAGGAGTTAGTTGAGGTAATCGCAAAATCTCTAGTTGAAAATCCTGACAAAGTAGTAGTTACTCAGACAGAAGATGACAAAGCTATAATTGTTGAACTTAAGGTTGCCCAATCTGATATGGGTAAAGTAATAGGTAAGCAGGGTAAAATAGCAAAAGCCATTAGATCAGTTGTTAAGGCAGCATCTGCTAAGGAAACTAAGAAAGTTTTAGTAGATATTGTCCAGGAATAAGAGATAAAGGGCGCTAATTGGCGCCCTAACTTTTTATTTTAACAGGAGGTTCATTTGGCGATTAATACAAATGATTTATTACAGGTAGGTGTAATAAGTTCAATGCACGGTGTTCACGGAGAAGTCAAGGTTTTTCCAACGACATCTGATGTTAAAAGATATAAAAAGCTTAAAGAAGTATATCTTGATACGAAAGATAAAATGAATGAATCCGACATGATTAAATTGACGCTTACAGGCGTTAAATTCTTTAAGCAGTTCGCTATAGTTAAATTCGAAGGATATGACAATCCAAATGACATCGAAAAATATAAGGGAAAGCCTATATATGTTACAAGGGAAAATGCAATCAAGCTTGATAAAGATGAGTATTTTATAGCAGACCTTATAGGTGTTAATGTATATAATGAGTCCGATATAGAAATCGGGACTGTTACAGATGTAATAGAAACCGGTGCTAATGATGTATATGTGATTAAATGTACAGACGGCAGGGAATTACTTCTTCCTGCAATTAAACAGTGCATACTTAACGTAAACATCATAGACAAAAAAATGAAGGTTCATGTACTTGACGGTCTATTGGACTAGATTTTAGGGTAACAATTTGAATATACACGTAATGACTCTTTTTCCTGAAATGTTTGATGCAATAAAGCAGAGCATTTTAGGAAGGGCAATTAAAAACAATATAATTTCCGTTGATGCTATTAATATTCGCGATTTTGCTTTTAATAAGCATAATAAAGTCGATGATTATACGTATGGCGGCGGTGCCGGAATGCTTATGCAGGCAGAACCTGTATATCTTTGTCATAAGGCAATAACTGACAGTATTGACAGCAGTAAAAAAATAAGGACGGTTTATCTTACTCCCCAGGGACGTGTTCTAAACCAGGAAATCGCAAAGGAACTGGCAAACGAAGAGGAACTTATTCTTTTATGTGGTCACTATGAGGGAATTGATGAGCGTGTACTAAATGAAGTCGTCACTGATTATATTTCAATAGGTGATTATGTACTTACAGGCGGAGAACTGCCTGCAATGGTGCTTATTGATACTGTATCAAGATTTGTGGACGGAGTGCTTAGTAATGATGAATCTGCCATGACGGAGAGTTTTTCAGAGGGTTTACTCGAATATCCGCAATATTCAAGGCCATATGAATGGCATGGGAAGAAGGTTCCTGACATATTAATGAGCGGACATCATGAAAATGTTGAGAAATGGAGATTTGAGCAGTCACTTATAAGGACAGAGGAAAGACGACCGGATTTATATAAAAAATTTGTTGAAACACATGAAAAAGATAAAAAAGGTCGATTTATAAGGTGATTTGCTATTGCATCATATATTAAATTATGGTAAACTAATCAAGTTGCACTAGGTAGGAAACAGTCCTCTGGCATATTTGTTAAGAATGTTGAAGCTTATGGTGACACGATTAATATATATTAGGAGGATACATATAATGAACATGGATATCATTAAGGAAATCGAAGCTGAACAGCTTAAGGATTCTGTTACAGAATTCAGCGTAGGTGATACAATCAGAGTTCACGCTAAGATTAAGGAAGGTAACAGAGAGAGAATTCAGGTTTTCGAAGGAACTGTTATTAAGAGACAGGGCGGAAGCAACAGAGAGACTTTCACAGTAAGAAAGAATTCTAACGGTGTAGGAGTTGAGAAGACATGGTTACTCCACAGCCCACACGTTGAGAAGATTGAAGTAGTACGTAAGGGTAAAGTAAGACGTGCTAAGCTCTTCTACTTAAGAGACAGAGTAGGTAAAAAGGCTAAGGTTAAAGAGGCTATTAAATAAACCTATATTACAATTTGCATTAATTATCCGGAGCTTTGCTCCGGATTTTTTTATTTTATGATTATTCATTTGTTATTGCTATTATGATACAATTATTCCCATGAGTGCATTATTTAGAAGAAGAAAAAAACATACTCTTTCATTTCATGAAAAGCAGAAAAGAAGGTTCAACAAACAGCTGTTTTATGAACTGATTTCATGGTCATTTGCGATACTTCTTGCAATTTTCTTTGCATTTGTAATTATTATGTTTTTTGGTATTAAGACGAGCATGGTGGGTTCATCAATGGAACCTGTAATATATAACGGACAAAATGTTTATATAAACAAAGTCGCATATAATCTTTCCTCACCAAAGAGAGGAGACATAATTGTATTTAAGCCAAACGGAAACCAGAATTCACATCTGTATATAAAACGTGTAATAGGGCTTCCCGGTGAGAAAATCAAAATAGACAACGGTCATGTGTATATTAACGATGAAGTATACAATGATGATGTTGTATTTGATACTAAGGAAGCAGGAGTTGCATCATCAGAGATTATCCTGGATACGGATGAATATTTTGTTTTAGGTGATAACAGAACTAATTCTGAGGACTCAAGGTCTGCCAATATCGGCAATGTTAAAACGTCAATGATAGAAGGCAAAGTTTGGTACAGACTTAAATTCAAAGACAAGAAAGCAGGAAGGATTAAATGAATATACAGTGGTATCCGGGCCATATGACAAAGGCCAAAAGGATGATGGAGGAAAATATAAAGTTGATAGATCTGGTCATCGAACTTTTGGATGCAAGGATTCCTGTCAGCTCAAAAAATCCTGATATCGATACATTATCAAAAGGCAAGGCAAGGCTCATTATTCTGAATAAAGCCGATCTTGCGGATGAAAAGGCTACAAATGAGTGGATTGACTATTATAAATCTCAGGGAATTAACGCAGTTAAAGTCAATTCAAGAATGAAGAATTTCACAAAACAGGTTAATGAGGCAATATTAAAAAGTTCTGAGGCGATTATTGCAAGAAATCTAAAACGAGGAATTAAAAACAAACCGATAAGAGCTATGATTGTCGGAATTCCGAATGTAGGAAAGTCAACATTTATAAATACTTTATCGGGAAGAGCAGCGGCAAAGACAGGCAATAAACCGGGTGTCACAAAAGGAAAACAATGGATCAAAATTGCCGGAAATATCGAATTACTTGACACTCCCGGTATACTTTGGCCAAAGTTTGATGATGAAATGATTGGTGAGCACATTGCTTTTATCGGATCTGTTAATGAAGAAATAATAGATATTGAAGAGCTTTCGATAAGTTTTATCGCTACACTTAAGAAAACCCACAGCGGATTATTATCTGATAGGTATGAGGTTGATGAAGGACTTAGCGATTATGAAATACTTAAAGCTATTGCAATTAAGAGAAACTGTTTATTAAAAGGCGCAGAAGCCGATACTAAACGCGCAGCGAAGCTTTTACTTGATGATTTTAAAGAAGGAAAGCTTTCAAGAATTACCCTTGAAAAGGCAGAAGAAATATAATATGGCACGTAAAAAGAAAAGAAAAGTATCGTCTTTTTCGTTAAAAGTTCTTAAAACAGGATTTTTATTCCTCATTGTTCTTATTTGCGTTTACCTGTTAGTAAATTATGTATTCAGAAGAACTGTAGTACATAATGTTTCGATGCAGGATACTCTTTATGATGGTGACAATATTATTATGGATGAGCTCTCATATAATATTTCTGACCCGAAAAGATTCGATGTAATATGCTTTAAAAGCTATAAAGAAAAGGAACTGCTAATCAAGAGAGTTATCGGACTCCCGGGTGAAACAATACAGATTAAAGACGGTGTAATATTTATTAATGATAAAGAAATAAAAGACAGATCAGGTCTTAGTGAAATAGAAGAGGCCGGACTTGCAAAAGAGCCCGTTACACTTTCAAATGATGAATATTTTGTAATCGGTGATAACAGAAAAGAGAGCATCGATTCAAGAAGCAACGAAGTCGGAAATGTCAGAAGAAAGGATATTCTCGGAAAAGCATCATTTATTTTCTGGCCGTTTAACAGAGTAGGAATAATAAAATGACAGAAAAACAGTTAATTAAGTTAGAAGCAGAGAAAAAACGAATGTATGAAATGTTTTCGTATGAGAGAGAATATTCTGATTACGAATACATATGCGGAATAGATGAAGTCGGAAGAGGCCCTTTTGCAGGACCTGTAGTCGCATGCGCAGTGATATTACCTAAGGACTGCGATATTCTTTATCTAAATGATTCCAAAAAATTGTCAGAGAAGAAAAGAGAAGAACTGTTTACGGAAATAAAAGAGAAGGCAGTCAGTTACGGTATCGGAATTGTAAGTGAAAAAGTTATTGATGAAATAAATATATTAAATGCCACATACGAAGCAATGCGTCAGGCTATTAATAATCTCACTGTTAAACCCGATATATTATTAAATGATGCAGTTACAATACCGGGTGTAGACATTAAACAGGTTCCGATAATAAAAGGAGATGCCAAGTCTGCAAGTATTGCGGCGGCAAGCATTGTTGCAAAGGTCACAAGAGACCATATGATGGAAGAATTCGACTTAATATATCCCGGTTATGAATTTTATAAAAATAAAGGATATGGAACAAAAGCACATAGAGACGCTCTTAAGAAAATAGGACCGTGCGAAATCCACAGAAGGACGTTTATTAAAAATCATATATAGGAAAGCTTATGCCGATAAATATTGCGACTTCGAATTATATAAATACAACAACCGGTAATACAGGAAGCGGACAAACTGTATCAATAAGTGGTGCCAATATTTCGGTAGATGGAGTTTCGGTATCGGTTAAAGGACTTGATTTAAAGACCGGACAGACTATTTCAGGTCAGGTAATTGAAGTCGATGGGAAGGACATTAAGCTTTTACTTTCGAATAATCAGACTATAAATGCAAAGCTTGAAGGCAATATAAATGCTTTGCTTGGACAGACACTTTCTTTTGAAGTTAAAAATACTGAGGATGGATTAACTTCACTTCGTCCGTTATACACTAATCTTAACAATTCCATGAATGTCACAAATGCGTTATCATCGGCAGGACTTCCTGTTACAGATAATTATTCAAGGATGGTTTCTGCAATGATGGATGAAAATATGCCTATTAACAAACAGGCAATACATGATATGTCAAAGCAGATTAACAGTTTTAAAGATGCAAATCCGGAAACAGTAGTTAGACTTACAAAGCTTGGATTAAGCGTAAATGAACTGACAATTAATCAGTTTGAAAACTATAAAGGACTTGAAAGACAGATTATCGGTAATGTTGATACGATTGCAGATGGATTTGCAAAAATGATAAGCGATAGTCTCTCTCAGGCTGTAAAGGACAATAACATTACAGACATTTCATCAAAGATTAATGGTTCTTTGGCTGAAACAGCAGAAGTTAATGTAAAGAATAAAAACCTGTTAAGCACGCTCCTTGATTCAATTACCGGTCAGAATAAAGATTCAATGCAGCTTAAGGCTGACCTGGCTTTGGTTGATAATGAAGCTTTAACAGGTGAAAAAATCAAAGCAGACATTTTTGACACAACAAAGGCAATTCTTGAACTGATTAATCCAAAGGATTCATCTGATACTGTTATTTCCAATGAAATGAAGGCTTTTGTAGCTGAGTTTTCAAATGAAATGAAGACCTTTGCGGCTGAGTTTTCCAAGGAATTTAAGGAAGTTCTTAATGAGAATTCAGGCGAAACAAACAGTGATGGCAATGTTACAAAGGCTTTAGGAAGAGAAAGTATTTTAAATGAGCTTAATAAAGAAATACTAAATAATCAGGAAAACAAATCAGATGTAATAAAGTTCTTTAATGTGAATACTGACAAAGAAATTACAGGCGAGAGTGTATTAAAGATTTCAACTGATTTATTAAATATACTCAATAAAGATAAAAATCTCTTTCCTGATGATGTAAAAACAAAGCTTCTTAAGCTCCTTTCTTCAGAAGAATTTTCAGGACTTGTTAAGGACAATCTGTCAAAACAGATGCTGCTTAAGCCTGAAGAAGCGGCAACATCTAAAAATATCGAGGATTTGTATTCTAAAATAATAAATAATACGGATAAAGCATTAAGTGTTCTTGAGAGCCTTAATAGTAAAAATGCAGAAATTGCTGAGGCGGCTAACAACATAAAAGAAAATGTTCAGTTTATGAATGAGCTGAATCATGCAGTCACATATGTCCAGCTACCGCTTCTTATGAACAACAAATCAGCACACGGAGATTTATACGTCTATACGAATAAGAGAAGTCTTAAAAATAATGACGGTAATATTTCAGCTTTGCTTCATCTTGATATGGACAATTTGGGTCCTATGGATATATATGTTTCTCTTGTAAACAAGACAAAGCTCAGTACGCATTTTTACCTTCAGGATGATGAGACAATAGACTTTATTGAAAAGCATATTGATTATCTTAACAAGAGGCTTTCTGATAAGGGTTATGATCTTAGTATGAATGTTTCCGTTAAGAATAAACCTAAAGAGGCAACGGATATTACAGAGGAATTTTTTAAGGATGATCCAAAGACCCAGGGAAGTGTTGCAGTTAAAGTGAGCTTTGATGTACGCGCGTAAGAAAAATGGCAGAAGATAAGAACAATAAACAGCTTCAGGCTGTAGCAATTAAATATGATCCGGGTGAAGTCGCACCGAAAATCATAGCAACAGGTAAAGGAAAGGTTGCTGAAAAGATTATTGAAACCGCCAAAGAAAATGATGTTGCACTTCATAAAGATTCAAAGCTTGCCAATACTCTTTCTAAGCTTGATATAGGAGAGTATATACCGCCTGAGCTTTATGAGGTTGTTGCTGAAATTCTTGTTTTTGTCGATGATTGTGAAAAACTAAAAGGTAGAATGATGAATGGTAAATAACAGAGAAAAGGGAAGTGTGCAAGAAAGGAAAGCGGCGCAGTTTCTAATAAATAACGGATTAACAATTCTTGAAATGAATTTTTCCATAAGAATGGGAGAAATTGATATCATATGTAAAGATAATGACACCTATGTTTTTACAGAAGTCAAATACAGAAAAGACAATTCTCACGGATATCCATATGAAGCAGTTACATATAGAAAGCAGAAAACCATTTGCAGGGTTGCAACAGTTTATCAGAAAATGAAAAAGCTTCCGGATAACGGAAGCTATAGATTTGATGTTATATCGATTCTTGGTGATGAAATCACATGGTATAAAAACGCATTTCCATATCACGTTTAGTTTTCAAGGTTTATATTTTTCCCTTCATTGTAATCGAGTATTGCATCGTGAATCTTTTCTGTAGGTGTCAATACGGCAGACATTGGTGCATCGTGATTCAGGAAGTCAATAATTCTTGCAAGGAACATACTCATTGAAGCTTCAATATAGTATGGCTTTGTCTTACATATATCGTCGTGATAAGTCAAATTTGTTGTAATAAGCTTGTCAAAATATCCTTTTTCATAAGCTTTATCGAACTCATCAAAGCCATCAGTGAACAGACCGAAAGTAGTGCATATATAAACACGTCCTGCATTCATTGACTTAAGCTGCTTAGCAGTATCTATCATGCTTCCGCCGCTTGAAATCATGTCATCAATGATAATGACATCCTTTCCTTCGATGTTTTCACCTAAAAATTCATGACATACGATAGGATTTTTGCCGTTTACTACTTTAGAATAATCGCGGCGTTTATAAAACATTCCGATATCAACGCCTAATACACCTGCAAAATATACGGCACGATCAAGCGCACCTTCATCAGGAGATATTACAATCAGGTGTTCTTTATCAATTTTTAAGTCATTTTCATGCTGCATTAATGCCTTTAAAAACTGATAATGCGGCATAAAGTTATCAAAACCTGAAAGAGGAATTGAATTTTGAACTTTAGGGTCATGAGCATCAAATGTTACTATATTGGATACGCCCATGTGCATAAGCTCATCAAGCGCAATTGCGGCATCAAGAGATTCTCTTGTATATTTTTTATGCTGTCTGCTTTCATATAAAAATGGGAAAATAACCGTAATTCTGTGAGGCTTACCTGCAAGAGCGGCAATAATACGCTTAACATCCTGATAAATATTGTCAGGAGACATATGATTAATATGTCCGTTAACCTTATATGTAAGAGAATGATTACAAGGGTCTGCAAGAATAAAAATGTCCTTACCTCTTACAGACTCGTTTATTACACCCTTACCTTCACCGGAACCGAATCTTGGGCAGGAATGATCAACAAGAAAAGAATCCTCTTCATATCCGACATAAGCAGGAGAAGATGAATATGGTTTGTTAATCTTTTTTCTTGCTTCAACTAAAGCTGCATTCACTTCTTCACCGAGAGCTTCAGCACTTTTATGTACTATAAGCTTTAGTGGAGCCACTTGCATTAGATTTTCAAGTAAATCAGTTTTACCCATAATTGACCTCGTTATTATATGTAATATTGCCCATATAAATTTATATCATTATGAATTTTTACAGTCAATAATGTTCTTGTTTAATTATTAGTGTAATGATAAAATTCAATTTGGGTATTTTTACCTAAAACAATAATATATTTTCAGAAAGGAAAGGCTATTTAGCTTAAGATTTGTATATGGTAAAGGCAGATATCGTAAATGAACTTAAAAACAATGCATATCCGGGTAGAGGAATTATTATCGGAAGGTCTGAAGACGGAGAAAATGCCGTAACTGCTTATTTTATTATGGGTAGAAGCTCTAACTCGAGAAACAGAATTTTCGTAACTGAAGGTGAAGGAATAAGGACGCAGGCTTTTGATGAATCAAAGCTTGAAGATCCGTCATTAATAATTTATGCTCCTGTAAGAGTGTTAGGTAACAATACTATAGTTACAAATGGCGATCAGACTGATACGATTTATGATAATATGAGCAAAAATATGACGTTTGAGCAGTCATTAAGATGTCGTGAATTTGAGCCGGATGCTCCAAATTATACACCTCGTATTTCAGGTATTCTTCACGTTGAAAACGCTGAATTTGACTATTCGATGTCAATCCTTAAGTCGGATAACGGTAATCCTTTGGCGTGTAACAGATATACTTTTTCATATTCAAATCCTTTAGCTTCTGAGGGACACTTTATTCATACATATATGCAGGATGGTAATCCTTTACCAAGCTTTGAAGGAGAACCAAAGCTTATTTCAATTAAAGGTGACATTGATGAGTTTACTGACAGCTTATGGAATAGCCTTAATGACGACAATAAAGTATCTCTTTTCGTAAGATATATAGATATCAAAACAGGAAAATATACAACGAGAATAGTAAACAAAAACAAATAAAAGGAGCTCTGTTATGAACGAAATCGAATTAAAGTATGGTTGTAATCCTAATCAGAAACCGGCAAAGATATTTATGAAAAACGGTAATGATCTTCCTATTGAAGTATTAAATGGAAAACCTGGGTATATTAACTTTCTTGATGCGTTAAACGGCTGGCAGCTTGTTAAGGAATTAAAGGAAGCAACCGGGTATCCTGCAGCAACTTCATTCAAGCATGTTTCACCGGCAGGTGCAGCAATCGGAAAAGAGCTTGATGAGACAATGAAGAAAGTATATTTTGTTGATGAAGCTTCTGAGTTAAGCCCATTGGCATGTGCGTATGTAAGAGCAAGAGGTGCTGACAGAATGTCATCATATGGAGATTTTATAGCACTTTCTGATGTATGTGATGTTTCTTGTGCAAAGATTATCAAAAAAGAATTTTCTGACGGTATCATAGCACCGGGATATGAGCCTGAAGCACTTGAGATTCTTAAAGAGAAGAAAAAAGGTGCTTATGCAATTATCAAAATTGATGAAAACTATAAGCCTGAGCCTGTTGAAAATAAGGATGTATTCGGAATTACATTTGAGCAGGGAAGAAATGAAGTTAAAATCGATGAATCACTCCTCACAAATGTCGTAACAAAGAATAAAGAGATCCCGTTATCTGCAAAGCATGATATGATGATAAGCCTTATTACACTTAAGTATACACAGTCTAATTCCGTATGCTTTGTTAAGGATGGTCAGGCAATCGGAATCGGCGCCGGTCAGCAGTCCAGAGTTCACTGCGTAAGACTTGCAGGTCAAAAAGCAGACAACTGGTTATTAAGACAGTGTCCAAAGGTTATGAACCTTCAGTTTGTTGATAACATTAAGAGAGCTGACAGAGACAATGCGATTGATAACTATATAGGTGAAGCTTATATGGATGTTTTAAAAGAAGGTCAATGGCAGAAAATATTTAAGGTTAAGCCTTCAATATTTACTGCATCAGAAAAGGAAGAATGGCTTAGCAAGGCTGAAAACATAGTGCTTGGATCCGATGCGTTCTTCCCGTTCTCAGACAGTATTGAGAGAGGCTATAAGTCGGGCGTTAAATATGTCGTTCAGCCGGGCGGCTCAATAAGAGATGAGGATGTTATTGAATGCTGTGATAAATACGGTATGGCAATGGTATTTAACGGAGTTAGATTATTCCATCATTAAACTTTTATAAATAAAAGTCAGAAAGGACGTAATTAAATATGTCAAAGATTCGTACACGATTTGCACCTTCTCCAACAGGAAGAATGCACGTAGGAAATTTAAGAACTGCGCTTTATGCATATCTTATTGCAAAGCATGAAGGCGGAGATTTCATTTTAAGAATTGAGGATACCGATCAGGAGAGATATGTTGAAGGTGCCGTAGATATTATTTATCGTACACTTGAGGGAACAGGGCTGATTCACGATGAAGGGCCTGACAAAGACAAAGGCTTTGGCCCTTATGTTCAGTCTGAAAGACAGGCAAAGGGAATTTACCTTGAGTATGCAAAAAAACTTGTAGATGAAGGTAAGGCTTACTATTGCTTTTGCACAAAAGAAAGATTAGAGGGACTTACCCAGACAATAAAAGGTGAAGACGGAGAAGAAAAGGTCATTCATGTATATGATAAGCATTGCCTTAACCTTTCAAAAGAAGAAGTTGAGAGAAATCTTAAGGCAGGAATGCCATATGTTATCAGACAGAATAACCCAAAAGACGGCACAACTTCATTTAATGATGATATATATGGTGAAATAACTGTTAATAACATCGAACTTGACGATATGATTTTGATTAAGTCAGACGGATATCCGACTTATAATTTTGCAAATGTTGTTGACGATCATTTAATGGGAATAACACATGTTGTCAGAGGAAATGAATATCTTTCTTCAACGCCAAAATACAACAGACTTTATGAAGCGTTCGGATGGGAAGTGCCGGTATATATTCACTGCCCGCTTATTACAGATGAGGAACATAAAAAGCTTTCAAAAAGATGCGGACATTCTTCATACGAGGATTTAATTGAGCAGGGATTTTTAAAGGATGCGGTAGTTAATTTTGTAGCACTCCTTGGTTGGTCGCCTGAAGATAATGTAGAGAAAATGAGTCTTTCTGAGCTCATCGAAAAATTTGACTACCATCATATTTCTAAGTCTCCGGCAGTATTTGATTATACAAAGCTTAAATGGCTTAATTCTGAATACTTTAAGGCGATGAGCGATGAAGAGTTTTATGAGCTTGCACTTCCATATATCAAGGAAGTTATCTCAAAGGACCTTGACTTTGTAAAAATAGCAAAGATGGTCAGAACACGTATTGAAGTGTTTACAGATATTAAAGATCATATAGACTTCTTTGAAACACTCAGTGACTACGACATTGAGATGTTCAATAATAAGAAGAGTAAATGTAATAAAGAAATAGCACTTTCAATATTACAGGAAGTACTTCCTATTCTTGAAGGTGTAGACGATTATTCAAATGATAATCTATATGCTGTATTGACTGATTATGCAGCTAAAAAAGAGTACAAAACAGGTCTTGTGATGTGGCCTATACGTACTGCGGTTTCCGGTAAGCAGATGACTCCTGGAGGTGCAACTGAACTCATGGAGTTACTTGGAAAAGAAGAATCTGTTTCAAGAATCAAAAAAGGAATCGAAAAGCTCATGTAGTGTATGACATGAACTTAAATCTATGCCATTAGCGAAATATTTTGACAAATCTTAATACAGAACAGCAACGGGCCGTAAATACTGTATACGGTCCGGTGCTTGTTTTAGCAGGGCCGGGCTCCGGCAAAACCCACACACTAACGGAAAGAATCAGACATATGATTGAGGAGGTAAGAATTTCACCCGATGAAATTTTAGTTATTACCTTCTCTAAAAAAGCTGCTGTTGAAATGCAGGAAAGATTTTTAAGATTAACAAAGGGAAAATGCTATAAGGTATATTTTGGCACTTTTCATGCAATATTTTACAGCATTTTAAAGAACAGCTCATTAATTGATAAAGGTAAAGTGTTAACCCAAAAGGATAAACTAAAAAATGTAAAGAGAGCATTTTACAACCTTAAGCTTACACAAAAGGATGAAGCCTCATATCTTGAAATAATAGAAAATATTTCGGCATATAAAAACTCTGATGAAAAGAAATTGTTTATTTCAGAAAAATTCGACGAAGATAAGGGAGAATTGTTCGTAAAAATATATAACGAATATATAAGGTTGTGCCGTAAAGACAATATGATTGATTTTGACGATATGCTTTATATGTGCAGGGATTTACTAAGAAGCAGGGCAGAAATCAGAAAAATGTATCAGGGAATTTATAAATATATACTTATTGATGAATTTCAGGATATTAATTTAGTTCAGTATGAAGTACTTGATATGTTATCTGGAGAAAATAACAATATTTTTGCCGTTGGGGATGATGATCAGTCAATATATGGCTTCAGAGGTGCAAAGCCTGAACTTATGAAGAAATTTATGAATAAAAAAGGCTGTGAAATTATTGATTTAAAAAATAATTACCGTTCATCTAAGGCTGTTATTGAATCGGCACATAAGCTTATAAAACATAATATAAGCAGGATAAATAAAGAACAGATACCTTGTAAATCAAATTATGAATATGGGAATGTAACGGTAGTGACATTAGGCAATGCAATAAAAGAGGCTGAATTTGTATGTGAAAAAATAAAAGAATTAATAAATGATGGTGAAATCGCCTCAAATATAGCAGTAATATTCAGAACTGAAAGATGCATTGAAGTTCTTAAAGAAAAGATGAATCTAAACGGAATACTTTATACAACAAATATTTCATCGGATAGTTTTTATGAAAGTGAATGGGCAAAGGATATTATTGCATATTTAAGAGCTGCAACTAATAACCGTTCTGTTGATGTAATGGGCAGGATAATCAATAAACCCGAAAGAAATCTTGACAGGGATGATATTAATTCAGATATGGCGAATTCCGAAAACTACGAAAAGCTACTTAAAGAGCTAAACAGAATTTCAAATATGAGTAGTTTTGCCGCGGTTAATTATATATATAAGCGGATTGGCTATGAAAGCTATATATATAAGAGACTTTCCTCAAAGGGATATTCTAATGAAAAAATAAAAGAGTTGTTAGATCAGATACTTGAAAAAGCAAAGCTATATGAAAACATTAATGATTGGCTCTTTTTCATTGATTCTGTTTATGAGGCAAATAACATGGATAACCTTGAATCAAGGGTTAATCTGCTTACGGCACATTCATCAAAAGGCCTTGAATTTAACACTGTTTTTATTGTTGGACTACAGGAAGGTATTTTTCCGCATGATAAAGCTCTTACAAAGGAAAATATTGAAGAGGAACGAAGATTATTATATGTTGCCATGACAAGAGCCAAAACAGATTTATTTGTAGTAGGAAGAGGCGAATACAAGTACGGAAAGCGAATTTCAAGATTTATAAGCGAACTGGAGGAAAAATAGATATAAAAGAGTTCAACTTAAACGATTAAAATCGTGACAAAATGTATTGATTTGAAGTATAATAAATATGTATGTGCGTATAGAATTATTTTTGGATTAAAATTAGAAATTAAGCTGAATTTGGAGACAAGATGGATATTTTTTCACTAATTATGGTTGCCGGTGGGCTTGCGTTTTTCCTGTATGGAATGAGTATCATGTCGACAGGACTTGAGCGTATGGCAGGCGGTAAGCTTGAAAAGCTGCTTAAGTCAATGACTGATAATGTATTTAAGAGCTTACTGCTTGGTGCGGGTATTACAATTGCAATCCAGTCATCCTCTGCAACAACGGTAATGTTAGTCGGACTTGTTAACTCAGGTATTATGACTATTGAACAGTCAGTAGGAATAATTATGGGCTCTAACGTAGGTACTACACTTACGGCATGGCTTTTGTCACTTGTAGGGCTTGAGTCGAGTAACATGTTTCTTAAGCTTTTAAAGCCTGAGAATTTTTCACTTATTTTCGCATTAATTGGTATTCTTCTTATAATGACGAGCAAAAAGCAGAAAAAGAAGAGTATCGGTTCTATCTTAATCGGCTTTGCAATATTAATGTATGGCATGAAACTTATGAGTGATGCTGTTGCGCCACTTGCAGATATGCCTGAATTTGCACAGGTTCTTACAGCATTTAGGAATCCGCTTATCGGTGTGTTAATCGGTGCACTTGTCACAGGAATAATCCAAAGCTCAGCTGCTTCTGTCGGTATTTTGCAGGCACTTGCACTAACCGGTACAATCACATATGGAATGGCTATTCCTATTATTATGGGTCAGAATATCGGTACATGTGTAACATCTCTTATTTCGAGTATAGGTGTTAACAAAAATGCTAAAAAGGTTTCTGTTGTACATATTTCATTTAACTTAATAGGTACTGTTGTATTTATGATAATTTATTCCGTATGCAGAGGATTATTAGAAGTATCATTACTTGAAAGTCCAATTAACTCATTCGGGATTGCAGTAGTTCATTCAATATTTAATATTGGTACAACCGTAATATTGGTTCCATTTAATAAACTGCTTGTACTTATTGCTGACTTTGTAATACCGGGCAATGGTGAAGATGAGGAGTCAACAATTATTCTTGATGAAAGACTTCTTGCAACACCTTCAATTGCAATTTCCGAGGCCAATTCAGCAGCTGCCGAAATGGCTAGAATTGCTAAATCTGAAATTATCAGAGCTTTAGATATCATGGTTAAATATGATGAAGATAAAGCAGAAGAAATAGTTCATCTTGAGAACAGGCTTGATTCATATGAAGATGCAGTCGGCTCATATATGGTTAAGCTTAACGGCACACAGCTTTCTGAGGCGGATTCTCTTGAATCAAATAAAATATTATATGCAATCGGAGATTTTGAAAGACTTGGAGATCATGGTGTTAATATCATGTATTCAATCAGAAAAGCATATGAAGCCAACCTTGAATTTACAGATGACGCCAAAGAAGAGATCGCTGTTCTTGTTGATGCAGTAAAGGAAATTGTATATCTTGCAACGCAGGCATACATAGGTAATAATATTAAAACCGCAATATGTGTGGAACCGCTTGAGCAGGTTATAGACAATATCGTATTTTCAATGAAATCCCGTCACATGGTCAGATTAAAAGAAGGAAAATGCTCAATAGATATGGGATTTATTTTACAGGATATTCTTCTTAACTGCTCAAGAATATCCGACCATTGCTCTAATATTGCTGCCGCAGTAATAGAGATATATGAAAGACATTCATATGACACACATAAATATCTTAATACCGTTAAGTCGGGAGATAAGATTTTTGATAATTTATTTGAAGACTACAGTGAGAAATATTCTATTGAATAGTAAAAGTAATAGGAGAAATCAAAATGTCAGATACTAATATGCCTGTTGGATATCCTGAAGAGGAAATGAATGTAGAATTAAGACTTGATGATGGCAGAACTGTAATGTGTGAAGTGGTCACAATATTTGAAGTCGGAGGCGCCGATTATGTGGCACTTGCACCACGTGATCAAAACCTTACCGATCCTGAACAGGAAGTATGGTTTTACAGATATTCCGAAAATCCTGACGATCCTAATGAACAGCCTGTGCTGGGATATATTGATGACGACCTTGAATATGAGATAGTACTTGATGCATTTGAGGAATACCTTGACAATCAGTATTTTGACGAAGTCTGAATATGCTTGAGTTAAATTATCTTTCGATATCAAAATCAAATAATACGCAGTATGGTGTTTTTAAGCAGGGAGACGATTATGTTTTTACCTGCGCTTTTGATGTAAAAGATTCGCTTATTCTTGTTATTTCAGATGTTAAAGATGAAATTGAAATTAAGATTCCGATTGATGAATTTAAGTATTACGGAAAGATTTATTCCCTTGTTGTTTCAGGTCTTAATTTAAAGAAATTCAAATATTATTACATTTGTGATGATGTTATATGCATGGACCCATATGCTAAGAAGAAATGCTTAAAGAGAACATTCGGAAAACCGTATTCTTACACAGATGAAGATAGCATTATTGCCAATAATGAAGCTTTTTTTTCAACAGATGATTATGATTTTGAAAACGATAAAAGGCCATTGATTAATCACTCTGATGTAATTGCATATGAGCTTCATGTAAGGGGATTTACAAAGCATACATCGTCTAAAGTAAAAGGAAAAGGCTGTTTTTTAGGCATAATAGAAAAAATACCGTATTTTCTTGAGCTTAATATTAATCAGATAGAGCTGATGCCTTCATATGACTTTTATGAATTTGATAAGACAGATGTTATTAGTGAAGAAGGCTGTGAAAAGCTTAATTACTGGGGATATAAGAGCGGTAATTATTTTTGCCCGAAATACGAATATTCATATTCTAAAGATGCAGTATCTGAGTTTAAGGATATGGTAAAAGCGCTTCACAAGGCAGGAATTGAAATCATTATGCAGATGTATTTTTCTTCCGACACAAAGCATACACTTATTATTGATTGTTTAAGGTATTGGTACACAGAGTACCGGGTTGATGGATTCCATGTTATCGGGCCTAAAATTCCTTCGGAATTAATAATGAGTGATGATGTATTGATCGAGGCTAAGCTTTTAATAAATAACATAAATAAAGACGATTATGACATATTATCATTATATAAATCTTCAAATGTAATTGATGTAAATGATGGATTTATGGTTGCGATGCGCAGATTTTTAAAGGGAGATTCAGGCTCTCTTAACAGCTTTGTGTATTACAACAGACTGAATTCACCTGACTATAGAACAATTAATTACATTACTAAGTATGAAGGCTTTACTCTTAACGATTTAGTATCGTATGAGCGTAAGCATAATGAGGATAACGGAGAAAATAATAACGATGGAAATGACGAGAACTTTAGCTGGAACTGCGGAATAGAAGGCAAATCAGCTAAAAATTCGATTGTTAAATTAAGAACGCGTCAAATTAAAAACGCGCTTTGCCTGCTCTTTTTGGCGCAGGGAACTCCTATGTTATTCATGGGCGATGAGTTTATGAATACTCAAAAGGGAAATAATAATCCATATTGCCAGGATAATGATATTACATGGCTTAACTGGAAGCTTAATAAAACAAGTGAAGAGATTTTATCGTTCACTAAAATGCTTACTTCATTCAGGAAGAACAGTAAAATTCTTCATCAGAATAAAGAATTAATGAATATGGATTATATACAGTGCGGAAATCCGGACATATCATATCATCAGGAAATGGCTTGGAAATCTGATTTAAGTAATTATCATATCCATATCGGAATTATGCTTGAAGGACAGTATTCAGAATCGGGAGATGAAGATACTTTATACATTACATACAACATGCATTGGGAAAATCATGTTTTTGCTCTGCCGAGACTAAAGGATTCGCTTGAATGGGAACTTGTATTCACAACAGCGACAAATGAAGAGTCAGAAGAAATAAAAGCTGATTTACTTAATTCACAAGATGAAATATGTGTATTCAAAAGGTCTGTAGTAGTATTAAGAGCAAAGCACAGGCCATTAAGGAGGATAAATAAATGATAGATAATGAGAAAGTCCTGTTTTCCGGGATGCAGGCCACAGGTAATCTTACGCTTGGAAATTACCTTGGAGCGTTAAAGAATTGGGTTAAGCTAAGCGATGAATATTTATGCTTTTATTCAGTAGTTGATTTGCATTCTATTACAGTAAGACAGGATCCGGCGGAGCTTAGAAAACGAGCAAGAGCACTTTTGACACTGTACATAGCTGCAGGTATCGATCCGTTTAAGGCGTGTATTTATTTCCAGTCACATGTAAGTGGTCATGCGGAACTTTCATGGATATTAAACTGCTTTACATATATGGGTGAATTAAACAGAATGACGCAGTTTAAGGATAAATCAGCAAAGCATGCTGATAATATTAATGCCGGATTATTTACATATCCTGTACTTATGGCTGCAGATATATTATTATATCAGGCCGATGTCGTTCCTGTTGGAGTCGACCAGATGCAGCATTTGGAATTAACAAGAGACATAGCACAGAGATTTAACGGTATTTTTGGTGATATTTTTACTATTCCTGAGGCTTACATCGGAAAGCAGGGTGCTAAGATTATGTCATTACAGGACCCTTCAAAGAAAATGTCTAAATCAGATGAAAATCCGAATGCAAGCATTTACCTTATGGATGATACTGATACTATAATGAGAAAATGCAAGAGAGCAGTGACCGATTCTTTAGCAGTTGTTGCATATTCAGATGATCAGCCGGGAGTTAAGAATCTTATTGATATATATTCTTCATGTACAAACAAAACTCCTGCTGAAGTGGAAAAAGAATTCGAAGGAAAGGGATACGGAGACTTTAAGATGGCTGTAGGAGAGTCTGTAGTTTCAGTATTAAAGCCACTTCAGGATAGATATTATGAATTGTCAAAGGATAAAGCTTATATTGACAAGGTGATTAAGGAAAACGCAGAAAAAGCTGATTATTACGCACAAAAAACGCTAAGAAAGGTTAAGAAAAAAGTTGGTTTTCCTGAGGTACCAAGAATATAATTAGTATTACTTTTAAGTAATAACTAAACGTTATTTTTTATAAATTAAAAGCGGTCTTATAGGACCGCTTTTAGTTTTATATTAATGTGTATTATTCGCTTTTAACGTCTTTCCAGAGATCGTTATATAATTCGTCAGCATCCTCGCCTAAATATACGTATGTTTCTAGACCCTTGTGTTTTGTGAGGTCAGGGAATGCGATTTCATTATTCTGTAAATCCTCATCCATTAATGCTTTAGCTCCATCATTAGGAGTTCCGTATGTAATATAGTCGAAATTCTTAAGTGCGATTTCTGGCTTAAGCATAAAATCAATCCATTTAAGAGCGTTTTCATAGTTTGGAGCATTTTTAGGAATTACCCATGAATCAATCCATACATTTGTACCTTCCTCAGGAATTACAAATTCAAGGTCCTCGTTCTCACGCTGTGTATAGATTGCCTCTCCTGAATAAATAACGCCGATTGCAGCTTCATTTCCAATCATTTTGTCTCTTACCTGGTCAACTACATATGCCTGAACTAAAGGCTTTTGCTCAATGAGCTTATTCTTACACTGTTCAAGCTCATCTTTGTCTGTTGAGTTCATTGAATATCCAAGCATTTTCTGGGCAACCATGAAAGCATCTCTTACAGAATCCTGCATAAGAATATTGTCCTTGTATTCTTCGTTCCATAAATCGGCCCATTTTGTTGGAGCAGAGGAAACCATTGTTTTGTTGTATAAAATACCAACCGTTCCCCAGCAATATGGAACTGAATATTTGTTTTCAGGGTCAAATTCCTTTGACATTTCCATATACTGTGAGCCAATCTGATCTATATTTGACAGTTTTGAAAAATCAATTTCCTGTAACAAATCGTTCTCAATCATTTTACTTATCATATAATCAGAAGGGCAGATTACATCATACTGTGAAGCACCTGCTTCAACCTTCGGATACATGATTTCGTTTGTTTCAAACTCATCATAAATAACTTTGATTCCTGTTTCTTCTTCAAACTGGGTTATAACCTCAGGGTCAATATATTCACCCCAGTTATAAACAATTACCTCACCGTTTGAAGACGTTTTGTTGTCGCTACACCCTGTAAGTAACGAAGCTGTAAGTACAAGGCTAAGCATTAATGACACTACTTTTCTCATCTTTTTTCCTCCTCATTTTTTCATAAATGACATTTATATAATTATTTATACTGTTTTTACTTTCTGCTCATCCTTTGATTTATTTGGAAGAGAATTAATTAAAATGAGTAAAATAAACACACTTAAGAATATTATTGAAGACAGTGCGTACATTTCAGGTTTAATACCTTTTTTGACCTCTGTATATATTTTTGTTGATAAGGTATCAAGTCCCGGTCCTTTATTAAAGTGAGTAATGATAAAGTCATCAAGAGACATAGTAAAGGCAAGCATAAATCCCGATAAAACGCCTGGGAATATATCAGGAAATACTACTTTGAAAAAGGCATATACAGGCGTTGCACCAAGGTCAAGTGCTGCTTCATATGTCGACACATTTGTCTGCTTAAGCTTTGGCATTACTGACAATATTACGTATGGAATATTAAACGTAATATGAGATATAAGTACAGTCCCAAATCCGAATCTGACAGAAAATGCAATAAATAAAAGCATTAGCGAAATACCTGTAACTATGTCGGCATTAAGCATAGGGATATTAGTGACGCCCATATATACGGAACGAACTTTTTTGTTCATGCTGTTTATTGCAATTGAAGCAATTGTTCCAATTATTGTAGCAATAAGTGAAGACAATATTGCAATTATTATCGTATTGTACAAAGCACTCATAATTGCACTGTTATGAAATAGCGATACATACCACTTCGTTGTAAAGCCACCCCATTTAGCTCTTGTCTTTGAAGAATTAAAAGAGAGTACGATCAATGTAACAATTGGTGCATATAAAAATATAAAAATAAGTGCAACATATAGTTTCTTAAGAAGTTGTCCCGATTTTTTTGTTTTCATCATAATATCGAGCCTCCTTCTTTATCATATTTATTTGAAATGAAAATGCTGATTACGATGAATATCATTAATACAAAGGATAATCCCGAACCCGCATTCCAATTGTTAGCCTGCTTGAATTCCTGCTCAATAACATTGCCGATAAGAAGTATTTTTGCTCCACCGAGTAAGTCTGAAATAACGAAAGTAGTAAGAGCCGGAACAAATACCATTGTAATCCCTGAAATTACTCCCGGAAGAGAAAGAGGGAATATAACTCTTGTAAATGTCTGAATATTATTTGCACCTAAATCCTTCGCAGCGTTTATTACATTTGAATCTATTTTAATAAGAGTATTGTAAATAGGAAGGACCATAAATGGCAGGAAGTTATAAACCATACCAAGTACAATGGCTGATGGCGTATTGATGATATTTAATGTAGGCAAATTCAAAAAAGTAAGAATACTGTTGATTACACCCGTTTTCTCAAGAAGAGTCTGCCATGCGAGAGTTCTTAATAAAAAGTTCATCCACATAGGAAGAATAAAAATAAATACCATAAAGCTTGACTGATTGACACCAAGCGTTGCTAAGATCATTGCAAGAGGGTATGCAAGCAACAGGCATATTATTGTACTGATAAACGACAGCATAACAGAGAGTCCTAAAGCTTTTAAGTTAGTACTCTCAGAGATTGCTATAATGTTATCAAGCGTAAAGCTACCCGTTTTATCAGTAAAAGCATAGAAGATAACAAGAACAAGCGGTATTAAAATAAAACCTATTGCCCAAACAGAATATGGTGCGGCTAACAGAGTACTTTTATTCTTCAACTGCAATAGCCTCCTCATCCTCAGATTCCGGTTTGTTCATAATCTGTATGTCAAACGGGTCTACATGAATTGAAACCTTTGTTCCTACCGGGAACATGTCGGTAGAGTGAACAAGCCATTCGAATCCGTCGGGAGTAGTCACTTCCATTTCATAATGAACGCCCTTGAATATAATATGCGTAACAACACCGTCTATAGTGCCTTTTCCAGGCTCTAACAGGTCAATGTCTTCGGGTCTTATTACTACGTCAACCGGCGTCATATTTCCAAAACCTGTATCAACACATTCAAAACGTGCACCAAGTATTTCTACGAGCTTATCCTGAATCATTGTTGCAGAGATAATATTACTGTCTCCGATAAAGTCCGCAACAAATGCATTTTGAGGCTCGTTATAAATATCTTCAGGAGTTCCTATCTGCTGAATATATCCCTGATTCATTACAACGATAGTATCAGACATCGTAAGTGCTTCTTCCTGGTCATGAGTTACATATATAAAGGTGATTCCAAGCTCATTTTTAAGTCGGATAAGCTCATATTGCATATCCTGACGTAATTTTAAATCAAGTGCACCTAGCGGTTCATCAAGAAGAAGAACCTTAGGTTCATTAACAATAGCCCTTGCAATGGCAATACGCTGCTGCTGACCACCTGATAAAGAGTCAGGCATTCTGTTTTCATAGCCATCAAGGTTTACAAGCTTAAGTGCATATTTAATTTTATCGTCGATATAGGATTTTGATTTATTTTTGATTTTAAGACCAAAAGCAATATTTTCTGCTATTGACATATGAGAGAAGAGTGCATACTTTTGAAAGACAGTGTTAACCTGTCTTTTGTTAGGCGGAACATGTGTAATATCATGGCCGTCAAATAATATAGAACCTTTATCAGGTGTCTCAAAACCACCAATCATCCTAAGTGTGGTAGTTTTGCCGCAGCCTGAAGGACCAAGTAATGTTATAAATTCGTTCTCCCGGATATATAAATCAAGCTCGTCGATAACGAGTTGATTATCGAATGATTTAGATATGTTTTTAAGCTCAATTAATCTTTTGCTCATTTCTTACTACCCCGTGTGT
>SFNX01000136.1 GCA_004552595.1 Lachnospiraceae bacterium | reverse complement strand
CGTCAGAGTACAAAATCAAGATTCAAAAGTTGGCTGGCACTTATGAGGATGATTTAGATCACATTGCTGAATTGGTTAGTAGTGCTATAGGTGACAAATTTCGTGTCACTTCTAAAAGCATTACCCAAGATGAAAGTTGGTTTGATCTTATAATTAGTCCAGTTAATCAAAATCTTTTATTTACTCCTAAATTGATTACGGATTTGTGGCAATCACCATACAATGTAAAATTGCAAAATGGTCTTGTAATTAATTTTGGAAAATTACCACATTTAGCCGTGTTTGGTAAAACGGGTAGTGGTAAATCAACGGTGTTATGGGCAATCATCTTACAGACGATTGGAAATTCTGAATTATATTTTATAGATATTAAGCAAGAATTTTCAATTTTGAACTCTTTCTATCCAAGTGATCGCTTTGCGATCAATGCTGATGATGTTTTACTCGTGTTGCAAAAAGTAGCAGCTATTTTAGATAGAAGAAAAAAGATTGTTCAAAAAGAAGCTCAAAAGCGTGGTGTAATTGGCTTAACTGGTTATGCTATGAAGTTAACTCCCGTTTATTTAGTTATTGATGAATTTCAAGCAGTGCTTAGTTTGTTTGGCAGTTCGACTGATGGTCGCAAAAAGAAGAAACAAGCATTGGATTTGCTGGCTTATATTCTGATGCAATCACGTGCTTACTCGATTAACGTTTTATATGCTAATCAGTCACCATCGACAGATATTCTAGATCAGAAGTTGAGATCTCAATTTTCTGATTACATTCTTTTGGGTTCGGCTAACACTGATACACAGCGGATGGCACTGGGTGAAGTCGCAACAAATGGCGATGTTGGCAATTTGGCTGGGTACTATTTGCAAAATACTGCTTCAATGACTACACCTCAACGTTTTGAAGTCCCAGACATTTATAAGAATCACTTGAACAGAATTGACGTATTTAAGCGTCTATATAATAGGAAGATAGGAAGGAAAACCCAACATGTTCGATTTAAACGTTGATAAATCCTTTGGTATCAAGACTTCACGGCTTGAAAAGGATTTCTACTTAAATAGTACAGTAATGACTTTTTCTGAAGCTCAAGATTACTGCAAGAATTTTGATGGCTATGAAAGCTATTTTGTGCCGATTAACCAAACTGATGAAAATAATTTTAGTGGTGTCGTTTACGTTTACCGTAATGGACATCCATTTAAAAAAGCTGGTATTATGATTACTACTAGTGGCTTAGGCTTTACTGCTATGAATTTCATTGAAAATTATGAAGGTCAATTGATCAAGCTAGGTGAGATTTATAGTATTAAGCCTCATCAAATCTATAAAGATGGTGCTGATGATGTTGGTGGCATTATTGTGCAAGTTGATGAGATTTATAACCAACATGACTGGCAGAATTACCTTGCACTGCTACGGGCAGAAGATGAGTGGCTTCAACCACCAGAAGAATAGAAGTGCAATGAAGTGTCAAGATTTAATCGAGTTACAGCCTGTAATACAGGCTGTTCGAGGCTTCATTCTTGACGCGTGCAAGAAAAAACGCTGGCAAAAAGAAGAAAGTCAATTTGGCTTTCTTCCCGAGCTAGCGCGATAGCGACTTTCGTAGAACTGTAATTTGAAATCTTTATTGAAATAGAAAAGTTTTAAATTCAGATTTTACGAGGTCTGGTAAAATATATGTATAGCAAATGAAAAAAGTTTGATTTTTTGTAAGTTTATACAAATTTATGAAAAAATCTGCTTCAAAATTTGCTATGATAAGAATGTCGAAAGACATGAATAATTTAATATTTTTAGTATGAAAAAAGCTATCGAATTCGCGGTCGCCAAACTCAAGAATCTAATAGCTTCGATCATTATTTTATTCCTTAGGACTATATTATACTCATAAAAGAGGATAATAGTCAAAATTAAAAAATTGATTGAAGCCTTTCTAGAGCGTTGGTACAAGCGAATTTGTAGCGATTTTCTAGAAAGGCTTTTTAATATGGCTGAATCAAATCAAGAACAGAAGTTGCTTGCAGAAAAGAAGCAACAAGAAAAACAAGGCACGATGGTGCCGTTCAACTCTACCGTTATTGATGTGGGCATTCCGGTCCGCGAGCATTATCCTAATTTAAAGGATAGCAGCGGTAAGACAATCAAAGATGAGCGTGGCTATGCAAAAAAAGCAGACAAATCAGATGGATTTGCTGTTACATTGGCTGTGTTTGGCAAACATCAATTTGTGCAACTGGTATTTGCTAAGCAAGTTTCCCTTGTACCTGGACGTGCATATAAGGCGTCTGGGTTTGGTTATGACGTGGGTGAAGACTTTTACGTCAAGCAAGAACCACGGTTGCAGAACTATTAAAGCATTGATGAGATAAATAACATGAATGCTGTAAATATGGGGTTTAGTCTCGGTGGACGCAGTCCACCGAGACCGACCCCGAACATTAAACAAGGGGTCGATCAATATGAAAAATACTACCACAAAAATGGACGTTAAGCTTACTCCTACAATGAGTTACAAAGTTGATTGGTTAAGCTTTACATTTCCCGAAGACAGTAAAATAACACGTAAGCAAATATTAGACTATTTAGCATACGATGAAGATATGTTTGACGCAATTCCCGCTAGATATTTTTACAATTCAGGAATGTCAATTGGCTATTACGTTAATATCTTTTTTAATGATCCTGCAAAAGAGATTAGTAGAAATTCATCTAAGACGGTAAACTTTCAGTTTACCGGAGTGGGCTGTACTGATCTGGGTACTCATCTGGAAGAAATCTATAGTAGTAAGAATTATGAAGCTAATTGGATTAAATTATTCAAATGGCTTGTTAAAATTGGTTGCAAAATAACACGTGTAGATTATGCGCTCGATGACTTTAAGGGTGAATGTAACTTCGAATTGATGATTAAGCATTTGAAAGCTGGTTATTATCGATCAGTAAAGAAAACTTATTCAATCAATCGAGCAGCAGATCAAAAGAAGCATTCGAACGGGTGTTCGATATATCTAGGCGGTATGCCTAAAGGTGGTGCTGGGTCGAGCGGAATAATTTATGGACGCCTGTACAAGAAAATGGATGAGTACAAAGCTAAAAAGCAATTACCACCGATGATTGCGCGTGAAAGTGGTGTTTGGGATCGTTATGAGATTTCTTTTTCTAAGAAGAAAGCTCAAGCAGTTGTTGAACAGACGATTAAAGCTAATTCAATTGGTGAGATTTATTTTGGTGTTTTGAGGTCTTTAGTGGAATTTTTAAATCCTACTAAAAATCAAAATGGCAATTATTATCGTAATAAAGACAAATGGCAGGTTTGTCCATGGTGGGAAAATTTTTTAAGACATGCTAAAAAAGTAAAAGTAGGTTCTGATGTTCAAAAGCTGGTTTCTATTGCTGATTTGTTGCAATGGATTAGAACAGCAGTTGCACCTAGTTTGAGATTGTTGGAACAAATAGGGCTTGAAAGAAATTTTGATATCTATTCGCTAATTAAGCGATGTGATGTCGAATTCTCTAAGAAACAGAAGCGGCTTTTACTTGATTCTAGGCATGTACCAGATCGGCTTCTTCAACAATACTTAAAAGAATTTGTTGAAGGATATGATAATTAATGCGATATTACTACAAAAATAAAGATTCGGATTTTTATAATCCGAGAATTATTGATAATCCATTTGCTTGGATACTGGTAAGTTTTGCCGTTAGTGTGGCTGGGTATTGTGCAATTTTGTATGGTTATACTTTGAATGGCCTGCTAATTGATATTTGCACAGTCTCAACGATCACTTTTGTGGCTGTAACTACTTGGCAAGTTATTCAAGTGAAAAAGTATCTTGGTAGTTTTAGCAATTTGATTAGCTATTTGGCTAATTATAATTGGGTTGAAGCAATTGATACGGCGATACTAAACTCAAGAAGTTCTGCTGGCATGATTAACAAAAGCTATCGGGTATTACCTAAAATCTGGATTTGGAAATGCTCTAGCGCGTCAGAGTACAAAATCAAGATTCAAAAGTTGGCTGGCACTTATGAGGATGATTTAGATCACATTGCTGAATTGGTTAGTAGTGCTATAGGTGACAAAT
>SFNX01000035.1 GCA_004552595.1 Lachnospiraceae bacterium | reverse complement strand
CTTTCATGATGGGTGTTACTACACTTAGCTTACCATCAATGGTTATGTTAAAGAAAGCCATTAAGCCAAAACTGCTTGGTATCTTTATAGCGATTTGTACCGTTGGAATCATCATTGTTGGATATTTCTTTAATGCCCTGCAGTATCTACTTGTTTAGGGTGTGAATGAAAATGGGAATTGTACTATATATGTTTAATTAAAGATTTTAAGAAAAGGAGACTGAGTTTATGGGATTATTTGGATTTGGTAAAAGAATTGAAGAAGAAACAAAGGGAGGATGCAGTTGTACCTGTGGAGGAAATGGCTGTTAGCAGGTAAGGGATGGTGAAAAGAATTAGGAGACCGGCCATGCAAAAATATATCGGAAAAGGAGTTTACGGTGCGATTGCAATTGGTAGAATTGCAGTTTTCAAAAGAGAAGATTTATCTGTAGAAAAGGTTTGTTGTGAGGATACAGACGCAGAAATTAAGCGCTTTGAAAATGCAAAAAATATTGCAATAGAGCAGCTTAAAGAACTATATGAAAAAGCATCAAAAGAAGTGGGTGAAGTAAACGCACAGATTTTTGAAGTTCATATGATGATGCTTAATGATTCAAAATATAATGAATTTATCTATAATATCATCAATACGAAGAATGTTAATGCTGAATATGCAGTAACCGAAGCTTCTGATTATTTTTCTGAGACGTTCTTAGAAACGGATGATGTAAATTTGCAGGTTAGAAGTGTAGATATTAAAGATATTTCCAACAGGATTATTGCAAATCTTATCGGTATAAATACAGAGAAAAAACATTTTGATGATAAAGTGATAATATGCGCAGACGACTTAACACCAAGTGAAACGGTTTCTCTTGAAAAGGATAATGTAGTTGCAATTGTAACAGCTCATGGCTCAATTAATTCACATACTGCAATTCTTGCAAAGAATATGAATATTCCGACAATTATAGGTATCGGTAATTGTTTGATTAATGAATTAAGAGATGGTCAGACTGCGATTGTTGATGGTTACACAGGTGAGTTTTATCTTGATCCTAATGAACAAACAATAGAGAATTATGTATTAAAACAAAAAAAGGATGAAGATAATAGAAAGCACTTGAAAAATATGTCCGGAAGAGAAAATGTTACCATTGATGGTACAAAAATAAATATTTATGCCAATATTGACGGAATTGATAATATAAATGCGGTACTTGAAAATGATGCCGGTGGTATAGGCCTTTTCAGAACCGAATTTCTCTATCTGGAAAATTCGGATTTCCCTACAGAAGAACAGCAGCTTGTAGTATACAGAAAAGTTCTTGAAAGTATGTCAGGAAAGAAGGTAATTATTCGAACTCTTGACATTGGTTCAGATAAACAGGCAGATTATATCGGACTTAATGAAGAGGAAAATCCGGCACTTGGATTAAGAGCAATCAGATTCTGCCTTACACACCGGGAGATTTTTAAAACACAGCTTAGAGCACTTTACAGAGCTTCTGTCTTTGGAAAACTAGGAATAATGTTTCCTATGATTTCAAGTGAAGGAGAAGTTATTAAGGCTCTTGAAATCTGTGATGAAGTTAAAAATGAACTTAAAAACGAAGGAATTAAGTATTCAGATAATGTTGAAATTGGAATTATGATAGAAACTCCTGCAGCTGCTATACTAAGCGACAGGCTTGCACGTTATGTGGATTTTTTCAGTGTTGGAACAAATGATCTTATACAGTATACGCTAGCCTGTGACAGACAAAATCCCAATGTTGAAAAATTCATTGATACACAATATGAAGCTATATTAAGACTTATTAAAATGTCTGCGGAAAATGCTCACAAAAATGGAATCATAATTGGAATATGCGGTGAACTTGCAGCAGATACAAGATTCACAGAAACATTCCTTAAAATGGGTATCGATGAACTGTCCGTTGCACCTTCATTCGTATTAAAGGTTAGAGAAGTTGTGAGAAAAGTTGATTTAGTCGATATAAGGAGGACCTATGACTAGAGAAGAAATTGCTGCAATTTGTAAGGCAATGTCAGATATAAACAGACTTCGAATAATTGAAATGCTTATACAGGGAGAAAAGTGCGGATGTAATCTTTTAGATGAATTACAGGTAACACAGCCTACGCTGTCTCATCATATGAAGGTTTTATCAGATTGTGGTCTTGTAATCTCAAGAAAAGATGGAAAGTGGCAGCACTATTCTATAAACTGCAACAAATTTAAGGAGTATAATGAGTATATTACTTCTATTACCTGTTGTGGTAAGGAATATAAGAAATTGTAATTATTTATCTAAGTCAAGTGTTTCATTCATACTTCCGGTGCGGTAGCCTATTATATCAAGTGCGACATAAGAGAAACCGAATTCCTTGAATTTTTTATATACTAATGTTCTGACAGATTCATCCATGAATCTGTCGAATTGTTTTGGGTCAAGTTCAATACGTGCGACATCGTTATGAATTCTGACCCTTAATTGATTAAACCCAAGATCAATAAGAAGCTGTTCTGACTTATCAACTCTTTTTAGTTTTTCCTCAGTTATTAAATCACCATATGGGAAGCGGCTTGCAAGGCAGGCAAATGACTGCTTTTCCCATGTCGGAAGATTAAATTCCTTAGAAAGCTCCCTGATCTCTGCCTTTGTAAAGCCAATCTCTCTTAACGGGCTTTTGATATCAAGCTCCTTAACTGCAATAAGTCCCGGTCTGTAATCACCGTTGTCATCAAGATTTGAACCTTCTAAAATCTCGGTAATACCATGTTCTCCTGCAATAGAACGTATTTTTTCAAATAACTCGCGTTTGCACAGGTAGCAGCGGTTTTTCGGATTTTTAGCAAAGCCTTCTATATTAAGCTCTTCTGATTGAACGATGAAGTGTTCAATTTGAGATTGTCTGCAATAATCCTTCGCCTCATTTAATTCTCTTTCAGGAAATGAGCAGGAAGTAGCAGTAACCGCAATCACATTATTACCTAACGCTTCCTTTGCAGCATATAGCAAAAATGTCGAATCAACTCCGCTTGAAAACGCAACGGCAGCACTTGAAAAAGATGCAATATATTCAATTAGTTTTTCGTATTTTGCTTTAAGAGAAACGTCCATACTCTGTCCTTATGCTTTCCGAATGATAATAATCAGTAATTGTATCGATTTATATTGGTAAAAATATTACCATGTGAAAAATTCGAATTCAAGGATGCAAATTATACATCTCGTTATAATATGATTGATAAAATGTTATAATATCAATGAGTGTGAAACTTGCAATTTTTTTCGTATATTTTATTAGCAAAGATAGATTTAGTTCACAAGCCAAAAGAGGAACATTATTTTGACAGAACAATTTGTAAGAACAAGAATTTTACTTGGCGATGAAGCGATGGAAAAGCTTTCAAATTTAAGGGTAGCGATATTTGGCGTAGGGGGAGTAGGCGGCTACGTCTGCGAGGCACTTGTCAGAAGCGGTGTTATTCATTTTGACCTGATTGATAATGATAAGGTTAGCATTACGAATATTAACAGGCAGATAATAGCGACAACTAAGACAGTAGGGAAATATAAAACCGAAGTTATGAAGGAAAGGATGTTAGATATTAATCCGCAGGTAGATGTAACTGTTCATAACTGCTTTTTCCTTCCGGAAAATGCTGATGAATTCAGTTTCGAGGAATATGATTATGTTGTTGATGCTGTTGATACGGTTACAGCCAAGATTGAACTTGTTATGAAGTGTAATGAAAAAAGTGTTCCGATAATAAGCTCAATGGGAGCCGGAAATAAACTGGATGCTACGGCATTTAAGGTAGAGGATATTTATAAGACAAAAATGTGTCCGCTTGCAAAGGTAATGAGACATGAACTTAAAAAGAGGGGGATTAAGAAACTAAAGGTTGTTTATTCTGAGGAAAAACCAATAAGACCTGTAATTAATTTGACTATAGAATCAGAAGACAATACAAAGCGAAGGGATATTCCCGGAAGTGTAGCTTTTGTTCCATCTGTTGCAGGTCTTATTATTGCAGGCGAAATAGTAAAAGATATTATGATAAAGGAGGCAAAATGAATAAATTTATTAAACGATTAAAAACAAGAATTATGTACAACAAGAGGCAGTTCATCGTGTACAGCATATTGCGATTTCTGGTTATTCTTACTGCAGTAAGATGTTTATTTACGCATAATTTTGAAAGTGTGGCAGTTTGCCTTTTATCCCTGGTTTTGTTTTTACTGCCATCGCTTTTTGAGGAACTGCTTAAGGTAGAAATACCTCCGGTATTTGAAATAATTATATATCTGTTTATTTTCTCGGCTGAGATTCTCGGTGAAGTGAATAAGTATTACACTGCAATACCGGGATGGGATACAATGCTTCATACAATAAATGGATTTTTGTGCGCTGCAATTGGATTTTCAATGTTTAATATTCTTAACAGAGGAAGCCGCTCGATTAAGTTATCCCCGTTTTACCTTGCATTTACAGCATTCTGCTTTTCAATGACTATAGGAGTTTTGTGGGAGTTTATTGAATTCTCAATGGACCAGATTTTATTATTTGATACACAAAAGGACTTTATAATCAAAACAATCAGCTCAGTTACACTTGATGAAACAAAATCACAGATTCCTGTTAAGATATTTAATATTTCAAAGACAATAATAGAAACAGAAAACGGTGATACATATGTTGTAAACGGAGGTTATCTTGATATCGGTATAATAGACACAATGAAGGATTTGATTGTCAATTTTATTGGGGCTGTCGTATTCTGCGTTATCGGTTATTTTTATGAAGCTAAGCAGAAAACAAAATCACTTGCCAAGACTTTAAGAATTGAACCTGTTGAAGAGGAAAATAAAGAGCAAAATTAATTTTTATAAGTTATAATGTTTATAAGCATTATTTTATAAGAAAATAAAGCTTTAAAATAGTAGTTAGAATTAACATTATAAGAATAAGGAGGAATTAATATGGATAAAAAAGCGATGTATAAGTTAAGTTACGGATTATTCGTCTTAACAGCAAGAGAAGGGGATAAGGATAACGGATGCATCATTAATACTGCAATTCAGGCAGCATCAACTCCTAATCAGATAAGCATTTGTGTAAATAAAGCCAATTACACACATGACATGATATTAAGAACAGGAGAATTTACAGTTTCAGTTATATCTCAGAAGGCTTCATTTGATTTATTCAAGCATTTTGGTTTTCAGACAGGCAGAGAAGTTAATAAATTTGCTGATTTTACAGCATGTGAAAGAGGTGCTAACGGAATTTATTACATTACACAGGGAACAAATGCCTATATTTCAGTAAAAGTTACAAAGACAGAGGATATCGGATCACATACAATGTTCATTGGTGAAATAACAGATATGGAAGTATTAAGTGAAGAAGCTTCAGCTACTTATGAATACTACATGAATAATATTAAGCCAAAGCCTGAAGAGGTAGGAAAGACAAGTGACGGACAGACTGTATGGAGATGTAAAATTTGCGGATATGAATATGTCGGTGAAGAACTTCCTGATGACTTTATTTGTCCTCTTTGCAAGCACCCGGCATCAGACTTTGAAAAAGTCGTAAAATAAAATACTTAACGGGAGATTAAGTTAATGGATGCCATAAGTTTTAGAAATCACTTAATTAAGCAGATTATTCCGTTCTGGAATAAGATGGAAGATTTAGATAACGGTGGGTTTTATGGTTTTGCTGATGAAAACGGAATCCCTGATAAGACATACCTTAAGGGTTGTATCCTAAACAGCAGAATTCTCTGGTTTTATTCGGCATCATACAATCTTCTTAAGGATGAAGGGTTGTTAAATAAAGCAAAGCATGCCTTTGATTTTCTTAAAAATAATTTTTACGATAATGTCAATTCAGGACTGTACTGGTCATTAAGTGCTGATGCAAAGCCTCTTGATACTACAAAGCATACGTATAATCAGGCATTTGCAATTTATGGATTGTCCGAATACTATAAAGCATCAAAGGACAAAGAGGCGCTTTTACTTGCATACAGCCTGTATGACACAATTGAGAATAAGTGCCGTGATAAGGATGGATACTTTGAAGCGTTCACTATTGATTTTAAGCCGGAGTCAAACGAAAAATTATCTGAAAACGGTGTAATGGCAGAGCGTACAATGAATACTTTGCTCCATGTCCTTGAAGCCTATTCTGTGCTGTATGAAGCAGACAGGAATGAGAAAATCGGTAACTCGATACGTGAAGTTCTTAACATTTTTAAAGAAAAAATATACAATCCCGAAAAAAAGATCTGTGAAGTGTTCTTCGATAAGAATTACAACTCATTAATTGACCTTGAATCATATGGTCATGATATTGAGGCTTCGTGGCTTATATACAGGGCTTTGGAAGTACTCGATGATAAAAAGTATTATGACATAATGCTTCCGGTTGTTGAAGGACTTGCAGAGGCTTCATACATTAACGGTATCGATAAAGCGAATAACGCAATGTTTAATGAGTGCGAGAAAAAAGTAATCAGCAGGAAAAAAGTGTGGTGGGTTCAGGCAGAGTCTGTTACAGGCTTTTACAATGCTTATACTCTGACTAATAATGAAGATTACTTAAATATGTCTTCTAAAGTATGGGATTACATCCAAAAATATATTATTGATAAAAACACCGGTGAGTGGATTGAAGATATACAAGAAGACAATACTGTTACTAAGGGTCAGGCATTGGCGCATGAGTGGAAATGCCCATATCATAATGGCAGAATGTGCATAGAGATGATAAAAAGGCTTTCAAAATAGCGAGGTAAAAGATGCAAAATCCATCTAACAGAAACTGCACAAAAGAGGCAAAAGAATTACTGAACTTTCTTAGTGACACTGCCGGCAAAGCGATAATTACAGGGCAGCATACACAGACTAATCCAATGGAGGAAATTGATTATATCAGGGAAGTAACAGGTAAAGAGCCGCTACTTCGCGGATTCGAACTTTTATCGTATTCACCGAATATAAATTACGATGATGCCACGAAAGCCTGTCTTAGAGAAGTCTATGAGAACAGAGGTACTGTAGATACCGCAATCAGATGGGCACATAAGACAAAAGGAATTGTTACTCTTTCATTTCACTGGTTCTCTCCTATCGGAGGTCATGATAAGAGCTTTTATGCTAAGAATACAAACTTTGACGCTGATAGAATATTAATAGAAGGTACACCTGAGAGGGAAGCCTTCTATAGTGATATGGATTCAATTGCTCTAATACTTAACAGATTCAAGGAAGAAAGAATTCCTGTATTGTGGCGTCCGTTTCATGAAAGTGACGGTGACTGGTTCTGGTGGGGCGCAAAGGGTCCTATAACAGCTTCAAAACTTTATCGCCTTATGTATGAATACTATACAGAAAAGCACCATATCGATAATTTATTGTGGGTATGGAATTGTCCGATTAAGGAAGCATATCCCGGAGATGAATATGTCGATGTAATATCAGTAGATGTATATCTTGAAAAATATGAAAAGACAGACTACAAAGACCGATATGAAGAGCTTCTTAAAGTAACCGATAAAAAGGTTGCCGCATTAGCGGAGGTTGGATATATTCCTGATATCCGGCTTCTTAATGAATCAAAAGTGCCGTGGGCATATTATATGGCATGGTCAAAGGAGTTTTGTATCGGAGAGCAATATAATAAAAAAGAAGACCTACAGGCAATGTATAACAGCAGTTATTCACTCAAATTGTGAATTAACCTCGACATAAAATAATATACACGATATAATGAATTGGTTATGTAACCTTATAAGTACAGGTTATCATAGCCAATTTGTTATTTAAGAGAAGGAAGTTATCATGAAAGAATTAATGCTAGGAAATAAGGCTTTTGCGAGAGGTCTTTATGAAGCAGGCTGTTCAGTTGTTTCCAGTTATCCGGGAACACCAAGTACTGAGGTTACAGAAGAAGCAGCGAAGTATGATGAGATTTACTGTGAATGGGCTCCAAATGAAAAGGTTGCAATGGAAGTGGCATTTGGTGCTGCGCTTGCAGGAAAAAGAAGCTTTTGCGGAATGAAGCACGTTGGACTTAACGTGGCAGCAGACCCGCTATACACATTATCATATACCGGTGTTAATGCCGGACTTGTAATCTGTGTTGCAGATGACCCGGGAATGCATTCTTCACAGAATGAACAGGATTCGAGGCATCATGCAATTGCATCTAAGGTTCCGATGCTTGAACCATCAGATTCAGCTGAAGCCCTTCTTTTTACAAAAGAGGCATTTAAGCTGTCAGAAGAATATGATACTCCGGTAATAATCAAGATGTGCACAAGGGTTGCTCACTCACAGAGTATTGTAGAAAAATCAGAAAGAGTCGAAGTAACAAAAGAATACGAAAAGAATATTCAGAAATATGTTATGATGCCGGGAAATGCAATTAAGCGTCACCCGTTTGTTGAAGAGAGAACTGAAAAGCTTACTGAGCTTGCAGAGGACTGCATTTTCAATACAGTTGAAATGGGAAGCGATGAAATCGGAATTATCACTCATTCAACGTGCTATCAGTATGTTAAAGAAGTATACAACGATAATGCAAGCATTCTTAAGCTTGGAATGGTTAATCCTCTTCCGGTGAAGCTTATTAAGGACTTTGCATCAAAGGTTAAAAGGCTTGTAGTTGTTGAAGAGCTAGATCCAATTATTGAGAATCACTGCAAGGCTCTTGGACTTAACGTTAATGGTAAGGATTTACTTCCGATTACAGGTGAGTTTTCTCAGAACTTAATCGCAAAATGCCTTACGGGAAAAGTTCCTTACTCAAAGTCACTTGATGAGGAGCTCCCGGTTCGTCCGCCTGTTATGTGTGCAGGATGTCCTCACAGAGGCTTATTCTATACGCTTACCAAGAATAAAGTTACAGTGCTTGGTGATATCGGATGCTATACTCTTGGTGCTGTTGCACCGCTTATGGCAATTGAAACAACTCTTTGCATGGGTGCGTCGGTAAGCTCAATACACGGATTTAACAAAGCACTTGGCAAGGATAGTGAAAATAAAACAGTTGCAGTTATCGGTGATTCGACCTTTATGCACTCAGGAATGACAGGACTTGCTAATATTGCATATAACCAGAGTAATTCAACTGTTATAATTCTTGATAATTCAATAACAGGAATGACAGGACACCAGCATAATCCTACAACAGGATATAACATAAAGGGTGACCCGGCAGGAAAGATTGATTTAGAAGCTTTATGTCATGCGCTCGGATTTGAAAGAGTTCGTGTTGTTGATCCTTATAATCTTGAAGAATGCGACAATGCGGTTAAAGAGGAATTAGCTGTAGATGAGCCGTCGGTTATTATTTCAAGAAGACCGTGTGCACTTCTTAAGTCAGTAAAACACAGCGGACCAATTGATATTGATAAGGATAAGTGCGTAGGATGTAAGATGTGTATGAAAATCGGATGTCCTGCAATAAGCATTCGTGACGGAAAGGCCCAGATTGATAAGACACAGTGCGTTGGCTGTAACGTATGTGCACAGCTTTGTAAGGTTGGAGCAATCTGTCAGGGCAAGGAGGAGGCGTAGTATGGTTAAGAACGTTATGATAGTAGGTGTCGGCGGCCAGGGTTCGCTCCTTGCAAGTAAGCTTTTAGGACATTTACTTTTATCTGAAGGATATGATGTTAAGGTTTCGGAAGTACACGGAATGAGCCAGCGAGGCGGTTCGGTTGTTACATATGTAAGATTTGGAGATAAGGTTTATTCTCCTGTAATAGATAAAGGACAGGCTGATTATATTGTATCATTTGAGCTTTTAGAGGCCGCAAGATATGTTGAATATTTAAAACCGGACGGACATATAGTTGTGAATACGCAGACTATTGACCCTATGCCTGTTATTATCGGTGCTAAGAGTTATCCTGAGAATTTAGTTGAAAAGATGCAGGCTAAAGGCTTTTTAGTGGATGCAATGGACTGCCTTTCACTTGCAAATGAAGCAGGCTCATCTAAAGCAGTCAATCTCGTGTTAATGGGCAAGCTTTCAACATTTTTTGATATACCGGTTGATAAATGGATAAACGCAATTAAGGAATGTGTACCGGCTAAATTCGTAGAGCTTAACCTTAAAGCATTTTCTTTAGGAAGAAACAGTTAAACAATTTAAAGATAAAAACAAATAGGAGGAGGTTCTTTTAAATTGAGTACAAATTATTATCAGAAAGAAATTGAGACAATGCCGCTTGATGAGTTACAAAAGCTTCAGAGTGAGCGTCTTAAGGAACAGGTTAAGCACGTATATGAAAATGTAGCTCCGTATCGTAAAAAAATGGATGAGATGGGGGTTAAGCCTGAGGACATTAACGGAATTGAAGATCTTCATAAGCTTCCGTTCATTACAAAGGATGACTTAAGAGATGAATATCCATACGGTTATGTAGCAGTTCCGCTTGATGAATGTGTACGTATTCAGTCTACATCGGGAACAACAGGAAGAAGAGTAGTAGCATTTTATACTAAGGAAGATATAGAAGTATGGGAAGACTGCTGTGCAAGAGCAATTGTGGCAGCAGGCGGTTCAAATAAAGATGTGTGTCATGTATGCTACGGATACGGCCTTTTCACAGGTGGTCCGGGACTTAACGGTGGCTCTCACAAGGTAGGATGTCTTACACTTCCGATGTCATCAGGTAATACTGAAAGACAGCTCCAGTTTATGGAAGACTTAGGGTCAACAATCATCTGTTGTACACCATCTTATGCCCTTAATCTTGGTGAAGCAATCAAGGAAAAGGGCATTAAGGATAAGATTAAGCTTAAGGCAGGCATTTTTGGCGCAGAGCCTTGGACTGAAGAAATGAGACGCGATATCGAGGATGCACTTGGAATTAAGGCTTATGATATTTACGGTCTTACAGAGATTTCGGGACCGGGTGTTTCATTTGAATGCGAGGCACAGGCAGGAATGCACATTCAGGAAGACCATTTTATTGCAGAAATTATCGACCCTGATACAGGAGAAGTTTTGCCTGAGGGCTCAGTAGGAGAGCTTGTATTCTCATGTATCACTAAGAAGGCTTTCCCACTCTTAAGATATCGCACAAGAGACCTCTGCATTCTTACACGTGAAAAGTGTTCATGCGGACGTACTCATGTAAGAATGAAAAAGCCTACCGGAAGATCTGATGACATGATGGTAATCAAGGGCGTAAATGTATGGCCTTCACAGATTGAAACGGTTATTCTTAACCAGGGCTATCAGGCAAATTATCAGATAGTCGTAGACAGAATAAACAATAAGGACAGAATTGAGCTTCAGGTAGAGTTAACTCCTGAAATGGCAGCAGACCCTAAGCTTAACGTTAAGAAGAAGGAATCTGAAATCAAGTCAGGACTTAAATCAATGCTTGGTATCGGAGTTGATGTATCTGTTGTTCAGCCAAAGACAATTGTTCGTTCAGAAGGTAAGGCAGTAAGAGTAATCGATAAGAGAAAATTATTTGGATGATAATAGATTTTCACACACATACATTTCCTGATAATATCGCTGAAAAAGCGTTAAAAAAACTGAGTGACAGTTCAAGAGCGGTTCCGTATACTAAGGGAACCGCTTCTTCTCGTTTTGAATCCATGAAAGAGGCAGGAATAGACTTAAGCGTTAATCTTCCTGTTGCTACAAAGGCACACCAGGTTGTTGAGATTAATAATATTGCAATAGATTCTGTTAGAGAGGAAATAAAAGAAGGAATTATTGAATTTGGTTCTATGCATCCGGAATTTGAAAATATAAAAGATGAACTAAAGAGAATTTCAAATGCAGGTCTAAAAGGAATTAAGATTCATCCGGCCTTCTACCAGCTTGATATTTGCGATAAGCGGATAATGAACATCATATATGAAGCATGCTCACTTGATTTAATTGTGCTAACGCATGCCGGGTGGGATATCGGTTTTGAAGAGGCTAATTATATTCCTGTTGAAAGTCTACTGAGAATTGATAAGGAAATTCATCCTAAAAAGATGGTTTTAGCCCATATGGGTGGATGGAATGACTGGGACAATGTCGAGAAATACCTTGCGGGTTCAGATTACTACTTCGATACGTCTTTTTCTCTAGGCAAAATAAACAAAAGAAGTGACCTAAAAGACCCGATGCGTACATACAATATGCAGGACAAAGATTTCGTCAGGCTTTCAAGAGCACACGGAATAGAAAAGATATTATTTGGTACCGATTCACCGTGGTCATCGCAGAAAGAATATGTAGATAAAATCAACAGTCTTGATTTTACAGATAAAGAAAGAGAAATGATTTTTTCTGAAAATGCAAAGGAGCTCTTAAAATAGCAGTCATTTTTGCAAAAACACAGGAAATAGTATAATATAGTATTTACCGCTTTAAAGCGTTACATTATTTTTATTTATTGATTGGAGAAGGAAATGCCGGTTACAGATTATCTAGAGAGAAACCATAAATTATACGGTGATGAGGTCGCACTTATTGAGCTAAATCCGCTTGTTGAGGAGACAAGAAGAATAAGCTGGAAAGATTATGAGCTTGTACAGCAGACAGATAAGACAGCATACAGAAGAGAAATCAGCTGGTCAGTATTTGATGAAAAGGCAAACCGTGTTGCGAATATGCTTATTTCAAGAGGAATAGGAAAGGGCCACAAGGTTGCGATTCTTATGTTCAACTGTCTTGAGTGGCTTCCGATATATTTTGGAATATTAAAAACAGGAGCTATTGCAGTTCCGTTTAACTTCAGATTTTCAGCTGAAGAGATTATGTACTGCGTTAGGCTTGCTGAAGTTGACGTTATGTTTTTTGGCCCTGAATTTATAGGAAGAGTTGAGTCAGTTGAAGAAGAATTAATCAAAGGAAGAATGCTTATTTATGTTGGAGATGGATGTCCAACATTTGCAGAAAGCTACAGAGAGCTTGTTGCAGACTGTTCTTCAAAGGCACCACTTGTAAGAATTGAAGATGAAGATGATGCGGCGATTTACTTTTCTTCGGGAACAACGGGATTTCCTAAAGCTATTCTACATAACCATGAATCACTTATGCAGGCAGCGCAAATGGAGCAGAAGCATCATTTAACGGACAGAGACGATACGTTTCTATGTATTCCACCGCTCTATCATACAGGTGCAAAGTTCCACTGGATGGGAAGCTTATGTGCCGGTTCAAAGGCAGTACTCCTTAAAGGTACAACACCTGAAATAATACTTGATGCTATTAGTAAGGAACACTGCACGATTGTCTGGCTTTTAGTTCCGTGGGCGCAGGAAATATTGGATGCGCTTGATAGAGGGGATATTAAATTATCAGACTATAAATTAGATCAGTGGAGACTTATGCACATTGGTGCACAGCCTGTTCCACAGTCGTTGATCAGACACTGGAAGGAGTACTTCCCGAATCACTTATATGATACGAACTATGGTCTTTCGGAGTCTACAGGTCCCGGATGCGTACATCTTGGAATTGAAAACATTCATAAAGTAGGAGCGATAGGAATTCCGGGATACAGATGGAGCTGTAAGATAGTAGATGAAAACGATAATGAGGTTGATCAGGGATTAGTCGGTGAGCTTTGTGTTAAAGGCCCGGGCGTTATGACATGCTACTATAACGATCCTGAAGCAACTGCTGCTTCATTAAAGGATGGATGGCTCTACACAGGCGACATGGCTATGATGGATGAAGATGGATTTATTTTCCTCGTTGACAGAAAGAAGGATGTAATTATTTCGGGTGGTGAGAACATTTACCCTGTCGAGATAGAAAACTTTATGGCTGCCCATGAGAAAATAAAGGACGTTGCGGTTATCGGTCTTCCCGACAGAAGACTAGGCGAGATTACGGGTGCAATTGTATCAATTAAGGATGGAATGACTTGCACAGAAGAAGAAATCAATGAATTCTGTCTTGGAATGCCAAGGTATAAAAGACCTAGGAAAATAATATTTGCTGATGTTCCAAGAAATGCTACAGGTAAAATCGAAAAGCCGGCATTAAGAAAGAAATATGGTGCCGATCACCTTGTTGCACAGCAAAACGAATCATGATATATTAGATATGTACATGGTTTAGCACGTTAAAGTGTTACAATTCAACGTGCTAAACCATATTTTATTATCTAAGGAAGGGATTTGTTATGAAAGTAGTATTATTGATTTTGTATTTTGCTGTTATGATAGGCATCGGATTCTACTGTCGTAAAAACGCAACAGATGTAAACGGATTCGTACTTGGAGGACGTTCTGTAGGACCTTGGCTTACAGCCTTTGCATTTGGAACTTCTTATTTCTCTGCAGTAGTATTTGTAGGATATGCCGGACAATTTGGATGGAAATACGGAATTGCTGCTACATGGGCAGGAATCGGAAACTGTATTATCGGTTCACTTATGGCATGGGCTATTCTTGGAAGAAGAACACGAATCATGACACAGCATCTTGATTCAGCAACAATGCCTCAGTTTTTTGGAAAGAGATTTAAGTCAGAGGCACTTATGATTGTTTCATCGGCAATCATATTCGTATTCCTTATTCCATATACGGCGTCGCTTTACAATGGTCTTTCAAGACTTTTTGGAATGGCTTTTAATATTGATTATTCGGTATGTATTGTACTTATGGCTGTACTTACTGCAGTGTATGTAATTGCAGGTGGATATATGGCAACTGCTATCAACGATTTCATTCAGGGAATGATTATGTTATTCGGTATTTCAGCAGTTATAGTTGCTGTTATGAAGGCTAACGGAGGACTTTTAAATGCACTTGACGGACTTGCAAGAGTTTCAGACGAAACTGTCAGCACAACACCGGGAATATTCGCTTCTTTCTTAGGACCGGATCCGTTAAACCTTATGTTTGTAGTTATTCTTACATCACTGGGTACATGGGGACTTCCTCAGATGGTTCAGAAGTTCTATGCAATTAAGGATGAAGGTTCAATACATAAAGGAACTGTTATTTCAACTATATTCGCACTTGTTGTTGCAGGCGGATGCTATTTCCTTGGTGGTTTCGGAAGATTGTATTCAGACCAGATTGATATTGCAGCAAATGGTTACGATTCAGTAATTCCTACAATGCTTCAGAATCTCTCACCGGGACTTATTGCACTTGTAGTAATACTTGTATTATCTGCATCAATGTCAACGTTATCATCACTTGTAATTGCATCATCTTCTACACTTACAATTGACTTCCTTAAGGGTAAGTTCATGAAGAAGATGGATGATAAGCAGCAGCTTTTATCAATAAGAATACTTGTAGTTGTATTCATTGCAATTTCTGCAATTATCGCACTTATCCAGTATAAGAGCTCAGTTACATTTATTGCACAGCTTATGGGTATTTCATGGGGTGCACTTGCAGGTGCGTTTTTAGCTCCGTTCCTTTATTCACTTTACTGGAAGAAGACTACTAAGATTGCATGCTGGGCAAGCTTTGTATTCGGAGTCGGATTAATGATGGTTAATATGTTTGCTAAGAGCGTATTGCCTAAGCTTCTTCAGTCTCCTATTAATTCAGGTGCTATAGCAATGCTTGCAGGTCTTGTAATTGTACCGGTTGTAAGTCTTATTACTAAGGCTCCTGATAATGATTTCGTTGAAGAGACATTTGCATGCTATGAGAAGAAGCATGAAGTATCTCAGAAGACAGCTCTTAACGATTAATTATTAATTTGCATTTTTAATCAGGTGGTGTTGTTTCACACCACCTTTTTTACGATATTTAAAAATGTACATTCATTAGCTGCTATTTTGGATACATATTTATTGAAATAAAAAAATAAAAGAATTATAATTTACATAATGTGTTTACATGGACACAAAAAATTAAAATTAACTAGGAAAGGTATTTTGTATGGCTAAGGAGAAAAAAAATAAGGAAAAAAAGGGGATTAAAATCAACCTAATGGCTACGTTTATGGGAACCATTATTATTGCAGTATTTGTTGCGGTACTCATTGCGTTGCTTTCAACGGTACCAAAATCAAAGGACATCATTACAGAGAAGACTCTTAATTATCTTGAGGAAATGGCTAAGACATGTAAATTCGAGATGGAGGCTTTAGGACAGCCGGCAGAAATGGCGCTGTATTCAGACCTTGATAATATGTTTGGTGAGGTTAAATGCGAGGGAATGCCAAGCTCATATGTATATATAGTATCTAAGGATGGAAAGATGCTTTATCATCCTGACCAGGAAAAAATCGGTAATCCTGTTGAAAATGCATGTGTAAAAGCTATTGTTGAAGAGCTTAGTGC
>SFNX01000135.1 GCA_004552595.1 Lachnospiraceae bacterium | reverse complement strand
ACTATTCCATCAAGCGGAACCTTTTCTCCGGGCTTAACTACTATTACAGAACCAACAGGCACTTCATAAGGACTGACTGTTTTAGTCTCTCCTTCTGAAACAATATTTGCATAGTCAGGTCTTATATCCATAAGCTCTGAAATATTTTTTCTGCTCTTTCCTATTGCATAGCTTTGGAACAGCTCTCCAACCTGGTAAAAGAGCATAACCGCAACGCCCTCTTTATAATCACCAAGAATGATTGCTCCGATAGTTGCAACTGCCATAAGGAAATTTTCATCAAATACCTGCTTATTTCTGATTCCCTTAAATGCCTTTTTTAATATGTCATAGCCGATAATCAAATACGGAATCAAAAACAAACCTAACTGAACTATGCTTTTTTCACCTATTATGCTTTCAGGAATAAGCGTAAGCAGAACTACAAGCAACGCTGCCACGATTATCCTTACAAGCATCTTCTTCTGCTTTTTATTCATGTTTCTACCTTTTATAATTCAATCTCGCAATCATCTTCAACCTTTTTGCAGTTCTTAAGTACTTCTTTCATTACTTTCTTATCATCCACGCCCTCTTCAAAAGTCACCTTCATCTTAAGTGTCATGAAATTTACAACGCAGTCTTTAACACCTTCTGTCTTCTTAGTTGCCTCCTCCATAAGATTTGCACAGTTAGCACAATCAACTTCAATTCTATAATCTTTAATCATATCAATCCTCCAAGCAATGTATTATGTTTTATTCATATGAATACTTGTTCATATGTTTATAATAACACAACCTATATAATTGTCAATATATATTCTCTATATTTTATTATTCTTTCTCACCCGATAGTTCGACATAAGTAAGTGAGTATCCACTCGGTGCCAAAATAACCCCGCCACTGTAACTATATCCATCAGCAGTCGCGGCATAATCCTTTCCAAATTTGTCGAGTGGTTCTATTTTGACACTTCTCATATCAAACTGAAGCCCAAGTCCTAAAGCCTTGAGAACACTTTCCTTAAGTGTCCAGTATTTATAAAATTCTTCTCTTGAGTTAATTAGTGAAAGCTCATCTTTAGTACAGATTCGTTTCGCGATTTTTTCATAGTCACGTTTATCAGAATGAATTTCAATATCTATGCCGCAAGGCTTATCTGATATGATACATGCAGCATATTCTCCGGAGTGTGATAACGAAAAATGTATTACATCCTTTCCGTTTTTGTCATAAATATGCGGCTTTCCCTTGTCATCATATGTAAGCGAATCAAAAGAGATGCCAAACCTATCATTAAGCATCTCTCTTAACAGATATTCGGCACCTATCGATCTTTTCCTGTCTAAAGGTGACTTGTACTTCATCGCGCGCTCAACTCTTTCTTTAGATACACACTCAGAAATATCATCAATATTCAATTCGCTTATTTTAATGTATCTATATTGCATTTAGTTATTTATTTAGAAGTGGTCTCGCAATCTTTTCATTAAAGAACTCAATAAGTGGTCCCATGAAAAATGCTGTGATAATTGTTCCGATTCCTGCTATTGTAGGAATATCTTTTATATTGCCGCCCGCTAATAAAAATAAAACAGAGCCGACTACTACGCAGACCAAATCAGTCACAATACGGATATATTTAAACTGTCCCTTTTTCCATGTATTGCTAATAATAAGTGCAACGGAATCATATGTCGACACTCCTAAATCGGCAGTCATATAAAGTGCCGAACCGATACAGAGTATTACAATTCCGATAACTAAGCATATTGCACGTGTTATTACACTGGGATTTGGCAAGATATTCTGTATGAAATCATAGGTAAACTGTGTTATATATCCAAGCAAAAATAAATTAATAAATGTTGCAAGATTGATATAGTGTCTGTCGAATATAAGTGCAAATAATAAAAGCACCGCATTAGTAATAACATAAAGTGTTCCAAAACTGATTGGAATCATACTGTCAAGTCCTGCCATGAATGTTTGGAACGGATCAACTCCGAATGCTGCTGTTTTAAATATTGCAACACTGATGCCTCCGGTAAGCACTCCGAGAACAGACATTGCAATTCTTCTTTTGGGTTTTTCAATATTAAACATGTTATATCCTCACTTATATTTACTGCTCAGGTATTACCGCAAAAAATTTAAGGTCACTGTCTGAATCATTAATGAGACTGTGTGAGTGTCCCTTCTTACAATAGTGACAATCTCCTTTTGATAAAGATTGGACCTCATCTTCATACTTACACTTTCCGTTTCCTTCTAAAATATAAATAATCTCACTGTTTGTTTCATGCTTGTGATACCCGATTGATGAGCCTGGAGTAAGTGTTCCATATATTATTTTATTTAAGTCATCTGACTTAATCTTTGCAATAAAGTCTCCCTCTCCGTCCTTAAACCTATTGTTTACCTTTGCTTCCATTTCATTAAAATTGATTTTCATAGCTTTCTCCATTCTGATTATTATATTTCAACGGCAAATACATTTATTCCGCCCGTGTAATACGTTTCAAACGGAAGTATTTCGCCGGTTAATACTTTAAAAAAGCGGTTATCTTCGTTTTCCAATGAGACATATGGGCCGTGAACACATATAAGAAGTGTTTCCCTTGATAGGCGCTTTTCAATTTGCACCGTGAATATATGACCGTTTAGTCCACCATTCATCCACGTGTTAAGTGCTTTTTTTGCCATTGATTCAATTATCTCACAATCCTCGCTATGTACTTTATTATCTCTTAATATATCGTATATTTCTCTCGCGCCGACTTCAATGTCAAATTCCTTAAGCTTTCCTCTGTACAGTACTTTTTGTCTACTCCAAATTGTCTTTTCAGACTCAAGACCTAAGTGCGTTCTGCTTACTTTTTCATATAGAAGCTTTTCACCATGCGTAACAATATGAAGAACTAACGTTAGATTGAAATATACATATGAAAATACAAGCTCGGCACTTACAATCATGCACAATATACTTACGACAATATGTCTGTCCATGCTTAGCTTAATGAAAAATCCGATTAAAAGCGGAATGTTAATATACAAAGCATACACGAGTCCTCTTAGCGAACACTGCCACATTGAAAGCCTGTAGCCCCTTGTGTCCCTTAAGCGTAGTCCTGTTAAATACATCCCAAGAGTAAGTCCGTTTGTTAAATACACAATAACCGACAAGAGGAAGTTAAGTATCATTATCAGTTCAAAGTACAACGGAAATGACTTAATCGGATGCAGGGCAAAAAACTTAATATTACGCTTCGACAATATTATAAAAACAACCAGAATTGCCGTCAAAATTGACTGGTCAATAATATCTGCCGAAAACCTTCTTCTAAATGATACCTCTCCACCCTGACGGACAACAATATGGCTTGGCTGCTTTAAAAATCTCCATACGTGCGTTAATTCTCCTCCTAAAAAGAAGCCGAAGGTATTCTGTATAAGATCATCAACATCAAATATTCTGTATGGATTCGGATAAATGCCAAATAATCCCGTAAGCTGAGTAAACTCAAAAATAAGACTTATTAAAAAACCGACAAGAATCATCTCGCGCTTTCTGAATTTATATAATCTTCTTAAGAAAAATCCCGAAGGGATGAGCATTATTACATTAAAAAAAATGCCCAGTATTATTCCACCGGAAAATGCCGGTAATACTGTTTTCCAGTCAGAAATAACAAACCCCGAGTTTTTGAAGAAATCATATATGCAATAAAACGGGATAAGCTGGACAAAAGGTCCCTTCATCCTTCTAACTTCCTCAATTTCAGGAAAAGGAAGCATCGTCATGAAATATGCGCATAACGTGAAAAATATCATCAGATATATGTTGGCACATCTAATGACATTTATAAACTTAATTTTTTTATATTGCCATATTACATAAGGCACCGTAAACATAATCGCAATGAACGGACATATAAGTAATGCCAGATACACTGCCATCATTAGCTTAGTCAAAATAAAACTCCTGAATTACCGGACTATTTTATGTGCTTTTTAATCCAGTTATAAACATCCTCATATACGCTGTCGCGTATGATTTCATTTAACATTTCATGTCTTCCGCCATGATAAAGCATAATATCAACATCTTTTATTGAAGCCTTGCACATATCATCATATGCTTTTTCAACACCTTTGGAATAATCGCCTACCGGGTCATCTGTGCCTGAAATAAAGAACATTGGAAGGTCTTTTGGTATTTTTTTAATATTTGATTTTTTCTG
>SFNX01000134.1 GCA_004552595.1 Lachnospiraceae bacterium | reverse complement strand
GGTGTCGTCGGTGGTGGTGTCACCGGTGGGGTTGTTGGTGGCGGTGTCACTACTCTTGTTCCAGTCTCTGACACTTTCTTTCCAAGAATTACAACAGATTTTTTATTAGTAATCGTTGTCTTAGAAGTAACCTTGCTTCCAAACTTTTCACTTGAACTCTTCTTAAATTCCTTTTCAAAGTCAAGTGTTTCTTTCTTAATACCTTCTTTAGCCTTTTCAAACTTACTATCTGTAATAGTATCAGTTTTACTTAAAGCATTTACATTAAGTGTCTTTTTTGATGATTCCATGCTTGCAGAGAATGTAAGACCTTTTGCATCAACAGTTGAGCTGACTTCTGTTTTCTCTCTGTTTGCAACAACCTTTGGATCGGATAATGTGCAAACCATCTCTGCTAACTTCTTCTTAGCGTTTACTTTATACTCTTCAACAGTGACTGATTCTCCGGTTTTCTTTGTTTCTTCTTCTGTTATCTTCTCGCTTCTGATATTAGTATGCGACTCAGCATTATTAACAATACTATTGCCTATCAGTGTACCCGTAATATTATTGCCTGCTACTTCAATATCGGCATTAGGAGCAAGTAGCAATCCCAGATTTAAGTTACCGAGACAATTTGAAACAGTTATTTTATCACTCGTACGAGATACTATTACAAGATTAGAGTTACCTGTTTCACCGCTTCCATCCTGTGCCGGCTGAAAACCGGTATTTCCGGTAAGCAATGCCCCACAGTCATTTAATGCTGTCATAAATCTATCAAATGCTTTTTCCCATGAATTAATGGTAACAGATTTAAACCATTCATCGTAGTTTGCGACAATCTGTCCTTTAACCTGATATACACCATCAATAATCTTTTTAGTTGCCAAACTACATGATTCTATGACGCTATTTGCAACTCCGTTCCAGTATTCTTTAATCTCATCAGAAGTTTTATCAACCTCTTTTCTTTCAATGCGATTTTGGTTATCACAGTTTTGAAGATTTACTGTTCCGTCTTTGTCATATAATACAGCACCAAACCAGTCGTCTATCATGACAGCACCATTTTTATTAACAGTTCCGTCACCTTTATTTGTTCCGATTTCACCGCCTGCATATACGCCACCGTTTTCATGGCAACCAATTATTGCATCTCCAGCAGAAATCAATGTATATGCCTGATAATTAGAAGCATTTACTACCGGTGCATCCTTACTGAATACCTCATCACCAAGAATTTCACCAAGTGTTGACTTTTCAACCTTTCTTGTCACACTCTTTGTAGTACCGTTTTCTGTAAGTTCATATACAACCTCATCGATTGTAACCTTTCCAAACTTCTTAACAGCTACCCACTTGTTATCGCCATCCTTGGTTACTGTCCAACCTTCACTCTCTTTATGATTATTATAAATATCTTTTTCCCAAGCACTAATTTCTTCTTCAGTGAATTCGTCAGGTGTAGCATCATTAAGAGTAATGATCTGAACATAGGTATGGTTGTCATTCTGCGGTCTTGATGCTTTCCACTTGTTATCTCCAATACTTTCAATAGTCCAGCCATTATCCGTAGGATACTTCTCCTTTAGGTATTCCTCAATTGTCTTACCCTTTAATTTTTCTTCTTTTGAACCGTGTCCACTATCAGGTGATACCCAATATTCGTATATTGCGACAGTTTTTCCGTCTTTTGTTACTGTACATATGCATGTATCTGCTGAATTGCCTTTGTTGCCATGTATTTTTTCTTCAAAGTTGATATCATATCCTGGATACTTGCTACTAATTAATGCTTCAAATTCTCCAACAGAAGTAGCCGTAGTATAGAACTCATCAGCCTTTTCAGTAACTGTCGAAGTATATACATATGTCTGAGTCAGACCATCAACTTCCTTTGTACATGTATATGTAGTAGTTGTAACACCATCTACTTTTTTTGATGAGATTGATACATTTGCCTCACCATAAGCATCGATAAGTTCACTCTTAAACGACTTTGCATCCTTAGCTGTTGGCGTAAAAGGCTTTGCATCTCCTGATTCATACTTGAATGAATACTCATATTCAGTCTTTGTTCCGTTTTCTGATTTAGATACCTTCCAGACTGCATATCCAGGCCTAGAAGTAGTATCAACAGTACTGAATTCCCAACCGGCAAACTGCTTCTTTAATTCCGCCTCAAAATCAGAAGCATTTAATGAAGTTGTTGTAACTGTTTCAGCTTTAGATGTTACAGGAGTTCCTTCTTTAAACGTATATGTAATTATTGTTGTTGTTCCATCTTCTGATTTAGTGGTAACCGTGCACTTCTTATTTAATTCATCAATGGACGCATTTTTATTTCCCTCAAATGCATTAACAAATTCATTCCATGTTGCAGCTGTAACTTCTGGAATAGTGACTACACTGCTTGATGAATATGTGTAAGTCTCTGTTATTGTTTCGTAAGAGTTAGCACCCTTTTTAACTACAGTATATGTTCCATCATTATTATCAGTAATAGTCACACTGCCATTAGAAATACCATCTTTATAAGTATCCTTAAGTTCAGCTAAAAATTCCTCATTAGTTGTTGCATTTGTTTTAACTGATGTCTTAGTTGCAGCCGACGTTGACTCGGTAGCAGTAAACTTATATGTATACTGTGTTGTTGTGTCACCATCCTTTTTACTGATAGTCCATATAGTAGTATTTCCGTCTGTATTTTTTAATACTGTCCATCCACTGTTTTCAGCTGTATATTCTGAAAGATGATTTTTTGCAAATTCATCCGCTGTTTTCGCTGATGTTGTAATAGGACTTTCAGATGATGTTTCGTTTCTCTTTTCAGGAGTAAACTTATATGTATACTTAGTAGTCAGATCACCTACAGTCTTAGTAACTGTCCACGTTGTTGTTCCGCTAACTTCATCCGTTTCAGACTTAACAATCTTCCAGCCGTCGCTCTCTGAATATTTGCCATTAACAAGAATGTCAAATTTTGCAACACCGTCTCCGCTTTGAACAGTAATATCTTCAGGCTCATCAACCTGAACATATACTGTTTTAACAAGCTTAAATGTTCCATCTTCATTTTTTACAACGCTTACTGACTCTTTATCCTTATCTTCAAGAGTATCAAGCATTTCATTTGCTTCAGCTTCTGTATTAAATGAACTGATTGTCTCGGTTTTCTTACCACTAGATTTAATTTCTACAGTCTCTTCTGATACTTTATTATTAACTGTAGTAGCAGCCTCGCTTTCTGATTTCTCAGACTTATATGCTGATGCCTTCTTCTCGCTTGTTTCAATTATAATTGTGCCATCAGGAAGAACAGCTGTTGAAGAGCTGTTATCTGTAGCCTCACCAAGCGAAATCCTATCAGGATCAGCCGGTGCAGGTGCGTCAGGAGCTGTAATTTCTGAATTGATGTATGTAATAACCGTAGTAGTTATTGTCTTTGTTGTTTCATAGCCCGCTTCATCTATAAATGTAGCTTCCTCTGTAATAGTTTTCTTTTCACCTATTTTAACGCCTGATTCATCAAGAATATCTTCAGTTGACGGTTCACTCTGAGTAAATACTAAGTCTTTGCCATCCTGGTCCTTACCAGCTTTACTTTCAGCAATCTTCTGAGCGTATTCTTCCTTCGTTACAGTCACTGTCTCATTGTTGTACGTATATTCGTACTCAGTTGTTTCCTCAGATTTAGTTGTTGTTTCATCTGTTGTAACTGTAATGTCTTCTGAGCTTCCATCTTCACTTGTTTTTTTCTCAACAGTAATATCTGTTTTTACATTTTCAGAAGTCTCCGTAAACTCGGTTTTTTCAGTAGTAACGCCATCTGTAGTATCTGTTGTAACTGTTGCATCTTGCGGTATTTCAGGCACAAGTTCCTCTTTTGCCTGCTCATAGCTTTCCTCTACCGCCTGAGTATTGTTTTCAGATGACTGGGTATTATTTTCTGATGATTCTGATTGACTTTCAGAAATATTGGATTTACCAGATTCACCCTCGTTACCATCAACATCATCCGGCGCCAACGACCGGTGTCATTGCCATCATTGCTGCAAGACCAATTGAGATAGCCTTTAATACTGCTTTGCTCTTAAGTAAGTTTTTGTTCGCCATAATTGTTCCCTCAAAAAACGCGATATAACCAAATTAGATAAGTCAATTAATGTAATCGTTTAAGTACAATCTATTTGTACTTTACATATATTATGACGTCACCATGTGACATAATGGCTCAAAATAAGTATAAAAAAACACCAATCTGAGTAGATTTGGTGCTTTTTAATAAATTCAGCTATTCCGTTTTGTTAATTTTTTATCTTATACTCGTCAAATAAATATGCCTGAACAATTTTTCTGTCTCCCGTTCCATTTCCGGAACATGTGCTTAATGTAATAATCCTGTCAACCTCTACGTTTTCTCCGTTTCCTAAAGCGTATACATTACTGAATGATAAAAGCTCATCAATTTTTTCAAGGTCTTCCATAGTAAGAGTGTCCCAGTCAACATTTCCGTAATCCTCATCAAGCTCAAACGGTGCTAATCCATTTTCATATCTATTCCACTTTGAGACCTTCTGCATATAGTTATAAAACTGCTCTTTTGTCTCAGAAATCATATATGTGTTGCTGCCCTGGTGGGTGATGTATGTCGCAATTATTCTGTATTTATATGCGTGGTCCTTCGTAAAGTAGTATATATACGGGTTTTTATCTATTGTATCAGGATGCTTTAGAAACTCCTTAAGTGAACCAAACATCGTGCCATTCTTCATTGCATGCCCATAGAAAAAAGTGTTAAACCCAAGCATATCACTGTCACTTTCAGCATCCATGAAAATGGATCCGGAGCTGTTTAAAGTCCCTTCCATTGTGTGACTTAAATAATACTTATTGTCTTCACCCTGCAAAACCGGATAACTTAATCCAATCGATGGTATGTAAATCCATCCGATTACATCCTCGTTTATTTTATTAAGCGCATCAAAATTAACATGAATATTAAAGAATGTCTGCTTATACTCATCTACTGTTTCTTCATCCTCATTAGTTTCCTCTATCTCCATGCTTTCAGGAAGCTCTGTAACTCCTGCAGCTTCTTCAATTACGGCGTATTCTTCATCCGCTATGTTGTGCTCTTTGTTAACTCTATACAGATAAATTCCTGCAATTGAAACTACAACTACAGATACAATAGGGATGAGAAAATCTAAAATTCTAAGTATTTTTTCTTTATTCATATGTTCACTTCATTGTCTGATACAAATTTGCACTCTCCTCAATAGTAAAACAAAATTGGAAAACAAACAACTTTATACCATTTTTTTGCCAATGCTGATATAATTAGCTGGGAAAAACAAAAACGGCAGGTTCTGCCAATTGGAGGAGCAATGTTACACATTATTTATAATCCGCAGTCAAGTACGGGCAACGGTTTGAACATCTGGAAGAAAACAGAAAAGGTGTTGATTGAACAGAAAATCGAGTATAAGGCTTATGAGACCACAGGGCCTTCAAGCGCGAAAAAGTATGCTAAGGACATCACTTCTGATGATATTAATGATGTAATAATTGTAATTGGCGGCGACGGAACGCTTAACGAAGTGTTCAACGGAATAAGGGATTATTCAAAAGTGACTCTCGGATATATTCCATCAGGCTCAGGCGGTGATTTTGCCAGGGATTTAGGTATTTCGCTTGACCCTGAAAAGGCACTTAACTCAATCCTTCATCCAAAGGAGTACAGATTCATGGATGTCGGAAACCTCACAAATTCAGAGTACAATAAGCGTTTTTGCGTAAGCGCAGGTATCGGATATGATGCTGCCGTATGCCACGAAGCGCTTAATTCAAAGCTTAAGGTTATCCTCAATAAAATAAAGCTTGGTAAGCTCTCGTACTTAATCATTGCGCTTAAGCAACTTGCCAATACAAAAAAACACGGCTGCACTCTGATTCTTGATGAAGCAAGACAAATCAGATTCAACCGCTTTTATTTCATTACTACAATGGTGCACCGTTATGAAGGCGGCGGCTTTATGTTCTGCCCTAAAGCAAAATGTGACGACGGGATCATCGACGTATGTGTAGCCGGCGATATTTCAAAACTTAGGGTTCTCACAATAATTCCTAAGGCATTTAAAGGAAACCACGTTAAATGCAAAGGAATTGAAACTTATACTGCAAGAAAGGTTGAAATATATTCAGACGCCAAGCTTCCTATTCACGCAGACGGCGAATATGCAGGCGTTGACGACCAGTTAGTTGTTACGCAGTGTGAAAAGAAAATACGTGTGATTGTAAGATAAGAGGGTGCGCTATGCTACCCTCTTAATCTTGAAGTCTCGTATTTCTCATGCATCTTAAGAGTCCTTAATATCTGTGAATACTTATCCTCTATGCTTCCTTCCTGAAGCTGAATATCAAGGGAAATCGCAATTGTCGTAAGCATATCTTCAGTGCACTTGCCTCTTAGCATTTCAAAGAATTCGATTTTCTTTGAAAACTCCTTTTCATCAAGAACTCCTTCAACATATGGGTCGATTACAAGCTCGCCATTGTCCTTATATACTGCGGAGTCGTCATCTGATTGTTCTTCTGTTACTTCTATTTTTGAAGGCTCTGTCTCTTCCTCTTGCTCACTTGATGGAATTGAGGCTGCTGGAGTATCCTCTGATGGTTGAGGGGTTTCTGATTCAGCCGCTTTTGTTTTTAAAGGTTCATCTGTCTCTTCCTCAGGTTCGCTGACAAGTGTGAATCTGTACTTTGCTCTGATTAACGGATATCTGAATCTGTCGATATCACTCATGAACATTTCAAGCGGTCTTGCAAATACTCTGTCAGGATTATCTACTGACTGATATACTACAAGCTTCTCTTCACTTTCTGTGTGCACTGCGACTGCCAATACCTTATATAAATTACCTTTAAAATGCTTATATATCTGCCCTGCAACAGGTGTTTGTCTGTTCTCTGCCATTTTAGCCTCCTTATTAATTTGCACTCTGTTCTATGCTTAAATTTTTGTTTTTGCCTATAAATTCAACTTCTCACGTGATGACATCGCAACGATAACAAGTTCAACCGCGATAACGTCCTTAATCTTTCCTGAGCGGAATTGCTTGTCGTAGTCAAGGCACATCTTCATCGCGTGCTCAAGCTCCGCATATGTATACTGCCCGGCGATTCGAAGCAGCTTCTTATATATGTAGTCGGAATCGCTGCGAACGTCTGCCGCCTTTAGAATATCCGCGCCGCTCATCCCCTCAACCGAGAGCTTTTTGATGACGTATAGCTGGTGATACTGCTTGTAAATCGCTGCTAAAATCATAACCGGCTTTTCATCCTTAATCCTTAACAGATCGTAATATACCTTGAGTGCGCTGCGCTGATCGCGGTTTGTCATAGCCTCAGTCATTACAAATATTTTATTCTCAATTCTGTCAGGAAGGAGCTTGGCTACATCCTCTTCCGTGATGACACCCTTACCGTATACATAGCTGATCAGTTTTTCAAGCTCGGTAAATACAGTTCTTAAATCAGTGCCGGTTCTGTCGATAAAAAGCTTGAACGCACCGTTTGTCATATTGACGTTTTCGCGCTTAAGCTTTCCTGCAACATAGCCCTGAACTCTTCTTATTCCATCTTCCTTTTCAGGAATCGGATTGAACGAAGCCACATATCCGTATTTGGCTGCCGCCTTGAATATCTTAGAAGTTCTGTTGACCTTTTCTTCATTAAAGATAAGCACTGTTGTCTCAGGTATTTCAGCAAAGAAATCGGCAAGTCCGTAGTCATCTTTTTTCTTAACGGTTTCCTTTTCTGACTCTTCTTCGCTCTCATCATCCGATGATTTTTTCTTCTTTGATGCTGGGTTTAATAATCCGCTGTCATTTACGATAACAAGTCTTCTCTCCCCTAAAAACGGGATTGTTCGGGCTATGTCCATTATTTCATTTTCCCTGACACCTTTCCCGGAAAATTCAGTGAAGTTTATTCCGTCATCTTCCGGCATAATCGCGTTCTTAAGGCTTTTTTTATAATACGTCCTGAAATAATCTTCCTCGCCGCAAAGCACGTAAAGTCTGTTAAATTGTCCTGTTTTTATGTCCTGCTTTAATCGTTCCATAGAGTAAGTATACCACAAAATATGGTATAATGTGTGAGCCTATATTTGGCATTAAAAGGGACAGCTAATGATACGGGTAATTGACTACACTGTGACTGATTCAGACGCAGATAAAACCATTCATATGTTTTTACGGGAACATTTTTTCCCTGCAAAAATAATTACAATTCTTAAGCACACTGAAAA
>SFNX01000133.1 GCA_004552595.1 Lachnospiraceae bacterium | reverse complement strand
GTGGTTACAGCATGGTATGCAGGATTCACAGGAACGATTAATTCATAGAATGTCGGTTTCCTATCAAGCTACAATCAAGGCTTTAATTGCTCAAATAGAAAAAGACAAAAGTAAAAACTAGACACATTTACAACAGTGCCCAAAAATTTGGACACTGTTATTTTTTTGTCTATTTGAAAGGAAAGATAATTAGATTATTATCAATACACATAAGGAGGCAGAACATATGAAAAACTTAAAAACAGCGAAGAATGTGTATGTGGTAATGACAATATTCTGTATTATTGGCGGCGCTATATTATTGGTTTGGCCAGGATTAGGGTTAGATGTCCTGTGTAAGGTTTGTGGTGTATTTTTCATGATATATGGACTGGCAAAAATATCAAGCTATTTCACAAAAGATCTGTTTCAATTAGCCTTTCAATTTGATTTTGGATTGGGTATTGTTTCCATGATACTGGGAGCTTTGATGATTTTTCGAACTGCTCATATTGTGAAATTACTTGGATTTTGTATAGGAATATTTATGGTTGTTGATGCCGCATTAAAAATTCAAACAGCATTCGAAGCAAAGAAATTCGGTATTGAAAGATGGAAGTGGATTTTGATTACAGCTATAGCATCCGGAATTGTTGGAGCATTTCTTTTGCTTTCACCAATGAAAGCAACCAAACTAATTGTCAGAATGGTTGGTCTTGGTATTTGCCTGGACGGAATAATGAATCTTGTAGTAGTTACAAATACAGTAAGAACAATTAAGAGTATGCAAAAAGATATTATTGATATTGATTAATAATAATGCAAACGGAGGAATTATAAATGAGTAATTTAGGACATATAGCAGCTAGAACAACCGCCTCAAAAATAATTGATGTATTGTTTAATAATATTGAGAAAGACCGAGAAAAGGAAATGCTTAAGCTCATTGACCTTATGGAAAAATATATGTCAGGTGAGAAGCTTGATATAGACTATGGCAAAGTAAAAGACATGACTTGCAACAAGGATTGTGCGTTGAATCAATATTTGAATCGTTTATTGGATGAGTTAGATCCAAATGTCGTAAAAACAACCGTACTAAATTTTGGTTTTGAGGCTATGCTTCATGGTACAAAAACAATTCGTAAAATGAGAACTGTACATAATTGCAATATCCCATGGCTGATCTTAATGGATCCTACCAGTGCCTGCAATCTTCATTGCACTGGTTGCTGGGCTGCTGAATATGGAAACAAACTGAATCTTTCCTATGAAGAATTATCAAATGTAGTAAAACAGGGAAAAGAAATAGGTGTGTATTTCTATATGTTTACGGGTGGAGAACCATTAGTGAGAAAGACAGACATCATTCAGTTGTGTGAAGAACATCATGAATGTCAATTTCTTGCATTTACTAATGGAACTTTAGTTGATGAAGCATTTTGTCAGGAAATGAAGAGAGTCGGAAATCTTGCACTGGCAATTAGTCTTGAGGGTTCACCTGAGGTAAATGACTTGCGCAGAGGAGCAGGTGTCTATGGGAAGGTTATGCATGCGATGGAGTTACTTAAGGAAAATGGACTAATCTTCGGCACATCTATCTGCTATACTTCAAAGAACTGTGAGTCAGTTACAAGTAAGGAATTCGTAAAACTAATGGTGGACAAGGGATGCAGATATGCCATGTATTTCCACTATATGCCTGTTGGAAATGAAGCCTCTCTGGAGCTTCTCCCTACACCTGAACAGAGAATGTATATCAAAGATCGAATCAGAGAGATTCGTAAGCTGGAAAATGGAGAAGGTTTGTTTACTATGGACTTCCAGAATGATGGTGAGTTCGTTGGGGGATGCATTGCCGGTGGAAGGAATTATTTCCATATCAATGCAAATGGTGATGCAGAGCCATGTGTATTTATTCACTATTCTGGTGCAAATATAAGGACACACAGTTTGCTTGAAATATTAAAGCAACCATTGTTTATGGCATATCATAACAATCAGCCATTCAATGAAAATCACTTAAGACCATGTCCTATGCTAGAGAATCCTGAGATTCTTCAAAGACTTGTAAATGAGACAGGAGCTAAATCAACCGATTTGCAATCTCCGGAAACCGTAGAACAATTGTGTACAAAATGCGAGGAATACGCAAGGAACTGGAAGCCACATGCTGATAAAGTGTGGGCAGAAACGAAAGTAACACCGAAGTCATATGAAAATTATGCAAAAAGGAATAAATAATATTAAAACCTTTAGATTCTAAAACTCGTATTAAAATATAGGAGAGATACAATGGATTTTGACGTTTTAGGAATCAAAATTACACAATTCGAGTGGGGAAATGATTTAGTGATAAAGGGAGAAAGAAGTTATGATTTTCCGGTGATTACATTTTTCAATGCATCGTTCATTAGTGGAATCAAGAATGCAAAAGGAAATGAAATATTATGCGTTGAATTTTGGGGAAAGAGTTTTTATAAGATTCGATATCGTGATGTAAAATGCGATACTATTCTTACAGCAGAACGATACGAGAGAGAGATAAATAACTAGTTTCTTCAAATAAGAAAAAATGAATGAGAATACAATTGTATGCTTTAGAAGCAATGTCATTAGAGAATATTCTTTTTTGTTATGTTTTCATTTCCAGTTGAATCTTTTCTTAGATATTTAGAGAAATTTGTGGATTGGTGTTATGATGGTATAAAATAAGCAAAGGAGAAAAGGCGTATGAGCAAAACAACTACAAAGCTTGCTATCGCATTTGCTTTTAAAGAATTGTTATTAGAGAAGCCGTTAGACAAAATAACAGTGAATGATATTACCGAAAAGTGTGAGATGAACCGTCAGACATTTTATTATCATTTTCATGATATTTTAGAACTCACTGAATGGATCTGTGAGGAAGATGCAGAGCGGGCATTAAAGGAAAATAGAACTTATGATACATGGCAGGAAGGATTTCTGTCTATCTTTGACATGATAAAGAAAGATAAAGCTTTCATTATAAACATTTATCGTAATGTTCCTAAGGACTACTTATACCGATATTTGTACAGGGTTACATATCAGCTTCTATACGGTGTGATAGAAGAAACATCAGAAGGAATGATTGTCAGAGAAGAGGACAAGGTCTTTATTGCAAATTTTTACAAGTATGGGTTTGTGGGTCTTGTAGTGGAATGGATTGAAGATGGAATGAAGGAAGACCCAAAAGTGATTATAGAAAGACTAAATTCCCTGATTCAGGGTACATTTTCCCATGCACTGAATAATGCCAGGTTAAACAAAAAAGAGCTTTAAAATTATAAATCATAATACGACAAACAATGCATTTTGTCGTATTTTTAATCAATGAAAAGAGACTGTCGTGAAATATGACAGTCTTTTGTTTTTGCTCATTTTAATTCTTCTTTTTTATAAATATACTAAGCACATAGAAACTACTAACGACCTAAATAAAGAGTTTAGGTTATAGAAATAAAGAAAAGGAGTGAGTTTTTATGTATTATTCAGCAGGAACTTATGAAGCATTTGCAAAACCGGAGAAGCCGGAAGGAGCTGACAGAAAATCAGCGTATATTATCGGAACAGGACTTGCAGGACTTTCCGCTGCATTTTATCTGGTTAGAGACGGACAGGTAAAAGGAGAGAGGATTCATCTCCTTGAAAAGCTTGATCTTGCAGGCGGTAGCTGTGATGGTAGAAAGGATGTTAGTAAGGGCTTTTACATGAGAGGTGGTAGAGAGATGGATAACCATTTCGAATGTATGTGGGATATGTTCCGTGATGTTCCATCTATTGAGACCCCTGGTATTTCCGTACTTGACGAGTATTACTGGTTAAACAAGCATGATCCAAACTACTCTCTCTGTCGAGCATCAGAGAAGTGTGGACAGGATGCACATACGGATAAGAAATTTGCTCTTGATAAGGATTCCGCAATGGCACTTTCCAAGTTATTCATGACACCGGAAAAGGACCTTGAGGATAAGAAAATCAGCGAAGTTCTTCCTGATTCCTTCTGGGACACAAATTTCTGGCTTTACTGGCAGACAATGTTTGCTTTCCAGAGATGGTCATCCGCTCTTGAGATGAAGAGATATTTGTGCAGATACTGTCATCATATTGATGGATTACCTGATTTTACAGCTCTTCGATTCACAAAATATAATCAGTATGAGAGCATGATTTTACCTCTTGTAAAATATCTCGAAAGTCACCGTAACTGTAGAGTTTGGAATGGATGTAAAAAATGTTGTCATTAAGGACGAAAATGGAAAGAAGGTTGCAACTCAGATTGTATATGAGAAGGATGGAAAGACAGATACTATCGATCTTGTTGAGGATGATCTGGTGTTCATAACTAATGGTTGCTGTACTGATACCTCTTGCTATGGTGATCAGAATACTGCACCGGATCTTAGCAATATCAAGAATGGCGAAGGTGAGTCATGGGATTTGTGGAAAAATATAGCTGCACAGGCTAAGAACGGTGAGTATGGTAATCCGGAGAAATTCTGTAGTGACGTTGAAGCGACGAACTGGATGAGTGCAACAGTTGAAACTTCAGACGAAGAAATTATTCAGAAGATCATTGGTGTGTGCAAGAGAGATCCAAGAGAAGGAAAAGTTACAACCGGGGGTATTGTTACAGTAAAGGACAGCACAGATAACTGGTATCTTTCATGGACAATTAATCGTCAGCCACAGTTCAAGGCACAGGATAAAAATACGGTTCTTATTTGGGTATATTCACTTTCTACCAACAAAGAAGGTAATTACGTAAAGAAGGCTATGCGTGACTGTACCGGAGAAGAGGTATGCCGTGAATGGCTGTACCATATTGGAGTTCCAACAGATAAGATTGATGATTGGGCAAAGAATCGTTGTAATACAACAACCTGTTTCATGCCATATATTAACGCATTCTTCCAGCCTAGAAAGGAAGAGGACAGGCCGCTGGTAGTTCCTAAGGGGGCCGTAAACTTTGCATTTGTTGGTCAGTTTGCAGAAACTCCAAGAGATACCATTTTTACAACAGAGTACTCTATCAGAACCGGTATGGAAGCGGTATATACACTTCTTAACGTTGACAGAGGTGTTCCGGAGGTTTGGGGTTCCAAGTATGATGTAAGAGAATTACTTCGTGCTGCATATTATGCAATTGATAAGAAAACCATTGACGAACTTCCGATGACTTTCAAAGAAAAGATTCTATTAAAGAAAGTACTTAAGGCTGTAGAAGGAACCGATGTAGAAATTCTACTTAGAGAAAGTGGTTTAATTAAGTAAGATAATCAGCCAATAATATACAAAGCTGCCGTATCACTTAAAGTTGATGCGGCAGCTTTTGCTAATTTGTCAGGAAAGCTCAATATAATTATTGGCGAAAGAATAAACCAAAGAAATCACAAGAGGTACCAATATGCAGATTGTGTTATCCCAGTAGCCACAGAATTAGTTATAAAATAGTATATGAATATTAAGAGAATGCAAAAAGTTTGGTAAACCTCGGTAAAAATATATTTTTTACCGAGGTTTACTTTGACAAAAAAACAAAAACAGTGTATATTTAAGTAGAGGTCGGAAAAAACCAAAGTTTTACCGAGGTGAACTAAAATGATTTTAACATATACAGAGTGCATAAATAAATATGGTAATGATTACCAATTAGAAAAGGCTGTAGCGGAAGAGTGTATTTATCGTGTAGAGTCCGGTTTGTATTCGACTAAACGCTATTCCAATGAATTGGAAATTATTTTCAAAAAATATCCAAATGCAATCCTAACAGGGGAGTATGCATTTTATTGTCATGACTTAACGGATGTAATTCCGGAAAAGTACCATATCGCAACGAAGGCAAAGGCAGCTAAATTGTTGGATCAGAGGATTGTTCAGATTTATGTAAGAGATGACTTGTTGATGTTGGGAGTAACGGAAACGAATATAAATGGTGTAATGGTTAAGATATACGACAAAGAGAGAATGTTAATTGAGCTTTTAAGAAACAAGAATACTATGTCATATGATTTATATAAAGAGATTCTTGGTAATTATAGAAAGATAATTGAGGATTTACAGATTTGGAGAATACAGGAATATGCTGATATTTTTCCGAAGAGTAAAATGATTTGGAAAGCACTAAGGGATGAGGTATTTTAGTTGATGAATTTACAGGAAATGATGGATATGTACTATGAAGATGGACTGACAAGAGAATTGGCAGCGGCCAGAGTGTGTCAGGATATTGTGTTAAAAGCCATTGCAATAGGTCCTTTGAACAGAAATGTGACGGTCAAGGGCGGTGTGGTTATGAGAAGTCTGACTAATAATAATAGGCGTGCTACTAGAGATATTGATTTGGATTTTATTCATTATTCCATAGAGGATGAATCTATTAGAGCATTTATAGAGAAATTGAACTGCATTCCGGAGATCAATTTAGAAATTGTAGGAAGTATTGAGGAACTTAAGCATCAAGATTATCATGGAAAGTCAATTAAGGTTCGGATTACAGATAATGAAGGTACTTCTGTTGAAAGTAAAATTGATATAGGGGTACATAAGCATTTGGAATTAGAGCAGGAAGAATATTGTTTTGATGTTTGTATGGATGATGAAGGTGCCAGTTTGCTGAAAAATTCCAGAGAACAATCCGTTGTAGAAAAATTAAGAGCTTTGCTCATCTTTGGTGTCAATGACAAGAGATATAAAGACATATATGATGTATATTATTTGAAGGATTATCTGAATAAGGAAAAATTCTTGCAATATATTAAATTGTTGATTTTTGACGATGCTATGATGCGTGAAAATACTATGGTAGATATTGTGAGAAGGGTGGAGAATTCGTTTAAGGACAAGCACTATTTGAAACTTATTTCTACATCCAGACAAAGATGGTTCGACGATGAAATTGAAGTTATCGCAAAAGGAATTGTAGATTTTCTCAAGGATTTATAATTTATAAGATACATAATTTGGGTTAGGGAATCATTTGATATTACATATGCCAACTACTATGTTTATTTTGTTGTCTATAGTTATATCGTTACACCTATAATGTTTCTTGTTAATGTTAATCCTCATCCATTTATAGAGTTTACTCAGTATGATCATCCTGGTATGTATCGCAGAATAAAAGCTATTAAAGAGGCTGAGGAGAAAATTTCTAAACAGTAATAGTTAGGTTTTATTATGTTTCATGAGTTTATCTATGGGTTAAAACAAAAATTTAAATTAATTGATCGTCCTAAAGAAGAGTTTTGTACAAGATGTAAGGCATCTCTTCCTATGCAAAAGGGCTACAGCAATGACTTGCCGTATTGGATTTGTAAAGGGTGCGGTCAGATCCTGATTAATGAATCACTCGATATTGATGACGAAATGGTCTGGATTTGTGATGAATGTGGTGCATTTTTGAGTGCACAGCCAGTTTGTTAATAAAATCGATGAAAGTGAAACATATGAATCAGAAGATGAATTTCAGGCAAGCCTTAATAATCCATACAAGGGACTTACAGACGAACAAGTCCTTGAACTTTCCGAATATGAAGAAATTGGGCAACTCGGTTCAAAGCAGAATGTATTTTTAGTAAAAGAGTACGAGACTAGTAAGAAACACGTTAAGAAATACTTAAAAGACTATGATTTAAGTGTTTACAGATATCTCTATGACCATCCTGTTAAGAATATGCCTAAGATAGAAAAAATCTATGAGGGTACAAATAATCTAGTTATTATAGAAGAATATATTGATGGAGAGACGTTAGAAGAAGTTATACATGAAAGGGGTATGCTCCTTAACCAAAGGACTGCTATGAATGTTGCAATCGATGTGTTGCAAATATTGGCAGAGCTTCATAGTCTTGAAAGACCAATAATACATAGAGATGTAAAGCCAGCAAATGTCATTCTCTCATACGATGGTAAGATATACTTACTCGATATGAATGTGGCTAAATGGTACAAAGAAGAAGAAATCCAAGATACTAAACTTTTTGCGACACAGTATTATGCAGCACCGGAGCAATTTGGCTATGGTTTCTCAGCTTCTTCAGAAAAGACAGATATATATGCTGTAGGTGTCCTACTAAACGAAATGATCACAGGTTGCATTCCTAAAGAGGCAAAAGCTGAAGGACCTGTCTGGGATATTATAGAAAAGAGTATTAGTCTTGAACCAAATGACAGATATACAGCATATGAAATGATACTAGCGTTAGGTGAATTAGTGCTAAAGGAGCAATAATGCAAGAAAAATCCACATACGAAGTTGAAGAAATTTTAAAATCAATGAGACCAGATCAGCTTCAGCAATTTTATAAAGAAAATAGCAGTTCTATGATAGATGAGAAAAAAGCCTTCTATTATTATATGAAGGATATAGTAGAGGCCAAAAGGATTTTCTTTAAGGATATATACATCCAATCCGGGGTTTCTGAATCATACGGTGAGCAGCTTATGCGTATGGAGAAACATACGAAGAATAGAGATTTAATCATTAGGTTCTGTATAGCTGGGCATTTTTCCGTTGATGAAACTAGCAAAGCATTAAAGCTATATGGAATGAATCCACTATATGGTAAAGATAGACGTGATGCTTGTCTTATTACAGAAATAAACAGCAGACATTATGATATGTTTAAGATTGATGAGCGACTTGAAGAATATGGGCTAAAGAAAATATCTGCAGACTAAATAGTTATAAAATTATTACATCCTCACCTTTTTGGTGGGGATATTTTTTTGTAAAAAATCGTATTTTATACATATACCAAGCAAATGTTTACGTAGGGTAATCAAAAAGTGATTTGAGTATTAATTGGTCAAATAATACGATGAAAGGAAGGCTGAATACTATGGGGTTAAAAATGAGTTTGGGTAGATTTATTGCTGATAGGCGTAAATGCCTGCATATGACGCAGGAAGAGCTTGCAGAAAAAATTAATGTCTCGAAATCTGCGATTGCAAAGTGGGAAACAAATGGTGGTATTCCAGATAGAGACAATTTAAAAAGGCTTTCTGAGGCTATTCATGTTTCGGTTGATGATGTTTATCGCATAATAAACAGCATTAATTATAAGGATGTTGATCTGGAAGTAAATATAACCGCTGAAATAATAGCACTTCTAGAGTCATATGGTTATAAAGTGATACGACCAGGCGAGGATAAGAAAATGGAGGAATGAAGTTATGGCTTATTGTAGAAATTGTGGTAATGAAATACCGGAGGGAGTTAAGTTCTGTACTAATTGCGGTAGCACTGTTGACGGCTTTGCTAACGAGGTAAGAGGTAATGAATTTGACCGAATGAATCAGAATGATGACGTAATATCTAAAAAGAATAGTAAGCGAAAGGTTAAGAGAGAAGAGACGGGGTTTGAGAAATTTAGTAAATTCTTTGGTGTAATTCTTTTATTCATAGCAATAGTAGATTACAATTCAGATCCACCAATTATAACAATCATACTGTCACTTGCAATAATCGTAGGGGCAATATTCTGTCTAAGTCAGAAGTATAGGCTTAAAGGATTTACAATTATAGCTTTAGTACTTGCGATATTTTGCTTGTTTGCTGGCATAAGTCAGGGTAAGAAGATAGGTTTTTTGAAAACACCGACTGATAAGGAATATGCTGAAGCAGGTTATGTAGTGGAGGACAAGGATGATGCACCAGAAATTCAGATTGACACAACTAATAACAATGTTGGTAATAGCAATGATGTATCTTCGGACGAAAAAAAGCCTGAAGAAGCTAAGGAAACAAAACCAGCTCAAACTGCAGATGGAGTAGATCCAGAGCTTAAAGCATTCCTTGATAGCTATGAGGAATTTATGGATGAATACATATTATTTATGAAAAAATATATGGATGATCCAGGAAATGCAGTAACAATGCTTGGTGAATACGCATCTATTATGGAAAAGTATGGTGAATTTGCTGAAGCTGTAGAAAAATATGATGAGAGAGAGATGTCTACAGCGGATGCAAAGTATTATTTGGAAGTTACTAACAGAATTAATCAGAAGATGCTGGATTTGTATTAATTTATTCTATATGATACTTATAAATAAGCCGGTGGTATGAGACATATATCACCGGCTTTTACATTAAGTATTGATTCATTAATTCAATATATATGATAGAATGAAAAAGTTAGAATGATTATTATAGAGGTATTTCAAATGGGACTTTTAGAACCAATCACGCATAAAGAGGAAATTGAAAGACTAATTAATGAAGCGCAGACCCTTTATGACAGTGCAAAAAAGAAATTTGAAAGTCAAAAAGAGCAGACAACAAATAAACTTGAGAAGCTTGGCAAAGTAAAGATTAAAGCGTGGGCAGAGGGGATGGATACTTTTGTCAGTGTGTTTGGATCATTCAAGAATGTTGAAATTGACAGAAAAATAGAC
>SFNX01000132.1 GCA_004552595.1 Lachnospiraceae bacterium | reverse complement strand
ACAATACCCCATGACCATTGCCGGCGACCCCGTCGCCTCCGAGGACCACCTCCTCACCCATGTCGAGAACACCCAGTTCATGTCCCCCCAGTCAGTCCGTTTCATCATCATCCACTGTTCCGCCACCCGTTGCGACCGCGACTACACCCCCGAGCAGCTCAAGCATGACCACTTGCTACGCGGCTTCATCGACGTCGGCTATCATTATTACATCCGCAAGGACGGCACCACCACTCAGCACCGCCGCCTTAATGAAGTCGGCGCCCATTGCCGCCCCTTCAACCGCTGCTCCATCGGCATCTGCTACGAAGGCGGCCTCGATGCTAGCGGCAAGCCCAATGACACCCGCACCATCGCCCAGCGCGGCTCCCTCGTCGCCCTCCTGATCAAGCTCAAGAAACTATTCCCCAAAGCCTTCATCCGCGGTCACAACGAGATGCCCGGCGCCACCCCCAAGTCCTGTCCCAACTTCAAGCCCAGCAAAGAATTCGCCTATCTGATGAAGTGAAAACAGATGACTGATTGTTGATCAGATGACTGATTGTTGATTACTGATTGCTGATTACTGATGCGCAGTATAATCAAGAACTTGCTTTAGCTTGATGAGCTTGCGAATAATCAGCAATCAGTAATCCTTTAAGCTTCCCCTTTTAATCTTTAATCTTACCTATCCCTCAGATTCCTATTCTCTTGTATCTCATCTGAACATAATCTTCCAAAGCAGATAACCTCTCTTTTCCACTATTCTATACCACCATGACTCATTCGACTTCTCGCTTGATGGTGACACATTACCTCCATGCCTGCGATAGCACAACAACTTGTCTTCAATGAACTTGACTTTAAAGTGTTTCAGAGCTATCATACCAATCCAATAATCATGAGCTACTATATGCTTTGGCATTGGCATACTTTTTTCGAGTACTTTGCGATTGAAGCACATACAGCAGCCAAGAGTACGAGTTTTCCATATATTAGCCCAAAACCCAGTCTTATTATGCATACACGAATAATAGTCATTTCCAAGGAGTTGTCCTTCCCCATTCACTAGTTCAGCATTGTGAATGACTAAATCTATCCCACTGGTTAAGTATCCCATAACAGTCTTCACTTTCCCTGGCATCCAATAGTCATCTTGGTCTGAAAGGAATATAAAATCACCTTTTGCACGACTGAGGGCATTACTAAAATTGCCAACAAAACCATGTTTTCCTTCATTGATGAAAATGTGGACACGTGGGTCGCTAAAAGATTTTAGAATTGCCAATGTGTCATCTTTACTGCCATCGTCAGACACTATAAGTTCATCTTCAGCGCTGAGTTGACAAAGTATAGAATCCACCTGCTGCCTAACATACTTTTCGCCATTATATGTGGCCATACAAACACTTATCATATTATTCTGTTACAATTACATTTCACGAAAATGAAGATGTCTCGACCATCTTATTTTAAAAATTAATCTTATCAACAACGGAATTCCTATTCCAAAGAATAAATAGCCAATCAAAAGTGTAATATTTGTATCAATATTTGGTGTCGTAAAATGGTGTTCAAGTATAGAACCTGTATTGATTAATGCATATTTCGGGAAAGCAAAATTGATATGAAGAAGAACCACAGCTATAATAGCGAATCCCTTAATTATATCAACATAATTCTCTCTCATAGATACAGTAGGCTTTAAACTAATTCTATCCATTTTGACATTATTTTTTCCAATGTTAGTAATTGGTTAATTGCACGAGATGCTACAGAGCATTTAGTGGCCAACCCTTCTTCCTCAATCATTCTCTTCATTGCACGATATAAAGCATCTTTATCACCTACGGGGGTCAATAAACCATTTTCTCCATCTTTTATATACATCCGAGCTCCACCAACAGGGCAATCAGTGCATACAATAGGAAGGCCGATGCCCAGACTCTCAAGCATTGAATTAGATATACCCTCATAATCAGACGAAGAAACATACATAAACGCATTTTTCATTACTTCATGGATATTCTTTGCAAATCCTGGAAGCAATATGCTATTACTCATGTTTTTATCCTTTATCATAGAAGTAAGCGACACTCTCAATTCACCTTCTCCATAAATAATCAGACGATACTCAGGAAAATCACGATGTAACTTTTCAAAAGCATTAATCAACATAGGCAAGTTTTTTTGCTCTGTTAACCGTGCGGCTGTTATGATGTCTTTAGAATGCTGACCATTCCATTCAGGAAGATTAGGAGTTATTGGGTTGGGTATAATGACTGCTTTCGTTTTTACCCCATATTGATTCCTAAGTAAGTCAACCGCCATTTGGGTTTGACATACAAGGATGTCCGCCCGATTATAGCAATATTTCCTAACCTTTTTCTTCCACTCCTCAACAGGCTCTTTACGTGGGTCATTGCGCTCCGAGTCAATAACCTTCAGGCTTTTGCATCCACTTAGTTTCTTAGCGAGATAAACGTATCCTGCCATGATAGGACCAAACGAGAATATCACATCAGCCTTAGTTTGTTTAATCACATTTGCAAGGTTTCGAATTTTCAACCATGCATTTGTTAAATGCCCTCTTTTGCTGTCTGTTAGCAAGTGGAAGACAATGCGATCTTTCTGCATGTTGTAGTTGTTAGAATCTTCAAATACACAAACATGCACTTCATTACCTTCTATTGCTGAGAGCCCATTCACAATCAAAGAAGCTACACGTTCTGCACCTCCTTGACCAAAATGATCTGTTAATACTATTGCTTTCATCTATTGCTTATCAATTTGTAAGTGAATATAACTACCTAATATTTCATCATTATTCTCAGGAAAAAAAGATCCCAAACCACTAGCAGGGAAAAAAGTCAATTCTCCAAAAAATATTTTTCCTTTAACATTAAACAAATCAACACGAAGGAATAATGAGCATTTACTCAATGTTTCTGCTATCGCAATCATTTCATTTATGTTTTCTGGTAATATTTCAATATGATTATAATCTGGTGGACACTCTATTTCTCCGAATCTTAATAGATTACCTTGTTTATCATAATAATTAGCACGATGGTTTGTAAAACGACAAAAATCGATTTTAAAAAACTGCACTTTTCCATTAAAGCAGAAGAATTTATAATCACGCAATTCACCCGTTTCATCCTCCATATATTGTTCTGCAATTATTCGAGGTATCACATTCTTATATGGATATTCACGTGTAATTGATACAAAGTTAGAATTCAGTCCTTTTTTCAGTTTTCTGATAGCAGCTTCTTTGTCAAGTGTTGTTTTGTCTTTACATACAACTATACCTCCACTGTCATGCGTGCATTTTAATACAAATTGTTTAGGTAATGATTCAAAATCAATATCTTCCACATTATCATACACGGCAATCGTCGGAATAATATACTTTTCTCCAACTATTGAAGCAACATATTCTTTAGCTTCTTTTTTATCAACCAATTTTGAATACTCAGGGTGCTTATTATAAATCTTAAGCCAATTTAATTTTTCATTAAAGGTACGTGGACTCTTCAAGTTTAATTTATAGCCCAAGTTACACCAGAAGTACATTCTCAGGAACGTTTTATCACTCCATATTGGAGCTGTTAGATAGACAAATTTTCTGCAAATTCGTCTAAAAACAGGAATATTCTCTTTACTCATAAAGTATTATATTTTTGAAAGAACAAACATGCAGACATCTCTCAAACTTTCACACCTTATCATATTTAAGATAACAGCAGCTTTATTCTTAGAAATATTAAAAGGAAGTAATTTTCTATTATATAACCGCAATAACCATTTGTTTGAATAGGGCGAGAGATTACGTAATACATCTGAAACTTTAGTATCTGAAAACATTTTAAAGTGTTCAGAGATAAGGTTATCGTCTGCAATTATTTGATTTAATTCTTTTATCCGATTATTAAAACTGTTATGCTCCTCTTCATTCATTAAGCGTACTATTGGTTCTAGACCTTTGCACTGCTCGTAAGGAATAATCTCATGAGAAATGAGTTTCTTGTCAACAATATCAAGACTCACCATATATCCCTCATTCCATCCATTGGGAATAAAACCATGCTTAGAGAAATCATCAAAATAGAAATTGCCTAAACCATAGAAAATCATTGAGCCTTTATAGTTCTCATATCCGCTAAAGCAATGCTGATGGTGGTTAATTATCACATCTGCTCCACAATCAACAAGGAAATGATACAGCGACTTCATTCTGGGAGATGGAAGTTGATATCCTTCGTGTCCACCATGGATTATTACAATTACAAAGTTATCTTTTGCTTTCGCATTACTTATATCGTAATATGCTGTAATAGGGTCCAATCTATTACTACCATATGGATGTCCAACGGATGATTCGGATTCACAATAATTAAAGATGACAATCTTTTCATTTTGAATGACAAAGGGAGAACGTTGCTCTTCTATAGTTATACCGCCACCAATTTTACCCCCTATAAACTTATTTACCGCATTCAATGTATTATTTACTCCATCAGAACCAAAGTCGTAAAAATGGTTATTCGCAAGGGTAACACAATTGAATCCACAAGTTGATAAATATTGTACAGTAGATGGTGAGGTACATAAATGAGGACCGTCCTTAACAATCTTGTTATCAGAACTGTTCTCTGCTATTGGAGCTTCCAAATTTACAATTTTCAAATCATGGTTCGAAATTATTCTCTTTACATCCGTATTAATAGCAGAACTATTATTCACATGGCTCACACCTCTGTTTCTGGGAACGAAATCCCCACATACTAAAATTTTCATGTCTAAACTATAAATGTGAAATAAATGCATTCTCGAGTTGTTTACTACAAGCCTGCATACTA
>SFNX01000131.1 GCA_004552595.1 Lachnospiraceae bacterium | reverse complement strand
TTGAGACACGGGGGATTCGAACCCCCGACAACTTGATTAAAAGTCAAGTGCTCTACCACCTGAGCTAGTATCCCATATGCAGGGCTAAGCAGATTCGAACTGCTGAATGAAGGGATCAAAACCCTTTGCCTTACCGCTTGGCGATAGCCCTATCTGGGCAATCTGCTTTACCCATTTAATACTTTCGTATTAAGGGTGGATAGTGGGGCTCGAACCCACGACCTCCAGAGCCACAATCTGGCGCGCTAGCCAACTGCGCCATACCCACCATAAAAAAAACGCTCCGCTTGGAGTAATTCAATCTCCTGTCGGAGTAATCGCTGAAAGAAGCGATTTAGCGTGCCCAAAGGGATTCGAACCCCCGACCCACGGCTTAGAAGGCCGTTGCTCTATCCAGCTGAGCTATGGACACACATTCCATTAAGGAATTACCTTCTGAAAGCATTCAAGTGATTGCAAACAGAAATCGGGGTGACAGGATTCGAACCTGCGACCTCCTGCTCCCAAAGCAGGCGCTCTAGCCAAGCTGAGCCACACCCCGTTTAACACGCAAGAAAGATTATATAATACTAATGCACAATTGTCAACGAATAAATTTAACCAATTTTCACAAAAAAATGTCACCCGGAAAACTAGTAAATAACTCTGTTTCTTCCTTGCTTTTTACCTATATAAAGCTTCTCGTCAGCCTTCGAAATCACCTTGTCAAGTCCGGTATTATCATCATACTCTTCAAGTCCGAAAGTCATTGTTACTTTAATAGGTGTTCCTTCATATAAAAACTCGTATCTCTCAATGAGATGCAAGAGCTTGCTCATTTCTTCAAATGCATAATCGCCGTTGATATCTTCAAGACTGAATAGGAATTCCTCTCCTCCCCATCTTGCAACCATTCCCTTGCCTTCGATGAATTCCTTCATAATCTTAGCAATTGTCTCAAGTACATAGTCACCTGCTTCATGGCCATATGTATCATTAATATGCTTGAATAAATCAATATCACCAATTGCAACCGTGAGAAGCTTGCCGTTGCTCTTAGTCTCTTCAACAAAATTCTCAATGTGATTAATCATTCCACGTCTGTTCTGAAGCTTTGTGAGTGGATCTGTCGTTGCAAGCATTTCAAGCTTCTTAGAATACTTGATGATCTTTTCTTCCGATGCAGAGAACTTCTTCCTGAAGAAAAATGCAAGCATTACTGTCTTCACCATGATATATGCTGTGCAGTAAAAAGTCACAAATCCGTAATCAGCCATAGCTATGTTAAGTACCGGATCATGTGTCCTTACGTAGAAAATAAGACCGAAAATAATAATCACACTACTTACAACAGAAGCTATTCTCTCTGCCTGTGTTCCGGCAGCTCTGTAGAAGAATATCATGAAAATGATATAAATCTGCGCCTGGAACATGTATGGCAATCCCATATGCGTAGTTAGCATTACTACATTAGTTATAACTGCGAAATAGTACAAGAAAACAAGTGCCCGCATCTTTACTCTGTAAGAAAGTGCAAACACCAATACGATAAATAATAGACCTGCAAATGCTCTGACGCCGATTTCCATTCCAAAGTCGGCCAAAAGAACTACTGCATTTATTCCAATAAATAGAAAGTCCACAAGGCAGAGAGCACGAATAAGAACCGCAGTATCCTTCGGTTCATTTTCTTCTCTGATTTCTTTAGTTAAAAAGGCTTGGATTGCTTTTAACATAAATTACCTCGCCATGTAACCCCGGTTATATTATCCTTTTCAGATAATATTCAAACATATTTTATCACACTAATTTCTTAAATAAAACACTTTTTTATCTCAAAGTCAGGTCCTGATGTCTCATCAACACTCATAATCATATACGTTGACTCTCGTGAGGTCTGCCTTGGCTTATCAGTCGAGCCCGGATTAGCGAAAGTCACGCCGTCATCTTTTCTTAAAAACGGGACATGCGTGTGTCCAAAGAAGACAATATCAGAGCCCGTCATCTTCGCTTTTCTGTATAACTCATGAGTCCCATATGAAACATTATCATAATGTCCGTGTACAACTAATATGTGGTGCCCCATGTAGTCAAAATCAGCACGTGAGGGTAAGTCACTAAAAATGTCACAATTGCCGCTTACCGCATATACACGCGCGTCACTATGCTTTGTCAGTGTCGGAATAATATCGGTCATTTCACTGTCACCGCAGTGAATCACAAGGTCAACAGGCTTTTCCATAGCTATAATCTTCTTGAGTGTATCAATTTGCCCGTGATTGTCGCTAACAATAAGAACCTTTCCCATTACTCAATCACTCCAAGTTCTTTAAGTCTTTCGCACATGCGTCTTAAAGCCTTGCCGCGATGACTGATTTCATTCTTTTCTTCAGGCGAAATTTCAGCACTGGTTAGTCCTCTGTCAGGAAGGAAAAATATCGGGTCGAATCCAAATCCGTTTGTCCCCGCTATTTCATGCGCAATTCTGCCTTCCATCGTGTCCCTTACCGTTTCAATTCTGCCATCAGGAAAAGCTACCGCAATGGCACATACAAATCGTGCGCTCCTCTTTTCATCAGGCACACCCGCAAGCTTTTCAAGTATGCATTTATTTTTAACATCATACGACGTATCGTGTCCCATAAATCGTGCAGAATGAATTCCCGGCTCTTTATTCAAAAAGTCAATTTCAAGTCCCGAATCATCCGCAAGTGTAATTAAGCCCGAAGCCTCCATTACTGCCTTCGCTTTAAGTGAAGCATTTTCTTCATATGTTGAGCCGTTCTCGTCAACATCTATGTCATATCCTGCTTCCTTCATCGTAAGCACTGTAACTGAACTGTCTTTAAGTATCTCACGAATCTCGTTTACTTTACCTTTATTCCCGGTTGCAAAAATAATCTTTACCATCTTACTGTCTCTCCTTATCCCTCTTTGGCGGCTTTTTGCCCATAAACATATAGTAATACGTCTTCATCATACCGTTGTATATCTTACGGTTTTTATCAGCCTTCCTGCCCATATATTTCTCAACATCGGGATACCCTGTAATTATATACGCACTGAAATCATCAAGCCGTTTAAAGCTCTCAGCAAATTCAGTATATAGCTTAGGCAAAAGTTCCTTCTCACCGATTCTCTCACCATATGGCGGATTTGTAATTATAAAGCCGTATTTCTTCGGGTGGCTAAGCTCTGAAACAGGTCTTTTTTGAAAATGAATAAGCTTATCGACGTTTGCAAGTGCTGCGTTCTGCTTGGCAGATTTGATTATGTCGCCGTCAATATCATATCCCTGAATATCCGTTTCAACATTCAGATTGACAAGGTCGTTTGCTTCATCGGACACATTATACCAGCTCTTTCTCCTGATAATATTGTCCCAGTCCATCGACAAAAAGTTACGATTCATACCCGGTGCGATGTTTGCCGCCATCATTGCCGCTTCAATCGGTATCGTTCCGCTTCCGCAAAACGGGTCGATTAAAATTCTGTCGCTTTTCCATGGAGTAAGCATAATCATCGCCGCCGCAAGATTTTCGGCAACCGGCGCCTTGCTGACTAATTTCCTGTAGCCCCTTTTGTGGAGTGATTCACCTGTCGTATCAAGTCCAATCGTGACAATATCCTTCATTAGGAACACCCTGAACGGATAGCTTGCACCGGTTTCAGGGAAACGTTCGATCTTATAAACCTTAGACAGGCTTTTAACCATTGCTTTTTTAATTATCGACTGAATGTCTGATGGGGAAAAAAGTGCCGAATTCACGCTTGCTGCCTTCGCGACCCAGAATTTGCCATCCTTAGGTACAAATTGTGACCAGCCAATCAACTCAACGGCATCGAAAAGCTCCGTAAAAGTCGTAGCTCTAAACTCTGCGCACTTAATTAATACACGCTCCGCAGTCCTAAGAAACGTATTTGCCCTTGCTATGGCAGCTTCGTCGCCCTTAAAGTACACTTTGCCGTTATCTACTTTTGAAATCTCATAACCTAAGTCTATTATTTCTCTTTTAAGAACAGACTCCATGCCAAAATGACATGGAGCGATAAATTCATATATCATATTCTAACCTGATTATAATCTTGCAACGCCTGTGTCTCTTGCAGCCTTTGCCACTGCCTTGGCAACAGCAGGTGTAACCTTTTCATTGAATGAATTTGGAATGATGTAATCAGGATTCAACTCTTCATCAGTAACAATTGATGCAATTGCGTATGCCGCAGCAAGCTTCATTTCGTCGTTGATGTCCTTTGCTCTTAGTTCCCATAACTGCAACTCCTGCTTTCTTTGCTTCCTCAGGCATAATCTCAGGAACCGGGTTGGCCATTGCAAGTACAATTGGGTCTTTTGCCATAGTTTCTACCATCTCGGCTGTTAATACGCCCGGGGCAGAAACTCCGATAAACACGTCTGCGCCCTTAATTACGTCTGCAAGATTTCCCTGCTTCTTATTATGGTTGGAAATCTTAGCCATCTCTTCCTTAATCGGATTTAAATTGTCTCTTCCTTCATAAATTGCGCCTTTTGTATCGCAAAGCACAACATTCTTAAGTCCTGTCTTCATAAGAAGCTTTGTAATTGCGATTCCTGCAGCTCCCGAACCGTTTACAACAACTTCGATA
>SFNX01000130.1 GCA_004552595.1 Lachnospiraceae bacterium | reverse complement strand
GGCAGGACTTATCGTTGAAGGCTCTGAAATACTTGTTAAAAACGTCGGAATAAATCCTACAAGAGACGGACTTATTGAAGTAGTTAAGGCAATGGGCGGTCATATAGAGCTTATGAACTTCACTGATGAAATGGAGCCTTGCGCAGATATTTTAGTTAAATATTCAAGCCTAAAAGGTACTACTATCGGTGGCAGCCTCATTCCAAGGCTTATTGATGAAATTCCAATTATTGCTGTACTTGCATGCTTTGCAGAAGGTCAGACTGTTATCAAGGATGCACAGGAATTAAAGGTCAAGGAATCTAACAGAATTGAAGTAATTGTTGAGAACCTACAGCGAATGGGTGCTGATATTACTCCTACTGATGACGGTATGAGAATTGCAATGAGCTTTGCAATCGCAGGTCTTGCAAGTGAAGGCAAAACAGAAATAATTGGTTCTGAATGTGTTAATATTTCATATCCTGATTTCTATGCAGATTTAGCTTCACTTAAGACTGAATAGTTGAATTGTATGTTAATTAATATTTAAATTAATTGAGGTGCCCTATATTTGTAGGACACCTCTTTTTTCTTATTCTTTATCTTCTTCTGACATTACTTTTTCAATTTTTTCTATTTTTTCATTCTCAGTTTTTTCAGCATCAGTTTTTTTATCTCAGTGGGAGTACAATCTCCGACTGAGATAAAAGCCTCCGGCGGATGGCAGAGATGCGCAGATGAAGATGTCGCACTTATGTGCGACGCGCATCTCGCCGACAATAACGCCGAGGCGTTATTGAATATCTGATTCAACCGTTTCTGGTTTAGCATTAACAGATTTAGTATCTGATGTATCAACTGTTTTTGTATTTAACTCTTCTGCTTTCTCATCTTCAATATCAACAATATCAAGAGTCTTATTATTCTTAGCTTTTTTCAGCTTCTTAGCTTCTTTCTTCTCTTCCTTTTTAATTCTTCTGTTCTCTCTCTTATCCTTATGCTTACTTTTTGCATTGTCAATTACTAAGTAGAAAACAGGAATCATAATAAGAGTAAGTATTGTTGATGCAATAAGTCCTCCTGAAATAACGAGCGCCATGCCCTGCATTGTTTCGGTATTCTTTCCAATACCAAGAGTAAATGGAATCATCGAAATAATAGTTGTAAGCGTCGTCATAAGAATCGGACGAAGTCTTGAAGCACCTGTTTCAATAAGCGCTGCTTCGGTTTCATAGCCCTGCTCCTTAAGCTGGTTGGCATAGTCAACAAACAGAATACCGTTATTAACTACTATTCCGACAAGCATCATAAATCCCATAAGCGAAGTCATTGAAAATGTCTGTCCTGTAATAAGTAGGAACACTACCGAACCAATAATAGCAAACGGTATACAGAACATTACAAGACCTGAGAATATTAAATTCTCAAATTCAATTGCCATAACCATATATACAAGAATTATGGCTGTTATTATTGCCTCAATTAAAGCAGTGAACTCTTCTGTCATCATTTTGTTCATCATATTATCTGCTTTATAAATATTTGCAGGCGGAATGTAGCTTTCAAGCTTTTCTTCAATAGAATCCTGAACGTCAAATTTTGCACTAGACTTCATAGATGCAGTAAGAGTTACTGTATATCTTCCGTCTGTACGCATAATGGTTTCAGGAGCATCAGTATATACAATTTCAGCAATATCTCTAAGCGGAACTTCCATTCCCTGCATATTTGTGACAGTCATCTCATAAATATCATTTACTGTCTTATACATATCCTCAGGGAATTCTATTTTAACGTCATAGTCTTTGTCATTAATTGATACATCAAATGCATCTGTTCCGTTTGTTGCAGAATAAATTGTAGCGCCAACCATCTGTGGAGTAAGGCCATATGCACTTGCCTTCATCGGATCTACATGGATTTCTGCCTTTGTAGAAGCATTTCCAAGCGTTGATGAAACATTACTTACACCCTCAACACTCATCATAATATCGCCGACTTCGTTGACCATCTCTTTTAATGCATCTAAATCTGTACTTTCATAAGTAACGTCATAGGTATTTGATGAACCAAGTGAATTACTTTCAGCGCTTGATTGAATTGATATTTCACAGTTATCTGCATAACTCATCACCTCATCAATCCATTCATCAACAACCTCATCTGTAGTCTTTTTGCTTTCTTCTGAAATATATGCATCACAATATCCTGAAGCAGTGCTGCTTGATGAAGCATAGCCTTCTACATAGTCAAATTGCGACACAAACTGCTCTAATTCCCTTATTTTTGCATCTACTACTTCTTTATTTGTTCCAGGTCTGAAGCTTACATTAATTGCAATACGTCCTTCATCTGTAGAAGGCATAAGCTCAGTATGAACAAACTGCATTAAATATGCTGAAACTATAAATATAACAACTGCACAAAATGCAGTAAGCTTCTTTTTGTGAAGGAGCTTTGCAATCATTTTCTTGTATACATTTGATACCTTTTCAAGCAAATGATTAATTGGTGCATCTACCTTTTCAACAGGCTTATAGAACTTAAAACAAAGCGGAACAAGTGTTACGGCACTTACTAATGATGCAATTAAGGCAAAAACAATTGTAAATCCGAGCTGAGAGAAAAGCTGCCCTGAAAGGCCTTTCATTACCGCAAGTGGCAAATATACTACGATTGTTGTAATAGTTGATGCAATGATAGAGTTCATTACGACTTTACATGCTTCGTATGCGGATACACCAAAATCTTCATACTCTTCTTTTTTCCTGAAGCACATTTCAATAACGACTATTGAGTTATCAACCATCATACCAATGGCAATAACAAGTGCGCCCATTGTAACAATGTTAAGAGAATATCCCATAAAGCTCATAAGAATAAATGTTATGAGCAAAGACACAGGCATTGAAGAACCAACGATAAGGCTTCCTTTGAAATCCCCAAAGAATACAAATAAGACAACCATCGTAATTACAACGCCAAATATAAGTGTCTCAAATATAGATTTAATTGAGCTTATAATCGCATCAGCACTGTCATACTGAACAGTTACTTCATAATCAGGATATTTTAACTTTAGCTCTTCAAGACATGCTTTAACGCTCTTTGATACGTCAACTGCACTTGCGCTCTGTTCCTTGGTAATTGAAAGAGATACATTTGATGAACCGTTATATCTGCTGTAAGAGCTTCCTTCCTTCATCTTGTAATGAACATTTGCAACATCTGACAAATGTAAAATATTGCCGGTAGGTGTTGTAATTGGTATTGTTGCAATTTCATCAGGAGTTATATATTCTGTCTTAGTCGTAACTTCGACGTTATAATTTCCGTATTCCTTAGTTCCTGCTGGTAAGATGCTGTTAGCACCTGCCACTGCACTTGATACAGTAGACATAGAGAGTCCGTACTGACTTAGCTTTTCAGGTATAAGTTCAATTGAAATATAAGAATCATCTCCACCTACTACTTCAACCTGTGCGACCTGCCTTATTTTATCAAGCTCAGGCTCAAGGATATCAGTAACAAAAGAGCTTACGTCATCTCCTGATAAGGAGTTGACGGCTAAAGACATTATAGGAGAACTATTAACATCCATCTCCATAATAATTGGATCCCTGATTGTATCAGGCATTCTTGACTTTGCCCTGTTTACAGCAGATTGAACATCTGTATAGCTCTCATCAAGGTTTGTACCATAGTCAAACTGTAAAAGAACCATTGAAACATTTTCACTTGAATAAGAGTTAATACTGTCAAGTCCTGATATTGTGCCACATTCTTCTTCTATTTCTTTTGTTACAAGTCGCTCCACCTCTTCAGGTCCTGACTGAGGATATACAATCTGAACAAGAAGCATAGGCATCTGCATATCTGGAATAAGCTTAAGCGGCATACCAATAATGGAGGTTACACCAAATATCATCATTCCAGCTATTAATACAATAACCGCAATAGGTCTTTTTAAAACTGTTTTAGTAATGTTAAGCATTTAATTCACCTGCTAATTCCTTTCAACCTTGATATCATCAGACTGTGAATTATTCATGCTCACAGAATTTTCAACCTTAACCTCTGAACCATTTCTAAGCTGGCTTGACCATGTTGTAATAACCTGGTCATCCGTTGTAATACCACTTATTATTTCAATTTTTTCATCATCATATAATCCAGTCTCAACATAGACCTTGTTAGCCTTACCGTTAACATATGTATAAACAAATGATTTTTCGCTCTCATGATAAACTGCATCAATAGGAAGAGTCATAACATTATCAGCATGCTTAGTAGTCATATTAAGCTTTACTTTAATTCCGCTAACTAAGTCTTCATTACCGTTAACTCTTGCTTTCACCATGAATAAACCAGTGTTAGCATCTGCAACCTGAGGATTTTCTGTAATTACTGCTTCTAGCTCTTCATTATTCTTTTCAACAGTTATACTCTGTCCAACCTGTAATTCCCTCATAATATCTTCTGAAACATAAAAAACAACGAATTTACTTCCGTCTGACATAATTGTATAAGCAACAGAGCCTGTAGATGTCATATTGTTTTTAGTAACACCTTTTGATGTAATAATTCCCGATACAGGAGCTGTTACATTGGCATAATCAAGCTGAAGCTTTGCTGCATCAACAGCAGCCTGTGCCTGGGTAATTCCTGCTTTTGACTGGACAACGCCAGCTTCTGCCTGAACGACACCTGCCTGTGCCTGTGCTAATGATGCAAGACCACCATTTCCTATAGTTGCTCTTGTATAATTCTGATAGTCACTTTTCTGATCTCTTGCAATATCAGCCTGCTCTACTATAAGACAGTTAGAATTTTTGGCAGTACTGATGCTTGCTTCAGTCTGCTT
>SFNX01000129.1 GCA_004552595.1 Lachnospiraceae bacterium | reverse complement strand
TTATTCAAACTCTATCGTTCCCGGCGGTTTTGATGTTAAGTCGTAGAATACGCGATTTACACCTTTAACCTCGTTTACAATTCGGTTCATGACCTTCTCAAGTACTTCGTAAGGAATCCTTGCGCTTTCTGCTGTCATAAAATCTACTGTTCTGACTGCGCGAAGTGCAACTGCATAATCGTATGTTCTTTCATCGCCCATAACACCTACTGAGCGCATGTTCGTAAGGGCTGCAAAATACTGATTTGGCATCCATGAAGGTTCCTCGCCATGTTTTTTCTTATATTCATTGCTTGCTGCTTCGATTTCACTTCTGTATATGTAATCGGCATCCTGAACTATTCTGACCTTGTCTTCTGTTACTTCACCGACGATTCTTACTCCGAGTCCCGGTCCCGGGAATGGCTGACGGAATACAAGGTATTCAGGGATTCCAAGCTCAAGCCCTGCTTTTCTTACTTCATCCTTAAATAAATCTCTTAACGGTTCTATTATTTCCTTGAAATCGACGTAATCAGGCAGTCCGCCGACATTGTGATGTGACTTGATTACAGCAGATTCACCACCAAGTCCTGATTCAACAACGTCCGGATAAATAGTGCCCTGAGCAAGGAAGTCAACTGCGCCGATTTTCTTAGCCTCTTCTTCAAATACACGAATAAATTCTTCGCCAATTATCTTACGTTTCTTTTCAGGCTCTGTAACACCTGATAATTTATCATAATAGCGCTTGGCTGCATTCACTCTTACAAAATTAAGGTCGAACATGCCTCCCGCACCAAATACTTTTTCAACCTCATCGCCTTCATCTTTACGTAACAGGCCGTGGTCGACAAATACGCATGTAAGCTGCTTTCCAATTGCCTTAGATAATAAAGCCGCAGCAACAGATGAATCAACACCTCCTGATAATGCTAAAAGCACCTTGCCATCTCCGACTTTTTCACGAATCGACTTAATTGATTCCTCAACAAATGAGTCCATTCTCCATGAACCTGAGCATTTACAAATCTTCTTAACGAAATTTGCTAAAATGTCCTTACCCTGTACTGTGTGTAATACTTCCGGATGGAACTGAATGCCATAAAGCTGTCTTTTTGTATCCTGATATGCTGCAACCGGACAATCAAGCGTATGCGCGATAATCTCAAATCCCGGTCCAATTTTGGATATGTAATCATTGTGGCTCATCCACACGGTTGTCTTTTCTGATACCCCGTTAAACAAAGCATCCTTTGAGCCATCAATTTCTGTTTCTATTTTGCCGTATTCCCTGACAATTGCTTTTTCAACCTTGCCGCCTAATACATGCTGTATAAGCTGCGCCCCATAGCAAAGTCCTAAAATCGGAACACCAATTTCGAAAAGGTCCTTTGTGCATGAAGGTGCACCTTCCTCATAAACGCTGTTTGGTCCGCCTGTTAAAATGATTCCCTTAGGATTCATTGCCTTTATTTTCTCAAGTGGTGTCTTATACGAGTATATTTCGCAATAAACATTGCATTCTCTGACACGCCTTGCCACAAGCTGATTATACTGGCCTCCGAAATCAATTACGAGTACTTTTTCATTAACCATATTAGTTAATATCCTTTCCGTGCGTAAGTATAGTTTTACCGCAGATTATTATACTATTCTTCTTACCGTAATGATAGACCTATAAAGCGCATTTGATATTTTTATTCCTGTCGCCTGCGTTGATGCGTGTACAATAAGTCCGTTACCGATATATATTCCTACATGACCGCCGTAATAAATAATGTCACCCGGCTGTGCCTCTGAATAACTGACTTCCCTTCCATAGCCGGCCTGTGCATACGATGAACGTGGAAGTGATAAGCCAAAGTTGTTATATACAGCCATCGTAAACCCGGAACAGTCCGCACCTTCAGTTAATGACGTACCGCCCGGTACATATGGATTCCCGACAAATTGGCATGCAAAGTTAGCAATCTCCTGACCTTTTGCTGAACCACCGCTTGATGAACCGCCTGATGAACCTCCATCAGAGCTTTCCGATCCGGAGGAATTGCCCTCATCATTATTATCACCATTATCAGACGACTCCTCTGAATTACTGCCCTCTTCATTCACTTTTGCACTTGCCTCTTCTTCAGCCTTTCTTCTGGCTTCCTCTTCGGCTTTTCTTTTTGCTTCTTCTTCAGCCTTTTTCTTTGCAGCCTCTAGAGCCTTTCTCTGTTCTTCAGCCTCTAATGCCTTAATCTGTTCTGACTGTTTCTGGATTTGTTCCTTATATTGTGAAGCTTTTTCCTTAGCTCCCGACAACTGTTCTTCAAAATTCTCGATATTTTCTGAATACTCATCAACAAGAAGCTGTAGCTCTTCCTCCTGGCTGACTGCATCAAGCTTTATTTCTTCAAGCTCAGCCATATCTTCATCAAGGGCCTTCTGTTTTTCAATTACTTCTTCTTTAGTCTGCTCGTATAAATAAAGCTGATATCTGTCATACGCATACAGCTTTTCTGAATATGTTGATTTATTTACCGCATCCGAGAATTTCTTTGATTCAAGAAGTATCTGCATGTAATTCATGTCGCCTTTTTCATACATATACTTAATTCTCTTATTCATTGCCCATTGCTGCTTTTCCTGCTTTGCAAGAGCAACTTCATACTCAGCCTTGGCGGTTTCTATCTCATCTTCCTTGTTTTCTATATCATGATTAATAATCTGGATTGTCACAAGCAAATCAACAAGCTGCTGCTCGTACTCTTCTGCTTCCTGTTCCAGATCTTCTTTCTGATCTTCAATATCCTCAATGTCTTCATTAATGGCATTGAGTTTCTTTTCAGCATCTTTTTTCTTATTTTTAGCATCGGAAATCGGACTAGCTGACACGTTCACAACATTAGTAAAAATCATTACTAATGACATTGCAATCCATAGAATCCTCTTATTCATTATTTACCCTCAAAAAAACCATGTATGCCCTCACATACATGGCTATTATATCTCAAATCGGCTTACTCCTCAATATGGTCAATGCCCATTGCGATAATTGTTCTTACGTGCTCATCATCTAACGAGTATATGATTGATTTGCCGTCCCTTCTGTTTTTTACAAGTTTCGCCTGCTTTAATACCTTAAGCTGGTGCGACACCGCCGACTGGTTCATATTCAGTAAATCCGCAAGCTCCCCGACACTTAACTCCTTGTCAAAAAGCTGAAACAGAATTCTGATTCGTGTGCTGTCACCAAAAACCTTAAACAATTCCGCTAAATCATATAATTCCTCTTCCGTAGGAATATCTGTATTTCTCGCCATTACATTTTTACCCCTCTTAATGCTCTTATTGCGTTAAGAACCGCAATAATCATAACACCAACGTCCGCAAAAATCGCTGTCCACATATTTGCAATTCCGAAAGCACCAAGCAATAGGCAAATTGCCTTAACTCCTATTGCAAAGTAAATATTTTCGTAAACTATTTTAATACATTTTTTCGAAATTCCTACTGCCAACGGAATCTTCTCAGGATTGTCATCCATAAGCACAACATCTGCTGCCTCAATTGCCGCATCTGAACCAAGTGCGCCCATCGCGATACCTATGTCGGCGCGCGTAAGAACCGGCGCATCATTAATACCGTCACCGACAAACACAAGCTTATCTTTTTGTCCCTTTTCACTCAACAGTTTCTCAACTATATTCACCTTGTCCTGAGGCAAAAGTTCACTATGCACTTCGTCAATTGACAGTGAAGCTGCGATTGAATCAGCTGCAAATTTATTATCGCCCGTAAGCATTACCGTCTTTTTAATTCCGGCTTTTGCCATCTTAAGTATTGCAGACTTCGAAGTATCCTTAAGCTTATCAGATATTACAATATATCCTGCATACTCATCATTAACAACTACATGACACACGGTTCCGACAAAAGGTTCGATAATATACTTAACGTTTTTTAATTTCATCAGCTTATCGTTACCTACGGATACTGTATCGTTTCCTACCTTTGCACTGACTCCGTGTCCTGCTATTTCTGTAACATCAGTAACTTCTTCTTTGTTTATTTCCTTTGCGTATGCATTTACCAGGCTTATGCTGATTGGATGCGTACTGTAGCATTCAGCACTTGCGGCATAATATAAAAGCTTTTCTTCACTAATGTTCACAGGATTTACCTTAGTTACTTCAAATACTCCTTTTGTAAGTGTTCCTGTCTTATCCATTGCAATTATCTTGGCATTTGAAAGTGCCTCAAGATAATTTGAGCCTTTAATAAGAATTCCTGCCTTTGATGCACCGCCAATTCCTGCAAAAAATGTAAGCGGAATACTTATTACGAGTGCACACGGACAGCTTATTACAAGAAATGTAAGTGCCCTGTATATCCATTTTGAAAACTCAAATTCTCCTGTAGCAATACCGCCGATTATAGGTGGAACAACTGCTAAGAACAGTGCACTATAGCATACAAACGGTGTATAAACTCTTGCAAATTTCGTTATGAAATTTTCGGATTTGGATTTCTTAGA
>SFNX01000128.1 GCA_004552595.1 Lachnospiraceae bacterium | reverse complement strand
TCTCCTTTGGTGAATAATCCGCAGGAGCGTCTGACTATCTTTTGCTCCTGCTGTACAGTTAATGAAGTTATAAGCAGGATTCAACAATAGAATAATCAGATTTGTTTTAGAAACGAATAATTGTATGAATCAATTTGCTTTGGTTCATCGTAACATACAAAAATTGAATTAACAAGGTGGATTTTATTATCTTTCTTAATACTGAAAGTCGTTATAAGGAATCCTTTATTATGTAGTCGAGGTTAAGTTTCCTGATGAGAGGATTGGGAAATTGCTGTAACATAAACAAAAGGTACTCTAATAGAGTACCTTTTGTAATATCTTATAACGTATAACTTAATGCTTGCTGTCGATTTTAGTTGAGTCGAAGGCAGCCTGATTGCCATACATTGAGGCGATGTAGCCGCTTGAGGCTTTCATGTTCTTGCGTGCTTTGCCTATTCCGGCTTTGACCGCAGTCATTATTCTGTCGACATCCTTGCGGTTTCGCTCCTCCGCTGCGCCTATTTTAACGCCTGTATCTGTAAGTGTTCCAATGAGCGCCTGTAGTTTATGAATCTCATCCTTATAGTCTTCTTTATTGGCCTCCACTTCGAATTTAATTCTGTTGAATACATTATCAAATCCCGTATCAAGCTCATCGATTCTCTCGATCAGTGAATCCTTCTCGACGATTAATACATCGAACTGTTCCCAATTTGCATCATCCGAATCCTTGCCGGCTATGCATTCACTCTGTAATAAGGTTTTCTTATGGAGCTGTTCAAGTAACGAGGTCTTTTTTTCAAGGCTCTCAATCATTATATTAAGATACTTAACTGTCTCTTCGTTTCGCATTTATCTCTCCCGTGCAGATACCTTCACTGCCTGCTATTTCGCAAGCTTCATAACTTCCTTCCAGGTATCACGCATTACTCTTAAGTGAGTATTAACTTCTTCGAGAATTTCCTTATCCTTTGTAAGGTTAGCCTCACGTAATCTCTGCATAAGGTAATTATATACGTTGTTGAAGTCATTCGCTATCTCGTACTTAAAGTCAAGAGTCAGCTGAAACTCCTCGATTATACGCTGAGCCTTCATTATGTTAGTATGCGCCTTCTCGATGTCCTTGTTCTCGATTGCCATTATGGCAATGTTGCAGAACTTAATCGCGCCCTCATACAGCATAAGTGTGAGCTCTGCAGGTGATGCAGTAAGTATTCTGTTGTTCGCATACTGTGAATATGCATTGTTAGCTAAAACTGCCATATTAAGTTAATTCCTTTTACCCTATAATATGTTTATTTACATTCCGCCAAATTATCAAACTAAATCAACTGAAGCATATTACTGTCCAAAGTAGCTTGCAAGATTGGACTGTGTGCTGTTAAGCTTTGCAAGCTGTGTCTCCATGCTTGTAAACTGCTTATAGTACTTATCCTCGATATCCTTAACGTATTCTTCCCACTCAGTAATCTTTTTGCTGTAATTATCCATATCCTTCTTGACTTTCTTATCATCAAAGAAGCTTCCGTAAGATCTGTTCTCGGTTGACTTTGAAATCTTATCTAGATTGTCTGTCATTGCCTGCATATACTTTGAGAAGAATCCTGCTACTGCATCCGGATCTGATACAAGCATCTGCTTAAGCTTATTTGTCTTGCCTGATACTTCATCGTCTTCCTCGTCGCCATCAATGTGAAGGGCACTCTTTTCATTATCTGCAGCTGTAAAGTATCCAAGTGTACCAATACCGAAGTCAGAAAGTGTCATCTTCTTGCCGTTAACGTTAAATGCTGTAAGGCTTGTCTGTGTCATTGCATTTTTGACTGCCGATACATTAGAATCTCTTCTTAAGAGTGAGTCCTTAATCTTTGTCTCCCACTTCTCAATTTCATCTTCAGACATTGCTTCCTTTTCATCGTCTGTAAGAGGCTCAAAATCCTTAGCTGAGCTTGCGTTATAAAGCTTTGAAAGCTCGTTAACAAGCTCTGAGTACTCCTTAATAATACCCTTTATGTTCTTATAAATTGCATCTGTGTCTGTATCAGTAGTAAGTGTAATCTTCTCACCTTCCTTAGTCTGAGCCTTAACACTTATTGCCATACCGTTAATGTCAAATGAATTGCTGTTTGATGTAAACTTTGCACCATTTAATAAAATTTCAGCATCTTCACCTTTAACAACTGAAGCGGTGCTATGAAGTCCAAGCTTATTAAGTATGTCAGAATCGCCTGAGAATGAAAAATCATTCGCAAGACCTGATTCCTTAGCTCCAATAAACATTCTGCCGTTTCCTTCATCTAAAGAAGCGTCAAGGCCTGCTGCCCTCACCTTCTTAACGAATTCGCCAACAGTTGTATCGGCACCTACTTCAATAGTAATTGCCTTGTCACCCTTATTAAGGGTTATTGTTCCGTCTGCACTATCAATACCAAGCTCTGAGAGTTTGGTATTTGCTGTAACCTTACCGCCCTCTTCGGTCTTAAGCGCTCCACTTGTAACAAATGCCGTTGAGGCAGTTTTTAACACTTCAATTGTCTGTGAACCACGAACTGCATTATCGCCTGCGATTACAGAAACCTTGCTTTCATCTGAAGATGTAGTCTTCTTCTGAGCGTAATTACTCTCAAATCTGAAGCTTCTTACCTTAGTAGCGAAAGATTTGATTTTCTTGTTAAGGTCTGTCCATATTTCCTGCTTCCATTCAAGCTTTGTCTTTTCCTTAACTGTTTTATCACCTTTTTTCTGGTATGCGCTGACGAGTTCTTTAACCATAGCGTCAGTATCCATACCTGAGTTCATACCTGTAACTCTGATACTCATAATGCTACCTCCTCTCGTCAACCATAAGACCGGCGAGTTCCCATGCCTTGGCGATCATGTCAAGTGTCTTCTCCGGAGGAAGCTCCTTAATAACTTCCTTTGTATCCTTATCTACTATCTTAATAGTAATTCTATTTGTTCCTTCATGAATTCCGAACTGAGCGATAGAGTTTGTCATGTTCTTGTTGATTTCTGAAACGGCCTTTTTAACCTTTTCATTATTCTTCTCTATCATCTCTTCATTCTGCTGACGGCTTCCTGAAGCACCTTCCTCAGAAGTCTCTGCAACATTCTTAACTGTAGCTGTGGTAGCATCAACTACCGGAACATCTGAAGAACCTGCAACATATTCTGCTGCCGGTTTTGAAGTATTCTGGTTAGCTGATGAGCTTGTGCTTGTCTCCTGAGTTTTCTGAACAGGCTGTGCCTGTATTGTCATCATACTGCTGATTGGTTCGATTGCCATAATTGTCACCTCCGTGTAAATCCTGTCTTAAAGACACTATATAAACATCCTTGTTTATGCGCCGGTTTTAATGTACTCGAGTGAGTGGCCTGACATTAAAACCGGTACAATTCCATTTCTGAGTATTATATCGTCATTATATTACAAAAAGTTTATATTTATTTAAAAATTTCTTGAATTCGGGAGTGATATCGACACACCGTGGCAAAAGGACCGTCCCCGACGATGATTGACATTATACAGCATCGGATGTAAAATAGATATCTAATTAGATATCTATTTTAATATTTTTTAGGAGCTATTATGACTACTATTACTGCAACGGAATTCAAGAAAAACTTTAAATTCTTTGGGGATACAGTATCCAAAGGCGAACGTCTTCTTATAAAACGGCCTAAGAAAGAGCCTAATCTTGTAGTTCTCAATGAAGATGAATATAAAGAAATAAACCGACTTATCAGCTACTATAAAATGCTCTCAGAGGAACTTGTCAGCAAGCCTGCAGCTACTGTTAAAAAGCGAGATATTATCGGAATTGCAAAGGGAAAGCTATTTTATCCTGATGAATTTGATGATATGAATATTGAAATAATGAATAACTTTTACGATAGTGAGGATTCCTTGTTATGAAGATACTACTTGATACTCATATTGCCCTCTGGATATTAACAGATGATCCTAGGTTATCTAAGAATGCCCGAGTATTAATCGAAGATGAAACGAATGAATTGTATATAAGTACTGTGTCATTGTGGGAGATTGAAATTAAGAATACCAAAAGACCGGACATAATGAAAACTACTGCGGCAGATTTCTTTTATTTCTGCGACAAAGCCGGATTTATTCCTCTTGCAATAGAGAATAATCACGTATTAAATCTAAGTACACTCCCGGATATTCATAATGATCCATTTGATCGAATGTTATTGTCTCAAGCAGGCTTTGAGAATTTCAAGTTTATGACACATGACTCCCGGATTTCATCCTATGATATGGACTATATTCTTACGGTTTAAATTAAATATAAACAAAGGTACTCCATTGGAGTACCTTTGTCAATATAAACCTTTTGTAATATCGGTGCAAATTTATAATAGCCCTTTTAATGCATCAAGTGCTTCAGGTGCCATTGCGGCCTTATTTGATTCCTGAATCTGTAAATATACTTCCTTACGGTAAATTGGAATCTGCTTTGGTGCGGAAATTCCGATTTTTACCTGGTCACCTTTAATGTCAAGA
>SFNX01000034.1 GCA_004552595.1 Lachnospiraceae bacterium | reverse complement strand
GTAGCATTTCCGGCTCCGATATTTCCTATTTCACGGAGTACGTCAAAATAAACGCCTTCCATGTTATTTAAATCTATTTTTGCCATTGTTTAACCTATATTACTTCCTTTTCGCTGATAACAGTGCTTAAATCAAGAAGTGAAATAAGTCCTTCGTCGACTTTTCCTACTCCAAAGATGAATGATGGCTCTGAATTCTTAGAGCTCTTTGTCACTTCATCAATGCTTCTTTCATCAAGAGAAACAACTTCCTTAACTTCATCAACAACAATTCCGATTGGTGCATTGTATAACTCCCTTGAAATATGGCTGTGCATGCGGAACCCTTGTTATTTTCTGCATACGCAAAATATTGTCAACATATTTAATATCAATTCCGTACTGCTCTTCGCCAATCTTAATTACTATATACTGAGTGCTGTCATACTCTTTTGCGATATTTAAAGCATCCATCTGATTACCCTCCTATATAAGAACATTTGTGTCAAGAATGAGAGCAACTTCACCGTCTCCGAGTATTGTTGCACCGCTGATAATCCTTGAAGCGCAGCTGATATATTTACCAAGTGACTTAATAACGATTTCCTGCTGTCCCATAAGTTCATCTACTACAAGGCCTGCAAGCTGGTCACCCTTCTTAACGATTACTACGATAAGGTTACCGTCTGATTCTTTTGTCTTCTCAACATTAAGAATTGTATCAAGTCTTACAATCGGAATAACTATTCCACGAAGATTAATAACTTCCTTATTCTCAACATATTTAATGTCTTCTTCTGTTACAGATTCAATTGTGTCAATTGAACCGAGGGCAATTGCATATTTCTCATCGCCGATTACAACCATAAGAGCCTGGATGATAGCAAGTGTAAGCGGAAGTCTTACCGAGAAAGTAGAGCCTACGCCTAATTTAGTCTTAACTGTAACATCACCGCCTAAAGCTTCAATCTTAGACTTAACTACATCAAGACCTACACCTCTTCCTGATACATCAGATACTACCTTGGCTGTAGAGAAGCCTGCGCCAAAGAGAAGGTCTATGGCTTCCTTTTCAGACATTGCATCTGCCTGTTCCTGTGTAATCTGTCCTTTTTCTACCGCCTTAGCCTTAACTGCTTCTGTATCAATACCGTTACCGTCATCTCCTACATCGATAATAACGTTATTACCTTCCTGATAAGCATTTAAGAATACCTGTCCTACAGGGCTCTTGCCTCTCTCTCTTCTGACATCAGCCTTCTCAAGGCCGTGGTCTGCCGAGTTACGAAGAAGGTGCATCAAAGGATCACCGATTTCGTCAACAACAGTACGGTCAAGTTCTGTCTCTTCACCGGTCATTGTAAGTTCCATTGGCTTATCAAGCTTCTTAGATAAGTCTCTTATCATTCTTGGGAATTTGGCAAGTACTGATTCAATAGGAACCATTCGAACCTTCATAACAGATTCGTGAAGGTTAGTAGTAACACTCTCTAAGTATTCAATCTGTTCATTAAATTCAGAACCGGTACTCTGATTATCACCGGAACCAAATGAAACAAGAGAGTTCTTGGCAATGATAAGCTCAGATACAAGATTCATCAAAACATCGAGCTTTTCAATATCTACTCGTACAGTTCTGTTAACAACAGGCGCCTTACCTGAAGCCTTCTTAGGAGCCTTATTCTCCTCACTCTGTGGCTGAACTGCCTGAGGTTCTTTTGTAGCTTTAGCCTCCTTAACAGCAACCTCCGTTTCTTCCTTAGCAGGAGTTTCAGGTTCTTCATCCTCTTCATGATTTTCAAGCAATGGACTTTCAATATCAATTTCTCCGCCTTCTGCAGATTCAATTTCGGATACTGAAAGGATTGCTTTTTTCACATCATCAAATGCTGCATCACATATGACAAAAACACTGAAGTCGAATTCAAATTTTTCATCTTCAATGTCCTGAACTGAAGGAGATGAAACAATAATCTCTCCTCCGATTTCTTCTATTGCCTTAAATACAAGGAATGCTCTTGCTGCCTTAAGCACACAGGCTTCCTGAACCTTAACATCAAAAGCATACACATGCATTCCCTTAACTAATGCATCTGAAATAACGTGCTGCTCAGCTTCCTGAAGCGATACGCTCTTCCACTTTGCTTCTGCTGATGGATTTTCTTTTTCTGCCTTAGGAGCCTCTTTTACTTCCTTATCAGGTTCTTCGGTACCGTTAAGAATAGCCTGTAAAGCCTTAATAATCGGCTCGTTGTCATTAGTACCTTCATCCTGTGTATTCTGAATATTGTCCTTATATTCCTCTAACGCATCAAGCGCCTTGAAAAGGATGTCAATAAGATGACTGGTAACCTTCATCTTACCATTTCTGATTTCGGAAAATACATTTTCCATATCATGTGTAAGATTCTGCATTCTCTTATAGCCCATTGTTCCGGCCATACCTTTAAGAGAGTGTGCTGCACGGAAGATTTCATTAATTGTATCTTCATTTTCCGGCTCACTCTCAAGAATCATAAGCTGGTCACTTAGGTTCTGAAGATGTTCTCCTGTTTCATCGAGGAAAATTTCCAAATACTGACTTACATCCATAATTAACGTACCCCCACGTTTTTAATAATCTGATCCGCTACTAAATTAAGCGGTACAACACTGTTACATAAACCGGTTTTTGCAATTGCCTTAGGCATGCCGTAAACTGTGCTCGTCTCTTCATCCTGCGCTATACAGAATATTTTCTTTTTGTCATTAAGTGCTTTAATTCCTACTGTCGCATCCTGCCCCATTCCTGTAAGAACAGCACATGTTATTTCTGCGAAATCAGAATCACATAATGATTCATACATGTAATTGGCGCAAGGCTTAACACCTTCACGAGACGGCTCATCAGAAAGTGAAATCACATATCCTGTAGGTCTTTTATTTAGCTTCATATGTAATCCACCGGGTGCAATATATACATGTCCCTTTTCGATTTTCTCACCGTCAACCGCCTCAGATACTGTAATACTACTTAAATCATTAAGTCTGTCGGCAAGTGATTTTGTAAAGCCCTTTGGCATATGCTGTACTAAAAGTACAGGTGCGTTTAGGTTCGCAGGTAACATTGGAATTACTTCCTGTAATGCTCTCGGTCCGCCTGTTGAGCTTGCAATTGCAACAATCTTTTCTCCTGAGACCTGTGTGTGTGGCTTAATTATAGCATCAGTAGAACTTCCACCGATTACCTGTGGTTTATCACTATGTCCTGTACGTGAAATTCCCGCATTTTCAAGTCTCTTAATGTCGCTTTCTCCTTTAGTGTGGAAATTGACATCATATCTTGATGAGAATTTACGTGCGCTGTCAGCAGTAACAGGTCTAACGCTTTTCCTTATGTTAATCTTGGCGTTTGCAACTACATCAAGAATACTTAAGAACTGTTCCCTGAATTCGGTATGCCTTGCATCGGCAACATTCTCAGGCTTCTTAATGAAATCGATAGCACCAAGCTCTAAAGCATCAAGTGTTTCCCTTGCTCCTTCTGATGTTGTCGTACTTGCCATCATGACATTTGCAGAAACGTTTGATTTCTGCATTTCCCTAAGCATATCAAGTCCGTTCATTCGCGGCATGTACACATCAAGCACTACTGCATCATAGTTATGCGCCACTATTAATTTAAAGCCTTCTGCACCGTCGTGAGCTTCATCAGCCACTTCAAACCGGTCGTCTGAATTTATTATATCACGTAACACCCTTCTCATGAGTGCAGAATCATCAACGATTAATATTTTTTTCTTCATTATATTGTTTATATACCCTTCTCTCTTCTTCTAATCCTTCTTTCTTCTTCGAAAATGTATTTAATTATACCTTCTCTTTCATCATTCATAATATTGACAAACATAATTCGATGTTCGTATTCTCCCTCACGGCCTTCTATTTCCTGAGAGAGAAGAACTTTTCCGATAAGCTTATATGAAGACAGCTTATCACTAACAAATAAATCAAAGGTGAAAAGTATATGACTGTCCTTAGGATATTTAACGTTTGAAATAAATCTTGCTCCTCCGCCCGAAATATCAACCATAGTACCGTTGTCAAACGTCAAATCTGTATCAATGAAATGTACTTTTTCTGTGTATGATTGAATGTCCTTTTGATTAATCATTGTGCTCTTCATATTAAGAACGCAGTTTAATCTGTAATATTCTCTTCGCTGATATTTACGTATGTCAGTTAAAAGATCCACAACAAGGATAAATATGTTTCCGCTCTTATATCTGTCTGCTACCCTTCCGATGCATTGGAAAAGTCCACCCGGTGTATAAAAGCATAGATTGAATTCCTCTTCAACCGGGAGAAGAATAACTCTGCCTTGTTCCATAGGCATTGCAACCTTGATTCTGTCTTCCGATTCAATATCAAAGACCTGACTTTTATATACTTTCTTTTCCGTAGCAACATCGCCTTCTCTTCTAATTGACTCAATATCAATTCTGTCTCCAACATTTACATACTTAGAAATCATTTTGCTTCCCCCAAATTGTTATTATAGACGATTATATTTTATTATATAACGATGTTTATGTAAACCTTTTTCCTCTGACCATATTGGCAAAAAATCCTGCCATTCCATGTCTTGATGTAATCATCTCTTCGCTGTCGCTAAGCAATGTTTTCGCCAGGTCATCAAATGCCAAAGATGACTTTGAATTCGGAGCACTTATTGACACGGGTGACTGCTGCATAACTGCCTTAACAAGCTGATTATCGTTAGGAATAACTCCGACAAATGTCATTGGGAGCTTAAGATAACGAGATACAACTGTACTCAGCTTACTGAATAACTGCCTGCCCTCTTCAAAGTTTTCCGTTTTATTTGCAACTATTTTAACGCGCGTCATTTCCCTGTTAAAGCGGGCATCTCTGCTTAACGCTTTTAACAAAGAATACGAATCTGTTATCGATGTCGGCTCAGGAGTCGTCACAAGAATAATTTCCTTGCTTGCAATCAAAAACTCAAGAACGGCACTTGAAATTCCGGCGCCGGTATCAATGATTATCACATCATATAACGTATCTAACTTCTGAAGATTCTGAATAAGATAATTAATGTATTCCTTAGATAAGTTCGTAAGTCCTGCAATACCCGAACCACCCGAAATAAAGCCGATTCCTTCAGGTCCCTGTGTAATTATGTCCTGAATCGACTTCCCTTTATAAATCAGGTCAGCTAAATTAAACTTTGGAATTGCCCCAAACATTACTTCGATATTTGCAAGACCAAAATCGGCATCAAGAATAACTACTCTTTTACCCATTTTGGAAAGCTTAACGGCAAGATTGATAGAAACATTGGATTTACCAACGCCTCCCTTTCCGCTCGTCACTGTAAATACTCTTGCCTTCGGAGTATTGCTTACGGCATTCGCCTTTATTATATTTCTAAGCTGTGTGGCCTGATCCATATTAACCCTTGCCTCCAAGAAGCTGCTTAACCGTATTCTGTGGGCTAAACTCTTCTATATCATCAGGAACATCCTGGCCTACTGTAATGTATGACATATCCGCACCTGTTCTTAGCTTTATGTTGTAAAGATTACCAAGTGCAACAGTTTCATCGAGCTTTGTGAAAATCAGGCTGTAGTCGGTAAACTGTGCGTATGTTTCGCACACGCTCTTTAAATCCCTGTACTTAGTAGTTGCAGACAGAACAAGATATACCTGCTTATCGATTTCATCAGCTACACATGACAAAAACTGTTTAGTGCCATTCTTCTGCGACTCGTTAGTATGCGCATGTCCTGCTGTATCGATAAGAATGTAGTCAGATTCTGAAAAATCACTGATTGCAGAAACGAGCTCTTCCGGTGAATAAATTACCTTAAACGGAACTTCCAGAATGTTGGCATATGTTTTTAACTGCTCTGCTGCCGCAATTCTGTATGTATCAGTCGTAAGGAGTACAATTTTCTTTTTATCGTTCACCTTAAGCTTTGATGCAAGCTTGGCAATTGTCGTAGTCTTTCCAACGCCTGTAGGTCCTATGAAAAACAACACCTTAGGCCCTTTATTTGCATCTGTAATAAGTGAAACCTTGCCAAACTTAAGCACCATCCTCTGGTAAATGTTGGCAAGTATATAATCAATCTGTGAATTAGGCTTATAAATCTTTACTGCCTCATCAATAATGTCATTTACATATTTCTCATCGACCTCGTTATCAATAAGAGTATTGTAAATAAGCTTGAAGAAATCAGTACTTCTTGCATCTGTCTCAATATCCTTAAGCTCTGTTTTCCTATCATCAATAAGTTTTTTCTCTATAAGCAGATTATGTAAACTTTCAAGCTTTTCTTCTATATTGCCTGAATCCTGCTTTGATGCATGAACCGAATCCTGTTTTGCTGAATAATCTACATCCTGCTTTAATGTATTGACGGAAGAATTATCCGAAGTACTTTCTGCTACTGTCTCCATATCGTTTACTTTGCCTACAGCCTTCGCAACTTCCGAAACTGCCTCTTTCATCTTTGCAAAAGATGTGTCGGCTTCTTCTTCAAGTGCAGCCGATACTTCCACGTATGGCTTTTTAAACAGCTTTAAAAGTCCCTTTCTTTTAACTGTTCTTACATGCATTATTACTGCATTTTCACCTAGTTCTTTTTTTGCAAGAGCTGTTGCCTCCTGCTCTGTTTTCCCTTGAAATTTCTTAATAATCATTTATGCCGTCACCATTCCTACAGATTGCAATTCAACATTTGCATCTATTTCATTATATGATACTACAATTAAGTCTTTAAAATAATCCTCTGTCAGCTTTTTAAAATACATTCTCACTATCGGAGAAGTAATTACTATCGGATTTTTGCCAAGATTTTCAAGCTTTGCGATTTCTTTTTCAACAGAATCCATAATCGCCTTTGTTCTTTGAGGGTCAAGTGTTAAATATGCGCCCTGCTCTGTCTGCTTTACCGAATTCATGATTTCCTGCTCGATATTAGGGTCAAGCGTCACGACGCTTGTCTGTTCATTCGGTGAAAAATATTTCGCAGAAATTGCACGCTTAAGGCTCTGCCTTACATATTCGGTTAATACATCTGTATCTCTTGTCACGACCGCATGGTCTGCTAATGTTTCAAATATAGTAAGGAGGTCTCTTATTGATATACCTTCCTTAAGAAGATTTTGCAATACCTTTTGAATCTCACCAAGACCAAGCAGCTTAGGCGTAAGCTCGTCGATAAGTGAAGGGTTTGAATCTTTGACATTGTTGATAAGATTCTGCACGTCCTGACGCGTAAGAAGCTCTGAAATATAGCTTCTGATTATTTCTGTTAAATGCGTTGCAATAATCGATGGCGGATCTACTACAGTGTAGCCAAGAGATTCGGCACGTTCACGTTGCGACTCCGTAATCCATATTGCCGGCAAATGGAATGAAGGTTCAAATGTAGGAATACCTGTGATTTCTTCCTCAACATAACCGGGATTCATTGCCATATAGTGGTCAAATAATATCTCGCCTTCGCTGACCTGTATTCCTTTAATCTTAATAATATACTGGTTAGGATTAAGCTGGATATTATCTCGAAGACGGATTATAGGAACTACAGTACCAAGCTCAAGAGCAATCTGACGCCTGATCATTACTACTCTGTCAAGAAGGTCTCCACCCTGATTAACATCAGCAAGAGGAATAATTCCATAACCGAATTCAAGCTCAATAGGGTCGACATTAAGAAGCGATACAACGTTTTCAGGCTTTCTGATTTCTTCTGCCGTTGCCTCTTCTTCTGATACTGCCTCTTCAACCTTGGCTTCTTCAAGCGACTGTGCCATAAATCTTCCGGCAACGATAAATACCATTCCAAGTCCGATAAATAAAATCGTATTAAGGGGAGTAACGATTCCTAAGAATGTAAGCACCGCACCTACGAAATAAAGTGGCTTTGAAACGCCAAAAAGCTGACTGACAAGTACCGAACCAAAGTCTGCTTCTTTTGAGCCCTTTGTTACAAGAATACCTGTTGCCAGTGAAATGAGAAGAGACGGAATCTGAGAGCAAAGTCCGTCGCCTATTGTTAATATTGCATATCTTGAAAGGGCGTCCGTAATAGACATATTACCACGTGTCACGCCCATTAAAATACCGCCGATAAGATTGACAAATGTAATGATAAGTCCGGCTGTCGCATCTCCCTTTACGTACTTAACAGCACCGTCCATAGAACCGAAGAAGCTTGATTCATCCTGGATTTTCTGTCTTCTTGCCTTCGCCTCTTCATCTGTAATCGCACCGGTATTTAAGTCGGCATCAATCGCCATCTGTTTACCCGGCATCGCATCAAGAGTAAATCTTGCAGTTACTTCAGATACTCGCTCAGAACCCTTGTTGATAACCATGAACTGAATAAGTATAAGAATAATAAATACGATTGCACCGATTACAAGGTCACCGCCACCAACGTACTGTCCGAAAGTCTCAACGACATTACCCGGCTGACCCGTAGTAAGTATCAGTCTTGTCGAAGATACGTTAAGCGATATTCTGAATATAGTTGTGAAAAGAAGAACTGTCGGGAAGAACGACATATCAAGAACTTCTTTTGCAAACATTGTGTTAAATAAGACTACAAAGGCTATTGACATGTTTATTGCAAGACATACATCAAGAAGCCCCGAAGGAATCGGAACGATTAAGAATACAAATGCGGCAAGAATGTATACGGCAACGCCGACATCGGCAATACCGAACTTTTTAAAAATGCCCATTTAATCCTCCTTTCTTCCTTCGTTATTTTAGTTTCCCGTAACTTATTACGCTCTCTTTTTAGCGTTGTATACAGCTGCAAGGATGTCTGCTACCGCATGATAAAGTTCAGGCGGAATCGGATATCCTAAGTCTACGTTATAATAAATCATCCTGGCTAACGGCTTATTTTCAACTACTTCAATTCCGTTTTCTTTTGCCGTTTCTTTAATTTTTGCTGCAAGGAAATCTTCGCCCTTTGCGACAAGGTATGGAGCATCAAACCTTTCAGGATCATATTTAAGTGCTACCGCAAAGTGCGTAGGGTTTGTGATGACGACATCGGCCTGTGGCACCTGCTGCATCATACGGCGCCTTGAAGCCTCCTGCATTCGTCTTCTCTGCTGGCCCTTAATTTCAGGATTACCTTCCGAATCCTTCATCTCATCCTTGACTTCCTGCTTTGTCATCATCATATCCTGCTTGAATTTCCATTTCTGGTATCCGTAGTCGGCTAATCCAAGAACAAGATAAAATGCACTGATTTTAAGGCCCATTCCGATTACAATATCACCGATTGTCTGAATTGAACCAATAAGTGTCAAGTCAAAAAACTTAAATAAGACGCTAAACTTATCCTTCATCGTCGTATAAGCGATATACGTAATCAGGACAATTTTAAGTATCGCCATAATAAGATCGACAATTTTGTCCTTAGAAAACATTCGCTTAAAGCCGTTAATAGGATTGAATTTGCTTCCCTTTGGCTGAAGCGGCTTAGCTGTAGGCTTCCATCCAACCTGAATAATGCTTGAAATAATTGCAAGAATTACTGCCAGCGCAAAAAACGGGAGCATAATAAGAAGCATTCTCGTAATTACAGTTGCAAACAAAACCCTTATGTCATTATGGGATATTTCGCCTCCTCTAAGCTTGATAAGCTCAGGAATTTTATTGTATGCAATCGGAAAGGTCTCAATAAACTTGTATCCGACCGAACCTGCAAATGCCTTTAATGCTATAAAAAGAGCGAACAGCGAAAATGAATTTCCAAGTTCCTTACTCTTGGCAACCTGTCCTTCTTTTCTTGCATCATCGAGTTTTTTAGGCGTTGCCTGCTCTGTCTTCTCGCCGCCAGGTCCGTCTTTTGCGAAGAACTGAAGGTCGTATGCAAGTAAGGTTTCACTATTCATGTTGTAAAAATAACACGCTCTGTTCATACTTCCCTTAAAAAATCACAAAATACCGACAAATTGCTAAAAACCCGGATTAATCTACATCATGCTGTTCATAACAAGCTGCATAACCGAATCCATTTCCCTGAACAAAATATCAGAAAGTGAAGGGAGAAGTCCGATTGTCAGCACTATTACAGTAAATCCGACAAGAATTTTAAGCTGAATACCTACTGCAAACATGTTCATCTGTGGAGCTGTCTTTGCCAAAACGCCAAGCAATGCATTAAGTAGCATAATCGCTGCAACGACCGGCAGACAGAACCTGAATCCGATTGAAACGTAGTCAATTAAAAATCTGATTATCGTATCAACTATTTTCTCTGAAGCAAACTTAACTCCGTTAATCGGAATTAATTTGTAAGACTCGATAAATGCCCGCAAAATATAATGATGCATATTCGTCACAAAAAGAATAAGCATTATTCCGTACTGATAGATTGAACCCATAAAACCGGTCTGGTCTTTAGTCATCGGGTCAAACATCTGAACCATTGAAAGACCGATTTCCATATCTGCGATTTTTCCGGCAAGAGCAAGAATTGAAAGACAGATGTTAGCGCCAAATCCGATTGCAAGTCCTGCTATCGCTTCCTTAAGAACAATAATCGCAAATGACACAACTGACTGATAAACTATAACTTCATGGTCTAAAACCGAAGTGTAAATAACTACTGAAATAAAAAATGCAAGACCTGCCTTAAAACGCCTCGGAACGGAATTCATTGAGAAAAACGGGGCCGTTACAATAAAGCAGCTCATCCTTACAAATATCAGCAGGAAAAATTCTAAATCATTGTAGGAAAAACTATAATCTATCATAATTAGTCAATAATAAAAAATGATCAGTGAATATATACCGAAAAACTATTCCACAAATCAGCCGTAAATGTCGTCAAATTATTGGCCATCCAGTGTCCGACTAACATAAGCGTTGCAAATATCGCCAAAATCTTAGGAACAAACGTAAGCGTCTGCTCCTGGATTGATGTCACAGTCTGGAACACACTGATAATTAAACCTACAACTAATGAGACAATTAACATTGGTGCTGAAGTAATAATTATAGTATATAATCCTGATCTTATTATCTGAGTAACGTCATCAACTGTCATATTCTCTCCCCTTTTTACATGAACAGCCAGTAACAGCAATATGTAAGTTAATAAAACGTTTTGACAAGATTTCCTATTACAAGACTCCATCCATCCGCAAGAACAAACAGAAGAATCTTAAACGGCGTCGAAATTGTCGTTGGCGGCAGCATCATCATACCCATCGCCATAAGAACCGACGCGACAACCATGTCAATAACAATAAACGGAATGTATAGCACAAATCCGATAATGAAAGCAGTTCTTAACTCGCTTATCATAAATGCCGGAACCAAAACCCTTGTAGGAATGTCTTCAAGTGACTCAACAGCCCCGGTTCCTTCAATATCAAGAAACAGCCTTACGTCTTTAGTAAGAGTCTGTCCATACATAAATTCCCTTAACGGATCAACTGCTTTTTCAAAGAACTCCTTTTGCGTAAGCTCTCCTGCTTCAAAAGGCTTAAGTGCGTTTTCATTAATCTGCGTAAATGTCGGATTCATAATAAACAGTGTAAGGAAAAGCGCCAAACCTATAATTACCTGGTTAGGAGGAGCCGTCTGCGTTCCCAGAGCAGTTCTTAAAAAATGCATAACGATGACAATTCGCGTAAACGAAGTCATCATTATTAAGAACGTTGGAATAAGGGCGACTAACGTAAGAGTAATAAGAATTCTTAATGCTCCCGACAGATTGCCGTTCTCATCCCTATATGTAATTGAAAGACCGTTTGAAACATTTAGGTCTCTTAAATCATCAGGAGTCTCAGCAGTTCCCGGCTCTTCAATTACTGTCGGATGCGTAGTCGAAGCAATTGAATCATCACTCATCCCGATACCGTCAAGGTCTGCAGCATACGCATTTACCGGTGAAAAACAAAATGAAGTTATACACACAATTAAGCAAAAGAATAATACTCTTTTGCTTATTGTAAAAAACACCTTATTCATTATTGTCGCTCTTATCTTTGTCGTTTCCTTTAAATAAGCTTTTGCCGGCTAAAATATCTGAAAACGACTCTTTCAAACTAATCTTATCCGTGCTTGTATCAATAAGTGTTTCTTTATCAATTTCTACAAGCATTGATATTTCATCCTTACCTACTCCGATAACGAAATATTTTTCGCCTGCCCTAATAATCTGTAAGAATTTATTGTTTGTGATGCGTGTAGTCTCGATTACCTCGAGATTTTTGTTCATGCCGTTAAGCTTTTGATAGCCGCCTACAAAGCGTGTGGCAAATACTGTAATTGCAAGAACAAAAATAAATATAATAAAAACAGTAATAAGCTGAGATATACTCCCAGCTGTACCACTTCCGGCAAGCAATATAAACATGTGACTAGCCAACTACTTTCTTAACTGCTTCGATAACTCTGTCTGCCTGGAAAGGCTTAACAATGAAGTCCTTTGCTCCGGCCTGAATTGATTCAATAACCATTGCCTGCTGACCCATAGCCGAGCACATGATAACAAGTGCCGAACTATCTGCTTCTTTAATCTTCTTAAGTGCCTGAATACCGTCCATCTCAGGCATTGTGATGTCCATAAGAACAAGGTCAGGTTTTAATTCATTGTACTTTTCAACAGCTTTTACTCCATTTTCTGCTTCGCCTGCAACATTATATCCATTCTTTGTAAGAATGTCCTTGATCATCATGCGCATGAATGCTGCATCGTCACAAATTAAAATGTTTTTTGCCATTTTTAATCTCCTTCTCTTTATACTCACTAACTATCCGTTAGTTAATAATCTCTGTTACTCTGACACCGAAGTTTTCTTCGATAACTACTACTTCACCTTTAGCTACAAGCTTTCCGTTAACTAATACATCAACCGGTTCTCCGGCAATCTTGTCAAGCTCAATAATTGTGCCCGGTGAAAAATCAAGTATATCTGCAATTGCTTTGCTTGTCCTACCAAGCTCTACAGTAACTTCAAGCGGAACATCCTTAATAAGTGAGATATTCTCCTGTGACTGCATTGCATTTACATCCTGTGCAAATGGCGAGAAGCTTGCTGCCTGGATGTTAACATTTGGCATTTGAGGCTGCATTGGCATTCCCATCTGAGGCTGCATCGGCATCCCCATACCCATTCCCATCTGAGGCTGCATTGGCATTCCCATGCCCATTCCCATCTGAGGCTGCATATCCATTCCTCCCATTGGAGGTGGTGTTGGCGGAGCAGACATTCCCATATCAAATGGTGATGATGAAATCGGTTCAGGTTCCGGCTCCGGCTCTTGTGAATCCATGAAGAAATCGTAAAGTGATTTTGCAAAATCAATAGGATAGAGCTGCATTATCTTAGAATCAACCAGGTCTCCGACTTGCATTCTGAATGTAATTCTTACAAAAGTACCGCCAAGGAATGAAGATACGTCTTCTTGGGCATTGTAGCCGTCAAGCATGTCTACAAGATCTGCTTCCGGAGGAGAAATATCAATCATTCTTCCAAGCATTGATGAAAGAGATGTTGCAGATGAACCCATCATCTGGTTCATTGCCTCTCCGATGGCACTTAAGTGAAGTTCTGAAAGTTCTCCATCTGTATTAGTACCGTCGCCTCCCATCATAAGGTCTGTAATTATCTTAACGTCCTCTTCCTTAAGTATGAGGATATTAGTTCCTTCAAGTCCGACTGTGTATTTTATTTTGATGAATACACATGGCTTTTCGTAATCTTCAACAATTTCATCCCATGTTGCAAGTGAAACTACCGGAGTAGTTATGTTAACCTTTCTGTTAACAAGGGAATAAAGTGTAGTTGCCGATGAGCCCATGCTTATATTGGCTACTTCACCAATTGCGTCCTTTTCAATATCAGTGAGAAGGCTTTGGTCGGCTGCGCTTACTGATTTAGTACCGGCCGGTTCAGGTGCTTCTTCCTGAGGGGCAGTATCACTTGCGCCGCTCATGTCGTTCAGTAACGCATTTATTTCGTCCTGGGACAGCATTCCGTCCATACACTATTCCTCCTCTCTTAATACTGATGTAACTCTGACCGCATATGAATCCTTTTGAGTTCCCGGCAGAGCTTTGAATTTCTTGATATTGCCAACATAAATCTCCATCTCACTATCAACCTTGGAATTAAGTTTGATAATGTCTCCCTGCTGGAGATTTACAAAGTCGTTAACTGTAATAACCGACTTACCGAGTACTGCCTTAATTGGCATCGAAACTTTTCGTACTGCGGATTCAATGTAATCTTTGTAGTCTTCCTCATTGTTCTCTTTCATCGAAGCGAACCAGTACTTCGTATTCAACTTGTCCATTACAGATTCAAGCGTAAAGTACGGAAGACATATATTCATAAGACCTTCAACATCTCCGACTTTAATACTCAATGTAACAATTGCTATCATTTCGGAAGGTGCGATTATCTGTGCAAACTGTGGGTTCGTCTCAACTCTGTCAAGCACCGGATTAATATCGACTACGTTCTTCCACGGTTCTCTTAAAAGCTGCACACAAACTACAAGAATTTTGTCGATGATTGAACGCTCAATTTCCGAAAAATCTCTGGTCTTGTCAAGCGGATTACCGGGACCTCCCAGCATTCTGTCTATCATTGCAAATCCAAGGTTTGCAGCAAGCTCTAAAAGAATGTTACCGCCAAGCGGATTAAATGAAACGACTGACAAAAGTACAGGGTTTGCAAGTGCCGTTGAAAATTCGGAGAACGTACATGCCTCGGAGTTTACTACGTTAACCTGAATGTTTTTACGCAGGTATACGGGCAAATTAGTGGAAATCAATCGTCCGTAGTGCTCGAAAATGATTTCAAGCGTACGTAAATGCTCTTTAGAGAACTTTGCCGGTCGCTTAAAGTCGTAATTCTTCGCGGGCTTTTCATCTATGCTACTTATATCATCTGCGTCAAGTTCACCTGAACTCAGTGCCTGAAGCAGACTGTCAATCTCGTTTTGGGATAGTACTTCACCCACCGAGCTCACCTCACTTTGTATTTAGTGTAATGAAAAGACAAATTACTGGAACTTAACGTCTCTGAAATATGCTTCGTAAATAAAATTAGAACCGAACATCTGCTGAACCTGCTCTAAAATTGCGCTCTCAATTGCCTTCTGGTTAGCCTGTGCCTCTTCCTTAGTGTAGCCACCGATTACGCCAATGATAATGCTTCTGATTTTAGATTCCTGAGTAGCAACCATTGGGGACATTGTCTCATAATCCTCATGCGTTTTATTCATTGAGAATGACACTTCGCACATGCAGTAATGCTCCTTACCGTCTTCTGATGGTCTTAAGGCAACCGTCATGGCATCGGCAATATTATAAATCTCGGTATCTGCAACTGATACAGCCGCAACTTCTTCTGTATTTGAACCGCCGCCTGTTAACTCTAAATCAAGAACTGATGCGATGTCATTTACTAAAGCTGCCGTTTTCTTATTAGCTGAGACACATGAAAACATCATTATGCCTGTCAATATAAGATTGACAACAAGGAGTGCCAGTATTACTACTGACAGGAGATTTTTTTTCATAATTCCTCCAAATCTCTAATTCCTATGAATAAATCTATTCATACGTGCTTAGCGTGTGATAAATCTTAATCTCTACACGTCTGTTTTTAGTTCTTCCCTCAGGTGTGGAATTATCCGCCACCGGAACATATTCACCTCTTCCTGAATGCTTTAGGTTAGCAGGGTTAAGATTAGTATGTTCTAAAATATATCTGAATACCGAAAGTGCTCTTGCATCCGAAAGCTCGTCGTTATCCGCAAACTGCGACGTATGAATAGGCACATTATCGGTATGTCCTTCAATTTCAATTACGCTCTTGCCATACTTTTCAAGAATGATTCCAATCTTGTTAAGAACTGCCGAGCACTCAGGCTTAAGTGTAGCTTTACCTGAATCAAAAAGGATTCCTCCGTTAAGTGTAAGTGACACATACTGTGATGTAAAATCTATATCAACTTCCTTAGAGAGGTTCTGTTCTACTACAATTTCCTCGATAAGCTCTGCAAGCTCCTCAGATTCCTTCATCTGCTCTTCCTTAAGCTCAGACAACGGATCCGTCTCCTCGATTTCAGTCTCCTCGCTCTCCTTACCCATTGTGTCCATGTAAATATCAAGCTCGTTAAGCTGCATTACACCGTTACCGACAAGTAAGCCTTCGCCGATTGATGTAGAGCCCGCTGAAAAAATACTGAAGCTGTCTGAAAATGAAGCTGCCAGCTGTTCAAACTTTGCCGCATCGAGAGTAGACATTGAAAACAGTAATACGAAGAAGCAAAGAAGCAGGTTCATAAGATCGGAGAAGGTCGACATCCACGCGGCCGCCGGCTTCGGTGGGTCTTCCCTACGCTTAGCCATTACTATTCTCCTCCTTCGTTATCCCCGCCCATTAAGCTTCGCTCGATTGGTGAAAGGAATGATTTAAGCTTTTCTTCAATTACTCTTGGGTTCTCTCCTGCCTGTATTGAAAGAAGTCCCTCTATCATTATTTCCTTAACCTGCATTTCTGCATTGTTGATTGCTTTAAGCTTTGTTGCAATAGGAGTACAAATCCAGTTTGCAAGAAGTGAACCATAGAATGTCGTTACAAGAGCTACCGCCATGGCAGGTCCGATTGTTGACGCATCCTCCATGTGATACAACATCATAATAAGACCTACGAGAGTTCCAATCATTCCCCAAGCAGGTCCCATTCCGGCTACATTATCCCAGAAGCCAATATTCTTTTTGTGTCTGTCATCGATGCTGACCATTTCCGTCTCCATGATGCCTCTTACGAGTTCAGGATCGGTACCGTCAACTACGAGCATGATTCCCTTTTTAAGGAATGCATCGTCAATATCTCCGGCTGCTTCTTCAAGTGAAAGAAGTCCTTCTTTTCTGGCAACATTAGACAGTTCGATAATCTTTTTGATGATACCCGGCGAATCAAGCGAAGGTATCTTAAACGCAATGCCTATACTCTTAAGTCCGTTAACATATTCCTTTATAGTGCAACCCGTTAATACAGATGCAAAAGCACCACCAATCGTAATCATAATAGACTGGGCATCATAGAAATACTGAATACCCGCAGGTCCATCCTGACCAAGACAAATAGAAATAACAACGAAGGCTATACAAAGCACAACGCCAATAAGTGTAGCAATGTCCAAAATGTCCACCTACCTAATTAATCATAATATCCCTTTTATAAGATTTTACTAAATTTTTAATCTCTTGTCTATCTTCTTTTACAATTATTTTCTTGCCGTTAATTAAGGAAATAACAGTATCAGGGTTCTCTTCAACCGACTCAATCAAATCGGCATTTATTGTAAGAATTTTTCCGTTAAGACGCGTTACGTCAATCATAGTTTTCTCCTGTTTTTGTAAAAAAAGTGAACGTGAGGTTTTGCCCCACGTTCACATTATATCATTAATTAATGCAAATTAATAATTTCCGTTTATTTGCTGATTAAATCAGAGTTATATATTATCTCTTAAGATTGATAAGTTCTTCAAGCATTGTATCAGAAACCGTGATGATACGTGAGTTGGCCTGGAAACCTCTCTGTGTAGTAATCATTTCAGTAAACTCTGCCGAAAGGTCTACGTTAGACATTTCAAGAACACCTGTCTTCATTGCACCGGCACCATCAGATGTAATATCTTTTCCGATTCCGTCGAATTCACCTGAGTTCTGTGTTGTATCATAAAGGTTATCACCAATCTTCTCAAG
>SFNX01000033.1 GCA_004552595.1 Lachnospiraceae bacterium | reverse complement strand
GCTGATTTAGCCCCGCCTACGCTTCGCCGAACGCGCCCCGCGGGGCTAATTCTGACATTTTTTGCTATTTTAGCCCCGCATAACACTTGTTCCGCACACCCCGCGGGGCCAGTTCTTGCATTTTCAGCTGTTTTAGCCCCGCTTACGCCTCGCCACGCACGCCCCGCGGGGCTAATTCTGACATTTTTTGCTATTTTAGCCCCGCAAAATGCTTCTTTGTTGTTTTATGAAGTGCATTCATCAAATACAACAGCTACATGAAATTATGACATAAAATACAACAGCTACATGAAATTATGACATAAAATACAACAGCTACATGAAATAATGACATAAAAATCCCCGGGATATTGAAGCTCTCTTCAATATCCCGGGCAAAATTTATATTATATATATTAATTTTTTATTACTCAGATACCGGACCGCCAATCTGAACACAACAAAAATTTGCTGATGTAACTTTCATCACCTGGTACTAACGTAAGCAGATTATGCTTCGCATTTCAGCTGTTCTTCGATATGTTCGGTGATATTATTTAAAACATCATAGTATGTTCCGTTCATCATGCAGCCGGCAGCTCTTGCGTGTCCTCCGCCGCCAAATATAGTTGTGATGTCAGCGACATTAACTTTTCCGTTAGATCTAAGCGACACTTTGTATTCGTTGATTCTTAATTCGTGCATAAATATTGCAACCTCAACTCCCTTTGTATAAAGGAGCTGATTAACGATTCCTTCTAAATCAGTCGGCTTAGCGTCATAAAAATTCATCATCTTCTTTGTTACACATCCTGCGATGATTTTTCCATCAAGAATAAGGATGCTCTCTGTCAGCACTCTTCCTAAGAGCTGATTCTGCATATATGTCTTAGTATAGAATGTGTCATCTATGATTTTAGAAGTTTCGAACTCAAATTCCGTAAGTTCTCCGATTATCTCAAGAGTCCGCTTAGAAGTATTTGAGTACTGTAGCACTCCTGTGTCGTGGATTATACCTGTGTATATACACATTGCAACATTGTTGTCAATATATTTCTTGTCCATTACGTCGTATAGAACTTCACACGTTGATGATGCATAAGGCACAACAAGCGATACATCTCCATAACCCTTGTTGCTCTCATGATGGTCGATGCATATTTTCTTCTTAGCCTTAAGAAAGAATGGCTCAGCATCTCCAAGGCGCTTTGAATCACCTGAATCAAGAGCTATATATACGTCAAAATCATTGACTCCAACAAAACTTATGTCAACCTTATCTCTGTTTGGAAGAAAGTCAAATACATCTGATGGTGTCTGTAAAAACAGTGTAAGAGACGCATCAGGGAGTGCATTCTTAAGATAATTGTAAACTGCAAGACACGAACCTATACAATCACCGTCAGGACGCACGTGACCTGAGATGCCTATTTTTCTTCCATCACCTATTTCTTTAAGTAAATCCATATTTATTCCCCTTATTCAGCCTACTTCACATCTTCCTTTGCAGTACAGATTTCGTCTATAAGCTTATTCATCTTAATTCCGTATTCAGTAGATGTATCTGCTATGAATGTAAGTGCCGGAGTATTGCGTAAGTTAAGTCTTTCTGCAAGCTGGTGCTTAATGTATCCTTCAGCACTTTTAAGTCCTGCAAGCGTTTCTTTTCTCTTCTCATCATCTCCGAGCACACTTATGTAAACCTTGCACGTTTTTAAGTCAGGTGCAACTTCTACATCTGTAACGCAGGTCATTTTAGCAATACGCGGGTCTTTTATTTCCCCGCGTATAATATTTGCAAGCTCTTTCATGACTTCGGAATTAATTCTTGTATTTTTAATATTTCCTTTTCTCATTATCTTGGAACCTCAACCATCTTATAAGCTTCAACTATGTCAAGCTCTTCAAATGCTCCAAAGTCTTCGAATACAAGACCGCATTCAAATCCGGCCTTAACTTCCTTAACGTCATCCTTGAATCGCTTGAGTGAAGCAAGGTTACCTTCAAATAACTGCTCACCCTGTCTTGAAATTCTAACCATGCATCCTCTCTCGAATACACCATCAAGCACATATGAGCCGGCAATGTTACCAACGCCTGAAGCCTTGAATATCTGACGGATTTCTGCATGTCCTAATACCTTTTCTTCGAATATAGGATCGAGCATTCCCTTCATGGCAGCCTCAACGTCTTCGATTGCCTTATAAATTACATCATAAAGCTTAACATCTACGCCTTCATGCTCTGAAGTTGACTTTGCCTGTGCATCAGGACGTACGTTAAATCCGATGATGATAGCATTTGACGCAGATGCAAGAATAACATCTGATTCACTGATTGCACCAACACCTGAATGAATAACCTTAACAACGATTTCTTCATTGGAAAGCTTTGTAAGTGACTCCTTAACTGCTTCAACAGAACCCTGAACGTCTGCCTTGATAATAAGGTTAAGTTCTTTAAGCTTTCCTGCCTCAATCTGATTGAACATATCTTCAAGCGTTACATGAGACTTAGTCTCTTCAATCTTCTTAGTCTTATTATATGCAATAAATGTATCTGCAAATGCCTTAGCTTCTTTATCTGTGTCAGGACATACGAAGATTTCTCCTGCTAACGGAACTGAGTCAAGACCAAGAATTTCTACCGGAGTAGAAGGACCTGCTTCCTTAACTCTTTTTCCTGTGTCATCAATCATCGCTCTTACTTTACCGTGACATTCTCCGCATGCAATAAAGTCGCCGACCTTAAGAGTACCATTCTGTACAAGAACTGTAGCAACCGGGCCTCTTCCTTTATCAAGCTCTGCTTCTATAACAAGACCTGTGGCCTTTCTGTTAGGATTTGCCTTAAGCTCATGAATTTCAGCAGTAAGATTTATCATGTCAAGAAGGTTGTCAATACCTTCTCCTGTCTTAGCTGAAACAGGTACGAATACAGTACTTCCGCCCCAATCTTCCGGAGTAAGTTCATACTCGGCAAGCTCCTGCTTAACTCTGTCTATGTTAGCTGACGGCTTATCAATTTTATTAACTGCAACGACGATTTCAATTCCCGCAGCCTTTGCATGGTTAATAGCTTCAACAGTCTGTGGCATAACACCGTCATCTGCTGCAACGACAAGAATTGCAATATCTGTTGCATTGGCACCTCTCATACGCATTGCAGTGAAAGCCTCATGACCCGGTGTATCAAGGAATGTAATCTTCTTATCGGAGTTCTTAGGCTTAACAATATAGGCGCCGATTGCCTGTGTAATTCCACCTGCTTCCTTTGCGATAACATGTGTATTACGGATATTGTCAAGGAGTGAAGTCTTACCATGGTCAACATGTCCCATTACACAGATAACAGGTGGTCTCTCAACAAGATCTTCTTCCTTATCTTCAATTGTATATTTTTCCATAAGAGCTTCAATAGGATTAATCACTACTTCATGCTCACAGAGAATTTCATACTCAAGTGCGATATTTTCAGCCTCTTCATATGAAATTTCCTGGTTGACAGTATACATCTGTCCCTTTAAGAAAAGCTCCTTAATAATCTGTGCAGGAACGATTTTCATCTTCTCTGCAAGCTCTTTAATTGTAATTACTTCAGGAATTACAATTACCTTGATCTTTTCTTCTTCTTTAACTTCCTGCTTCTTCTGCTCAGGTTTTTCAAGCATCTTTACTTTCTGGCCCTTACCGCCCTGCTTGCCTCTGAAGCCGTCTTCGAACTGATTAGTCTTATCTTTATTCTTCTTATCGTGATTTCTGCGATTGTCCTTTCCACCGTTAGGACCCTGGTTTATATTCTGATTAGAGACAAAATTGCCCTTTCCCTGGCCTCCTTGTCCGGGAGTCTGGCGCATACCCTGGCCGCCAAAGCTTACTCGTGGTTTTGAGTTGTTTTGCTTTGAGAGCGTCTGCTCTTTAGGTTTGTTACCTCGTCTACTATCGCTATCCATATTAGAAGAAGGCCTGCGATTATCGAAAGATTTCTGTGCGTCTGCGTTATTTCCTTTATTATCCCCTTTTGGAATATTTTTTTGCTCATTGTTCACTCCTTCAGAAACATTTGGAACTGTAGCAACTTGTTCAACAGGCTTTTCCTTCTTAACCGGAGCCTGCTGCTGCGCCGGTTTTATGTTAACCTGCATATCTTCATCAAGTAATCTGCTTGCCGAAGTACGCACATTTGGTCTTATAGGTGTATGTCCTGATGGCTTCTGTCCTGCATTTCCCTGCTGGTTTCTTGCATCCCTGTTCGTTCCCTGTGGTCTGTTACTATCAGGTCTTGCACCCTGGGTTCTGTTCTTCTGGGCACTTCCGCCTCTTACAATAATTACGCCGCTCTTTTTCTTCTTAACAGGCGCTTCGGCCTGTGGTTTATTTGCAGGCTTAACTTCTTCTTTTTCTTCCTGCTTATTTAAATTAGTTTTAACAAAGTCCATCTGTTCATCAGTAATTGTATTACTTCCCTTAATTACATCTCCACGAGACTTAAGTATTGCAACTACCAAAGATGTCTCAATATTCATATCTTTTGCAAATTTTGCTGCTGTCAATCTAATTACCCTCCTGTTTAACTTTCAGGATTATGCATTTCCCGACTCTTTAATGATTCCGTTTGCCAGTCCTTCATCATTGACCGCCAAAGATGCTCTGCACTCTCTTCCGATATAGTGTCCGAGCTCTTCCTTATTTGAATACACAATATAAGGAACTTCGTAGAAGGTGCACATATTCATGAATTTCTTCTTCGTATTGTCAGATGCATCCGATGCGATAACTACAAGTCTGGCCTTAGATGCCTTTACAGATTCTTCCGTCTTAAATTCGCCTGAAGCAATTTTACCCGCTCTCATGGCCAAAGACAAAAGCTGCAATGCTTTATCCATGATTTATTCCTCGTCAATATTATCCAAAGCTTCATCATCGTATGACTCTTCGAATTCTTCATCATACTCGTCATAGTCTTCTTCATAGTCTTCAAGCCTGAATCCTTCGGCATCCTGAGCCTGAGTTTCTGACTTAATGTCAATCTTATATCCTGTAAGTCTTGCTGCAAGTCTTGCATTCTGTCCGTTCATACCGATTGCAAGTGATAACTGCTTGTCAGGAACAACGACTTTTGCTTCCTTTGTTTCAGGATCTGCAAATGCAAATACAACCGTTGCAGGAGATAAAGCATTTTCAATGAAAATACCAGGGTTTTCGTCCCACTCAACGATATCAATTTTCTCGCCTCTTAATTCATCATTAATCGCAGTAACACGTGTACCGTTCATACCTACACATGCGCCAACCGGATCTACATCTTCATTGTTAGACCATACTGCAATTTTAGTTCTTGAACCTGCTTCTCTTGCGATTGCCTTAATCTCAACCGTGCCGTCAGCCACCTCAGCAACTTCCTGCTCAAAAAGAAGCTTAACAAGATCAGGATGAGTACGGCTTACGTTAATTCTAGGTCCCTTACTTGAATCCTTAACGTCAACTACATAAACCTTGATTCTGTCGTTGATCTTAAATCTCTCTGTAGGCACCTGCTCGTTCTCGGCAAGGAAGCCTTCTGCCTTACCAAGGTCAATGCTTATATTTCTGTCGCCGACAAAACGTCTTACAACACCTGTAACAATTTTCTTCTGCTTAGCAACGAACTTGTTCTTAACTGCACGATGCTCCTCTTCGCGGATAGTCTGAAGTATTGTGCTCTTAGCATTCTGAGCGGCAATTCTTCCGAAATCCTTTGACTCGAATTCAACATCAACAATATCGCCGACTTTGGCATTTTCGTTAATAAGCTTTGCATCAACAAGAGAAATCATTGCAACAGGATCTGTTACTTCCTCAGCTGTAGCAACAACTTCCTTCTGTACTAATATGTTAAAATCACCGGTTTCTCTGTTAACCTCACATTTAACATTGTCTCTCTTTCCAAAATGATTTTCGAACGCCCTGTGAAGTGAGTTTTCAATTGCTGTAAACATCACCTCTTTCGGAATGTCCTTCTCCTTCTCAATAAGCTCAACCGCCTCTAAGATATCTTTGTTCATTTCTTCCTCCTTATACAACTTTTTTATTTCTACGGCCATGCCGTATTAGTAACAAATTAAAATTCAACGTGCAGCTTTACGCTTGCCACTTCACTTTTGTTAAATACTCTTTCATTTCCATCAATTAAAAATGTAAGCGTATCGTTATCAAAAGCCTTTAATATTCCTTCAAATTCCTTCACTTTATCGATAGGCTTATAAAGCTTAATATCTGTATCTCTGCCTATTGATTTTGAAAAATCCCTGTCTGATTTAAGTGTTCTTCCAAGTCCCGGTGAACTGACTTCAAGAATATACTCGCTATCTATAAAGTCATCTTCATCAAGCTTATCCGAAAGCTTTCTTGATACGTCAACACAATCATCAATTGTGATTCCGCCTTCCTTGTCAATGTAGGCTCTTAAATAATATTCACTGCCTTCCTTGACATATTCAACATCCCAAAGTTCAAATCCGAATTCATCAAGGATCGGCATAAGAAGTGCTTCGGTTTTAGCTTCAATATCTTTTCTTGACATTGCCCCTCCTTAAGTTCCCTAAACAAACGAAAAGTGAACCGCGAGGTTCACTTTTCTAACTATCATTAATTCTACTACCGTTCACATAAAATTGCAATAGCGGAATTATTCTATTTCAGCATGAAATTGCTGAAGTGACTTAACTTCGCTCTTGCCGGTCTGTAAAGCCTTAATTCCGGCAATTGAAGCTTTCGCTGCAGCCATTGTCGTAACATACGGAATTCTTGCCTTGATTACGCCCTTACGGATGTAGCTGTCATCAGCAGCACCCTTCTTATCGTCAGGTGTATTGATTACAATTGATACTTCGTTATTTGTAATTGCATCAAGTACGTTTGGACGTCCCTGGTTAAGCTTGAATATCTTTGTTGCAGGGATTGATGCATTGACGATCATATCATATGTTCCGCCTGTTGCAATAATATCAAAGCCGCATTCATAAAATCCTTTTGCTACTTCTACAAGCTCTGATTTATCTCTGTCATTAACCGAAATAAGTACTGTTCCCTTAAGCGGAAGTCTTGTCTGTGTAGCTTCCTGTGCCTTATAGAAGGCTGTTCCGAAGTCTTTTGCCATACCAAGAACTTCACCTGTCGAACGCATTTCAGGTCCGAGTAACGGGTCAACTTCCTGGAACATATTAAATGGGAATACCGCTTCCTTAACTCCGTAATGATTGAACTTACGCTCCTTTAAAGATAATACCGGTGATGGTCTTCCTGTTATTGATGCAGTCATAATTTCGGTTGCGATAGGAACCATCTTAATTCCACACACCTTTGATACTAACGGCACTGTACGTGATGCTCTTGGATTGGCTTCAAGTACGTATACCTTATCATTCTCAATTGCATACTGCATGTTCATAAGGCCGACAACGTTCATCTCTTTAGCAATCTTACGTGTGTACTCTTTAATAGTTGCAACATTATCAGCAGATATATTAATTGAAGGAAGAACACATGCTGAGTCTCCCGAATGAATTCCGGCTAACTCGATATGCTCCATTACCGCAGGAACAAATACATTCTCACCATCAGAAATGGCATCTGCTTCGCACTCAAGAGCGTTATTTAAAAATCTGTCAATAAGTATAGGTCTGTCAGGAGTAACTCCTACTGCCGCAGCCATATATACTTTCATATGCTCATCATCATGAACTACTTCCATTCCGCGTCCGCCAAGTACATAAGAAGGACGAACCATAACCGGATAACCTATTTTATTTGCAATTTCGATAGCTTCATCAATATTAACTGCCATACCCGATTCAGGCATTGGAATTTCAAGCTTATCCATCATTGCACGGAATAAATCTCTGTCTTCTGCAAGGTCGATTGTTTCAGGTGTTGTTCCAAGAATATTAACACCATTCTTCTTAAGTTCCTGTGCAAGATTAAGAGGTGTCTGTCCGCCAAACTGTGCAATAACACCAAGAGGCTTCTCTTTTTCATGAATGCTTAATACATCTTCAAGTGTAAGTGGCTCAAAATAAAGTCTGTCTGATGTATCATAGTCTGTTGATACCGTTTCAGGATTACAGTTGACAATTATTGTCTCAAATCCAAGTTGTTTAAGCGCTAAAGATGCATGAACACAACAATAGTCAAACTCAATACCCTGACCGATTCTGTTAGGACCTCCGCCAAGAATCATTATCTTATTCTTATTATCCGATGTCTTGGCATCCTTTTCCTTTGGAATATTATATGAAGAATAGTAATATGCACTGTCTTTTGTTCCGCTTACGTGAACACCTTCCCAGCTTTCAACTATACCTGCTTTAATACGTGCGTTTCTGATTTCTTCTTCTGAAACCTCAAGAATCTTAGATAAATACTTATCCGAGAATCCATCCTGCTTTGCTTTTCTTAATGTATCAGCATCCGGGATTGTTCCCTTTAATTTAATAAGCTCGTTTTCTTCTTCAACAAGCTCAAGCATCTGCTCTACAAAATATGGCTTAACAGATGTAATTGCGTAGATTTCATCAACTGTTGCACCCTTTCTAAGAGCCTCGTACATAATGAAATGACGCTGTGAAGAAGGTGTATGAAGAAGGTTTAAAAGCTCCTTCTTTGATAATTCGTTATAGTTCTTAGCATATCCGAGACCAAATTGTCCGATTTCAAGAGATCTGATTGCCTTCTGGAATGCTTCCTTATATGTCTTACCGATACTCATAACCTCGCCTACCGCTCTCATCTGAGTACCGAGCTTATCCTGTGCACCTTTGAACTTTTCAAATGCCCAGCGGGCAAATTTGATTACTACATAATCTCCGTCAGGAACATATTTATCAAGTGTGCCGTATTTTCCGCATTCAATATCATCAAGATCAAGTCCTGCTGCAAGCATTGCAGAAACGAAGGCGATTGGGAAACCTGTAGCCTTTGATGCAAGTGCTGATGAACGAGAAGTACGAGGGTTAATCTCAATTACGATAATTCTTCCTGTCTGTGTATTACGTGCAAACTGTACGTTAGTTCCGCCGATAACCTGAATTGCATCAACAATCTTATAAGCCTGTCTCTGAAGCTCCTTCTGGACGTCCTCTGAAATTGTAAGCATCGGAGCTGAGCAGAATGAGTCACCGGTATGAACTCCTAAAGGATCAATGTTCTCAATGAAGCACACTGTAATCATCTGACCCTTTGAATCCCTTACTACTTCAAGCTCTAATTCTTCCCATCCAAGAACAGATTCTTCAACTAAAACCTGTCCTACTAATGAAGCCTGTAATCCTCTTTCACAAACTGTCTTTAATTCTTCGACGTTGTAAACAAGACCACCGCCTGCTCCACCCATAGTATATGCAGGACGAAGAACGACAGGATATCCGAGTTCATCGGCAATCTTTAAAGCCTCATCAACAGAATATGCTACTTCTGAGCGTGCCATCTCTATTCCAAGAGAATCCATTGTCTTCTTGAATTCGATTCTGTCCTCTCCTCTTTCGATGGCATCAACCTGGACACCAATAACCTTTACTCCGTATTTATCAAGAATACCGGCCTTGTAAAGTTCTGAACAAAGGTTAAGTCCTGTCTGACCTCCAAGGTTAGGAAGTAATCCGTCAGGTCTTTCCTTTTCAATAATCTTCTCAAGTCTTTCAACGTTAAGAGGCTCGATGTAAGTAACATCCGCAATACCCGGGTCTGTCATAATTGTTGCCGGGTTGGAGTTTACAAGCACGATTTCGTAGCCCAACTTTTTAAGTGCTTTGCATGCCTGTGTTCCGGAATAGTCAAACTCACAGGCCTGACCGATAATAATCGGACCGGAGCCGATTATCATGACTTTGTTGATGTCTTCTCTTTTTTTCATAAATGCTCTCCAGATAATATAAATTCTCAAAATTATAGGACCGTTTTTCGGTCCTATAAAAAGTTTAAGTTTTACTTAACAATATCGTTGTCGTCAAATGGATCCCCACATTCAGGACAGAACTTAGGAATATTAGTAATGTCTTCCGGCTCCCATCCGCACTTATCGCATTTGTATACAGGTACTCCTGCCGGCTTCTTAGCTCCGCATTCTGCGCAAAACTTGCCTTTATTGAAAGTGCCGCATGAGCATGTCCATCCAAGAGCGTCCTTAGGCTGTGGCTGTCCGCACTCTGAACAGAACTTACCGGTATTTCCTGCATGTCCGCAAGCACATGTCCATCCTGTTAAATTAGGCTGAGCCTGTGGTGCTGCCTGTGGTGCTGCTGCCTGCTGTGCTGCTGCCATACCATAAAGGTTATTTGCATTCATGCCTCCTGCCATATTAGCCATGTTCATTCCCGCAAAAGCCATCATTGGTCCTGTTGACTCATTAGCTGCAGCAGATTTCATAGCCTCTGCCTGTGCTGCGGTAAGTGTAGCTGCTGCCATAGCAGGATTTGTAAGTACTGCATTTTTCTGAAGCTCCTTGATCATCTTCTCATCTTCTTCAGATGCAGTAACTGAACTAACACCAAAGCTTATTACAGAAATACCTCTTAAGCCTGACCATGTATCAGACATTTCGTCATTAAGTACATCTGCGATTTCCTTTGTATGAGCAGGAAGTGCTGAATATCTGATTCCCATCTCAGAAATACGTGCAAATACCGGCTGAAGAGATGTCATAAGCTCTGACTTAAGCTGTGAATCAATCTGACTTCTTCTGTATTCTGATGTAACATTAGATGCAACATTTGTGTAGAATAATACAGGATCTGTAACTCTGTATGAATATTCACCGTGGCATCTGATTGCGATATCAACATCAAGACCAATGTTCTTATCTACTACTCTGAATGGAACCGGATTAGGAGTTCCGTATTTATTGCCGAGAATTTCCTTAGTGTTAACGTAGTAAACTCTCTGATCTTTAGCTGTATCACCGCCAAATGTGAAACGCTTACCAATCTGAGCAAATGACTTCTTAATGTTCTCGCCAAGTGAACCATAGAAAATTGATGGCTCTGTAGAGCTGTCCCAAACGAATTCACCCGGCTCAGCACAAACTTCAACGACCTTACCTTGCTCTACAATAAGCATACACTGTCCGTCTGCTACTGCAATGATTGAGCCGTTTGAGATAACATTATCGCTACCCTTAGTGTTAGAGCTGTTTCTGTTCTGTCTCTTATTAGCCTTTGTAATAAGTACATCTACCGGAATTGAATCACAGTAAAAGTACTCTCTCCATGAATCCGCAAGTGCTGACTGTGCTGCCTGCGTGATTGCTGATATAAGTCCCATTTAAAATCCTCCCATTTAGTAACCAACCAATTAATACCTTAATTATCGCATACAACAACATGAAATCCATATATAATGTATGCCTACTGTGGTTTATTCTACCATATATCAGATATGTTGGCAAAGAGAATTTAGAATAAATTTTTCAATTATCTCTTTGATTCCACATTCATTATTTGTCCGCTCAGTAACATAATCTGCAACGCTTTTTAATGTATCCTGACCGTTTTTCATACATACGCCTATGCCTGCTGCTAAAATCATTGGCATATCGTTTTCTTCATCTCCTGCGGCAATGGAATCACTTATGTCTACGCCTAAATATCTGCACATAAATCTTACAGCCTCACCTTTATTCGCCAAAGGATTGGCGTATTCTAAAAGCCTTGAGTCTGAAAACGTCGAATAGAGGTTGTGCTCATTCTCATAGTCTCTAAGCTTTTCCCTGTATTCTATAAGTCTTTCCTTACCATCAAGCGAGACAATAATAATCTTTGGTGCGCCCTCACTAAGTGCATCCCTAAAATCACTGACAACAAAAGGCGGCATACTTATGCGCTTTGTATAGAATTCAAGCTCCTTGGTATCGCGTTCAGATACTACGTATTCATCGTTATACGTATGCGCATGTAAGCCAAGTTTATATGCCTCGTCAAACATATGACGAACTATTTCATCAGGCACTGTATCGTATTTAAGACGTTTTTTTGTCACAGGGTCAACAATCAGTCCTCCGTTAAAAGAAGATATGTAAAACCCTTCCCTTAAAAATCCAAACTTTTCAGAAAGTAACAGTGCTGAGTATAGCGGACGCCCTGTGTTGATAATGACTTTATGTCCCTTTGAAATCATTTCATCAATAGCGTCCATATCAGCTTTATTTATTTCTTTTTTATCGTTTAATAGTGTTCCGTCTAAGTCAAGAAACAATAATTTCATAGCTGTTTATGTAAAAATACCTCGTAACTATATCAATTCTCGTCTTCTTCCTTCTGAGCCTCATATACAAATCGTTTTCTTGCCATTTCATCTGATGCAAGATATTCATCGTATGTCGTAATCTTATCAATCATAGTTCCGTTTTGAAGAATTTCCATAATTCTGTTTGCCGTTGTCTCTACAAACTGATGATCATGGGATGAAAACAATATAACACCCGGGAACTTGATAAGTCCGTTGTTAAGAGCAGTAATACTTTCCATATCAAGATGGTTGGTAGGTTCATCGAGTAATAATATATTTGCACCTGATATCATCATTTTTGATAAAAGGCATCTTACCTTCTCTCCTCCTGATAATACCTTAACCTTCTTAACACCATCTTCACCCGGGAAGAGCATTCTTCCAAGGTATCCTCTTACATATGTAATATCCTTAACCGGTGAATAACCCATAAGCCAGTCAGAAATTGTAAGATCGTTATTAAACTCTTCTGTAGAATCCTTCGGGAAATACGCCTGTGAAGTAGTTACGCCCCATTTGTATGTACCCTCATCAGGCTCCATCTCGCCCATAAGAATCTTAAATAATGTTGTTTTTGCAAGCTCGTTAGAACCTACAAAGGCAACCTTGTCTTCACGTCTTAAAATAAACGAAATGTTATCAAGCACCTTAACGCCGTCGATTGTTTTAGAGATACCTTCAACTGTCAGTACTTCATTGCCGATTTCTCTGTCAGGCTTAAAGTCAATGTATGGATACTTACGGCTTGACGGTTTAATTGTATCAAGCTCGATTTTTTCAAGTGCTCTCTTTCTTGATGTAGCCTGCTTTGACTTTGAGGCATTTGCAGAGAATCTTGAAATAAATTCCTGTAATTCCTTAATTTTCTCTTCCTTCTTCTTATTGGCTTCCTTCATCTGCTGGATAAGGAGCTGGCTTGATTCATACCAGAAGTCGTAGTTACCTGCATAAAGCTGAATCTTTCCATAGTCAATGTCAGCAGTATGTGTACATACCTTGTTAAGGAAATATCTGTCATGACTTACTACGATAACGGTATTTTCAAAGTTAATTAAAAACTCTTCAAGCCATTCAATCGCATCAAGATCAAGGTGGTTGGTAGGCTCGTCAAGAAGAAGTATGTCCGGATTTCCGAAAAGTGCTCTTGCAAGAAGTACTTTGACCTTCTGTGAGCCTGTAAGATTAGCCATCTGCTCATAATGAAGCTCCGTCTCAATTCCAAGTCCGTTTAAAAGCATTGCGGCATTTGATTCTGCCTCCCATCCGTCCATCTCGGCAAACTCTGTTTCAAGCTCTGATGCACGGATACCGTCTTCATCTGAAAAGTCTTCCTTAGCATAAATTGCGTCCTTTTCCTTCATAATATCGTAGAGACGCTGATTACCCATTATTACTGTGTCCATAACAGGAAACTCATCATATTTAAAGTGATCCTGCTCAAGAACTGAAAGTCTCTGTCCCGGCGTAATGCTTATATCACCGTTTGTAGTATCAAGCTCACCTGATAAAATCTTAAGGAATGTGGACTTTCCTGCGCCGTTTGCACCGATAAGTCCGTAACAGTTTCCTTCGGTAAATTTGATATTTACGTCTTCAAAAAGAGCCTTTTTTCCAAGACGCAGTGTTACGTTGTTAGCTGAAATCATTTTTCATTCTCCTCTTTATTTATCCTTCAACAATTAAAAATCTTCCATCATCAAGCTTAAATACTTCCGCTGCATTTAAAATATCATCTTCCGTATCAACACCAAGCTCATCAAAATAGCTTTTAAGCTGCTTTTCGTTATCAACTACGGTAGCCATCATCATATCGAGAAATTCATCTGCTTCTTCTAAGGACTCAGCAACCTTCTCATCAAAAAGCTGCCCCTGATTTTTAATAAATGTCTCAAGTACGGATTTTTCGTATTGGTAATTAGCCATATAAATCTCCTTAATATTTAATGTTAATATACTTCTACTCTTTCCTTAGGAATAAATACTCTTTCATCCTTAAGCTTTTCCTCGAATGTATCAGCCTTGGATGCTTCCTCCTTAAATATATCGTGTGCGCATAATCTCTTTTTGCCGCGCCTGTCAACTTTATAATAATTGCCGTCATTTTGCATGATAGATGCTCTGACGTTATCTTCAAGAAGCACATCAATTATATGCTTAACCTTCGCTTTTGTAGAAGCATTTTCTATAGGGAATAAAATCTCAACACGCCTAATCAGGTTTCTTGGCATCCAGTCTGCCGAAGCACAGTATACTTCTTCATTACCGCCGTTTTCAAACACAAAAATTCTTGAATGCTCTAAAAACTCACCGACAATTGACCTTACAGTAATATTTTCGGATACATCCTTAATTCCGGTTCTTAAGCAGCATATTCCCCTGACGATTAAATCAATTTTTACGCCTGCTGCCGACGCTTCATATAATGCCATAATTATATCTTTATCGCAAAGGGAATTTACTTTTGCCTTAATTGACGCGCTTTTTCCTGAAAGTGCATTTTCCTTTTCCCTTTCAATAAGTGATAAGAATTTATCCTTAAGCCAAAGCGGAGCTAAGGAAAGCCTGTTCCAAAACATCGGCTCTGAATAACCTGAAATCATGTTAAATACTGCAGTTGCATCTTCACCAATTGCTTCTGAACATGTAAGAAGTCCTATATCCGTGTAAAGCTTTGCTGTTGAATCGTTATAGTTACCGGTTCCTAAATGGACATATCTTCTTATTCCGTCCTCTTCACGTCTTACTACAAGAGTAATCTTAGAATGAGTCTTTAGGCCTACAAGTCCGTAAATTACATGGCATCCGGCTTTTTCAAGCTTTTTTGCCCAAATAATATTGTTTTCTTCATCAAATCTTGCCTTAAGCTCTACAAGAACAGTAACCTGCTTACCGTTATCCGCCGCCTTAGCAAGTGCTGCAATAATCGGCGAGTTACCGCTTACCCTGTAAAGTGTCTGCTTGATAGCAAGTACGTTTTCATCGTTTGCCGCCTCTGAAATAAATCTTACAACAGGCTCAAATGATTCATAAGGATGATGAAGCAATATATCCTTCTTCCTTATGCACTCAAAAATGTCCGCATCCTGTGGCACGTCGGAATTTTCTTTTGGTTCATATTTTTCACTCTTTAAATGTGAAAATCCTTCAAGCGAACCGTATAGCTTCATCAAAAACGTTAAATCAAGCGGACCGTTTATTTTATAAATCTCCGAGTCTTCTACTGAAAGCTCTCTCTTTAGGTACTTAAGCAGTTTTGCATCCATGTCTGATGCAACATCAAGCCTTATTGCCTGCCCCCATGCTCTCTTTTTTATCTGCTTCTCAATTTCCTTAAGAAGGTCTTCTGCTTCATCCTCATCAATCGTCAAATCGGCGTTTCTCATAATTCTGAAAGGATGCGCACATATAACATCATAATTAAGGAAAAGCTTTGATATGTTACGCTCAATCACCTCTTCGAGCAATATTATGTTAACCTTTTCGTCGTCCGATTCAGACGGAATCTCAATAATTCTTGACAGAACGGAAGGAACCTGAACTATTGCAAATTCTTTCTCGCCATCTTCATTTTTCTTAGACAAAAACGCCCCGATGTTAAGCGATTTGTTCCTGATTAAAGGAAATGGGCGCGATGAATCAACTGCCATCGGCGTAAGAACAGGATAAACATTCTTTTCAAAATAGTCATCGACAAACTCTATTTGTTTGGCAGACAAATCTTCATGCTTTAATACAAATCTGATTCCTTTTATTTTAAGTTCCGGTACAATTGACTTGTTGAATGTAGAATACTGGCTTGCTACCAGTCTCTGAGTCTCATCTAAGATGTATGAAAGCTGTGTCTTAGCGCTCATTCCGGCAATGTCCTTTTTCGTATACCCTGCATTAACCATATCAACTAAAGACGCAACCCTTACCATAAAGAACTCGTCAAGATTTGATGCGCTTATGCTTAAAAATTTAAGTCTTTCAAAAAGAGGATATGTCTTGTCTCTTGCTTCCCCTAAAACTCTCTCGTCGAATTTAATCCAGCTTAATTCTCTGTTCGTAAAATACTCTGTATTGCCAAAATCTTTACCCATAAGTTAACCTCTTGATTTCTTCTTATGAACAAGCACCGGTTTGATTGAAAACAGCTCCTCGAAAAGTCGTGCCTTTCTCTCAAAAAAGCCGCTCTCAAGAATCATTGTTTCATCGCACAGTGCACTTATTACAAGCTCATCTTCTTTAAGATTTATGCTTATATCTTTAATCTTAGCCCTATAGCTTCTGCAAATGCCATCCGCAAGCCTGAATAATGCCGTAAGCTTTGACATGGTAATATATGCCTCCCTGCCCATAAACGACACTTTTTTAGCCTCGCCGTAATACTCAAAATGCGCCTTGTTAAATTTTACTACATTCGCAACAATTTCCCTCTCCGTATGCGAAATTCCCATCATTTCCGTAGCCATTATTATTACATACGAACACTCAGCAGCATCCTCGAGTGACATATATTTGCCGCAGTCTGATAAGATCGCCGCAATTCTTAGTAAAAAGCGTTCCCTCTTAGTAAGAGCGTGTACCCTCTTTGTAGCATCAAAAAGCTTAATTGCAATTCTCTCAACAAGAGCCGTTCTTGCCTCATTTGACTTATAACGCCTTGCAATTTCATGCGCACAGTTTAAAACATCATTTTCAAAATCATGTGTATTCCTTATAAGCTTTTCTGACTGTGCATAATCAAATACCATTCCATCAGCAAGTGACACTCCGGGAACCCATATATTGTCAGCGCCCGAAAGCTTAACAAGCTTTCTTACAAGAACTGCGGATGGAATTAACAGTGAAGCATATTCATTTGAAAGCCCATATTTTTTGGAAATCTCCGATGGTTTTTCCGACCTGACTTCTTTGATGAAATTTTTAAGCTCAGCAGTGGTAATTATGTCTTTTCCGTAAACTTTCTGGATAATATAAGAAATGTAATCATCTACAACAATTACGTTCTCTATCTTTGTCCCTGTCATATGCAACTCGTTGAAATAATAATAGTGATTGTCAACAAGCTCAGACACAAGACTTGCATAATCTGTCGTCTTGGCTTCAAGGTCTGATAATATTTCCCTGATTCTTAATATTCCGAGTCTGATATTCTGCGTAGTCTTTAAGTGCCCTTCGTCAAAAAGAGACACCTGTATGCTTCCACCGCCAATATCAACAATGGCAGCGCCCCTGCAAATTAATTCTTCGAACTTTTCGCC
>SFNX01000127.1 GCA_004552595.1 Lachnospiraceae bacterium | reverse complement strand
TAGACGACAAGGTAGATAGGGCATAGGTGTAAGTGCAGTAATGTATTCAGCTGAATGTTACTAATAGGTCGAACGCTAGACTAAAGATAGAAACTTATCGTTTTCAGTATCGGTTTTGAGGGTACAAGTTGTATTGCTTTACCTCGTAAACACTTTGTGTTTTGGTATCTAATGGTATTAGTTAGTGAACCTCCGGTTCACCTCGTAAACACTTCGTGTTTGGTAACTAATGGTATTAGTTTGTGAACCTCCGGTTCACCTCGTAAACACTTCGTGTTTACTCGTATCACATTTTCGTGTAACGAAAATGTGATATGGCCCAGTGGCTCAGTTGGTTAGAGCGCCGCCCTGTCACGGCGGAGGTCGACGGTTCGAGTCCGTTCTGGGTCGATTAATGGGATCTTAGCTCAGCTGGGAGAGCATCTGCCTTACAAGCAGAGGGTCACAGGTTCGAGCCCTGTAGGTCCCATCGTATCGCTTTTGCGATATGTGCCGATGTGGCTCAATTGGCAGAGCAGCTGATTTGTAATCAGCAGGTTTTCGGTTCGAGTCCGAACATCGGCATTTCTTATTATTATTCTATAATAAGAATTTCAGCGTAAGCTGTGATAATTAAATAAATGGGTAGGTTCCCGAGTGGCCAAAGGGGACAGACTGTAAATCTGCTGCAACTTGCTTCGGTGGTTCGAATCCACCCCTGCCCATTTCTTTTTTATTATCGCGGGGTGGAGCAGTCTGGCAGCTCGTCGGGCTCATAACCCGAAGGTCATAGGTTCAAATCCTGTCCCCGCTACACAATAGGGCTTTAGACAAGCCCTTTTTTTGTACCTGTTAAATTGGATTATGGAACAGATTATTTCAAGAAAATTATGGAAATAAAGTATAGATTAATCAGAAGTAACAGAAAAAGACTTAGTCTTGAAATCAATGAAAGCGGCTTAACAATACGGGCTCCAAAATATGCAGGTAATGACGATATCAGACAGTTTATCATGAAAAATGAGTCGTGGATAATAAAGAATCTTGAGAAATATGATTCCAGAAGAAAGAAATATGAAGGAGTTAAGAAGCTTTCAATTGATGAAATAAGACAGCTTGCCGACGAAGCAGTTGACTACATTCCCAAACGTGTAGAGTACTATGCAAAAGTAATAGGTGTTACATATGGAAGAATTACAATACGTAACCAAAAGACAAGATGGGGTAGCTGTTCATCAAAAGGAAATCTCAACTTTAATTGTCTGCTTATGCTTACGCCAAAGGAAGTAATCGACAGCATTGTAGTACATGAATTATGTCATAGAATTGAGATGAATCATTCTAAACGATTTTATGAATTAGTACTAAATGCATTTCCAGAATATTATAAATGGAATAATTGGCTTAAAGAAAACGGTGCAGAAATAATGTATAAAGGTAATAATTGTATCGAATAATCCACAAATATGTGATAAAATGTTATGGATTATGCGATGCATGTTGTGGTAATAAATTGAGGTTATAGATATATGTCCATTTTAACATTGGATTTCTTTATTTTTACATTTATTGTATTAGTATTATATTATATTGCACCGGGAAAATACCGCTTTATGGTATTATTTCTTGCAAGCCTATATTTCTATTTAGATAAAACACCTTGGTATCAGCAGGTTGCCTTTGCTGTATTCTTGATTTTTAACTATCTTGCAAGTCTTTATTTATCTCCTGAAAATAAACATCGAAAGCTAATATTCAGACTAATCATTTGCTTTGATATTTTTGTATTTGTATTTATAAAATATGCAAAGTTTGTATTCTTAAGCTTATATACCATTCTCGGCAAATTTGGAATAGACATAACAGGCTCTGTTTTCCAGACTATTTCTACATTTAATCAGGAAATTTGTCCATCAAATATCTCATATTTCGGATTAATAGTAATTGGATATGTATGTGATGTTTACTGGGAAAAAGTAGCCGTACAGAAAAACCCTTGCAAATTTGCGTTGTTTGCAACATTTTTTCCACAAATGACATCCGGCCCTATAGTAACATATAAGAGTATGGAATATGAGCTATTTGTTAAGGAACATAAATTCAGTTACGATAAAGTAGTTCGCGGAATTGAGAGAATAATATTTGGTGCATTTAAAAAGCTTGTTGTAGCACAAAGAGCTGCTGTAATAGTAGATGCTATTTATAATGATTACACTAAATATAACGGATTACATATCCCACTTGCTGCGGTCATGTTTGTGGCACAGCTTTATGCAGATTTTTCCGGATTAATGGATATTGTTCTTGGAACGGCGGAAGTTTTTGATATAACACTTCCTGAGAACTTTAATTTACCGTTTTTATCGGAGAATTTATCTGAGTTCTGGAGACGCTGGCACATTACTCTTGGTGAATGGCTTAAAGACTATATTCTGTTCCCAATATACAGAAGCAACGGATTTAAAAAGCTCGATAAATGGTGTAAGGCGAAATGGGGTAAGAAATACGCTAAAAAGTTCAATTTACCGTCTTACATCGCACTGTTTGTTTCATGGTTTATTATCGGATTATGGCATGGAGGCGGATGGAATTACATATTCGGTGTTGGAATTTATATGTGGTTCATAATATGCTTAAGCGATATATGCAAAGGATTATTTGAAAGGATTAATAAACTTCTTCATATCAATACCGAATGCCTGAGTTTCAAACTTTTCAGAAGGGCAAGAACATTTGTTGTTTATGCTTTTGGATTATCATTTTTCAGAGCAGAATCATTAATGAGCGGATTTCAAATGTGGAGAGAAGCTTTCAGACAATTTGATCCATGGATTTTTGTTGACAAATCATTACTTGATCTCGGACTTGACAGAATAGAGTGGGAAATCTTTTTTATCGGATTACTAGTAATTGTTGTGGTTTCTGTAATAAAGCAGCTTAAAGGTAGTGTAAGAGATGCACTTACAAGGCAAAATTTTGTTTTCAGATTAGCAGTATATTTAACAATTTTTATGGCCACTGTAATCTGGGGATATTATGGCGCAGGATTTGATGCACAAAGTTTCATATACGGAAGGTTTTAAATGTTAACATTCAAAGAACTAAAAAAATTAGCTAAATCAGAAGTAGAAGGACCGGAATACAAAGTAGCGGTATTAGGTAATGTTGCTACTCAGTTTTTTTCACTTGGAATTAAAGGATATTTAAAATCTGAGGGAATAAACGCAAATGTTCTTGATACGGATTATAACCAGATAGATGCACAGCTTCTGGATACTGATTCGGAAACGTATAAACTGAATCCGGATGTAGTGATTTTATACATTGCAACAGATAAGATTTACGAAGAATTTCTTGATTTAAATGTTGTATTAAGAGAATCATTTGCCGACGACTATTGTAAAAAGATAGTAAATTATTGGAATCTTATTTCCAATAATTCTAATTCAAAAATTATACAGACAAATTTTACTGAAATTGATGACAGAGCCTTTGGAAATTATTCTGCAAAAGTTAAGGATTCCTTCATATTCCAGATTCGTAAGCTTAATTACCTTCTTGAAGAGAAAATGAGTGAGAGAAAGAATGTATTTGCACTTGATCTTTTATCAATCCAGATAAGAATGGGATTAAATCAGTTTTACGATAATGTCCTTTATTACAATGCGAAAATGGCTGTTACAATGGACGCCGTTCCATATATAGCAAAAAACGTTACAGACATCATTAAAACGTTCAGAGGAAGCTTCAAAAAAGGTATTATTCTTGATTTGGATAATACGCTTTGGGGCGGAGTAATAGGAGATGACGGGCTTGGCGGAATCGAGATAGGTGAGCTTAAAAGAGGACATGTTTTCTCGGATTTCCAAAGATGGCTTAAGTCACTAAAGGATAGAGGCATCCTTTTATGTGTCTGCAGCAAAAACAATGAGGATACAGCAAAGGAGCCGTTTGAAAAGCATGAGGAAATGATTCTTAAGCTGGAAGATTTTTCAATGTTTGTTGCAAATTGGGAAGATAAGGCAAGCAATATAAGATATATACAAAAGAGCTTAAATATAGGAATGGACTCACTTGTATTTATTGATGACAACCCTTTTGAAAGAAATCTTGTTAGGGAAATGATTAAAGAAATCACAGTCCCTGAGCTTCCTTTAGATCCTGCAAATTATCTTTCTTTTCTACAAAGTGAAAATCTGTTTGAAACTGCTTCATATTCTTCTGATGATAAAGACAGGACAAAGCAGTATCAGGCTGAGTTTAAAAGAAAAAATCTTGAGCAGGAATTTGTCTCGATAGATGACTATCTTAAAAATCTTGAGATGATAGGTGAAGCAAAGCCTTTTGAACCTGTAAGATATTCAAGAATTGCACAGTTAACACAGCGTTCTAATCAGTTCAATTTAAGAACAATAAGATACACGGAAGCAGATATAGAAAGAATTGCAAATGACGATAATTATCTGACAATATATTACACATTAAAAGATAAATTCGGAGATCACGGACTTGTATCGGTAGTAATACTTGAAAAGAAATCAGATACTAAAGTATTTGTTGATACATGGCTTATGAGCTGCAGAGTTCTTAAAAGAGG
>SFNX01000126.1 GCA_004552595.1 Lachnospiraceae bacterium | reverse complement strand
GTAACACTTTATCCAAGAGCTAAAAATGTTCAGCTTGTAAAAGATATGGGAATGATTCCGTATTACATAAAGACGCTTTTTAATGAAGATGCAAAGCTTGTGACTTACAAAAATGATGAGAGCTATCCGTATCTTGATACTGTTGTTAAAGGTGCAAAGGTTGAATTTATTAAAAAGGTTTTCGGCAGGCAGATTGACGGTATGATTTATACGTTTATTCATGCCAAGGAAATTGATGTACTGAATCTTTATCATCTTAATACGGCGACGTTTTTATCTGAAATTGCGTACAGATTAAGGAATAAAAACGGTAAGATTTATTTAAAGCTTGATATTTCAATGGAAGGATTAAGGACAGTTCAGATAAAGGATCCGCGTGGATTTATTAAGCGTATGGATATTAAGCTTGCTGACATTGTTTCATGCGAAACGAAAATCATTCAGAAAAGGTTAAATGAGCTCTTTGACAAAGAAATAATATATGTTACAAACGGCTGCCTGATGGGAGATGATGAATCATTAGACTTAAGTGAAGACGTCAATACCAACTCAGAAAAGACAATACTTACCGTGGCTAAGTTTGGAACTTACGAGAAGGCGAGCGACACGCTTTTATATGCATTTGCAAAAAGTGCAGACAGGCACGATTACAATCTTAAAATCATAGGAACCGTTGAAGAAAGCTTTAAAAGTGTAATTGAAAAGTTCTTTAGTGAGTATCCTAATATGAAGGAACGTGTGATATTTGCAGGCGAAATTCATGACAGAGCTGCCCTTAAAAATGAATACAGAAGGGCCAGAATCTTTACCCTGCCATCAAGAAGGGAGAGCTTTGGAATTGTACTTGTTGAGGCTGCATATGAAGGCTGCTATCTTGTGACTACTGAGGCAACACCTGCAGGATATGATGTTTCAGATAACGGTAATTTCGGCTTAATTGCTAAGACAGACGATATTGATGATTTGGCAGATAAATTCGTTAAAATCTGTACTGATGAAGACTTTGACTGGAATAAGCATGCAGCAGGCATTTCTGAATATGCAAAATCAGTTTTTGACTGGGAAAAAATAGTAACTTATTTATACGGAAAGATAAAAGAAGAGCTTAAAAAATAAAATACAAATTGTTCTATTGTATAAATCAGTGGCAAAATTCAATAAAATTTATGCCCACGGAGGGAGTATTACATTAGTAATCTGCCCTCTGTTTTTTATTTGTGATCTTCTGATTGTTTTCTTAATAAAATCAGGAAAATACGAAAGTACAAACTGCTTAATCTTCATTTCCTTAAGTTTTTTATTGTATGCTTTTTCAGAAAATCTTGGAACATTTAATGCGTTGCACACCTTATTGACTTCAATAAAAGTATCAAGCATATTAACGCTTGATACTCCATCTGCTGTAGTAAGCGCTATTATTTCATTACAGTCATAAAACGAATTCCCGTTAATATAGGCTTTTAATAAGAAATCATAATCTGCCGTTATTTTATATTTTGTGTTAAGGGGAGCACTAATAAGCAATTCACGCTTTGCAAAGCATGCCTGGTGTGAAAATGGCATGCGCTCCTTAATCAAGTCAAAGCACTTTCTGAATTTAAAATACATATTAAGCTCTTTAACTATGCAGTCACCATAAATTATGTCTGGATAATCTGCACCGGATTTATAATTTGACTTAAGGCTTTTTTCGACGTTTGATAATACATCCTTTGAATAAAAACAGTCATCTGAATTCATGAAAATAACGTATCTGCCCTCAGAGACACTTACTGCTTTGTTCATCGCATCATAAATTCCATCATCTTTTTTAGAGATGATTTTATATGAAATCCCTTTTTCCTTAAACTTTTCAGAGTAGCTTTCTGCAATTTCTACAGTGCTGTCATTAGAACTGCCGTCTTCAATGATGTACTCATAGTTTATGCTATTCTGATTAAGGACAGATTCTATTGTTTTTTTAATAGTGTTTTCTGCGTTATAGCATATCGTAACAACGCAAAAAAGCCTATCGGTTCCTGTTTTTTCCATAACTCTTTAATTATCTACGAAAATCGGCTAAAATACAATAGAGAAATAATGCGCAATAATAAGAAGGATATATTATGATTATTACCAAGACACCTTTTCGCATGTCATTCTTTGGCGGTGGAACAGATATGCCTGAATTCTTTAATAAACATGGTGGAGCTGTAATTTCTACTTCGTTTGATAAGTATTGTTACGTTAATGTAAGACATTTGCCAAGATTCTTTGATTATTCAACAGAACTTTCATATGCCAAAATTGAGAGAGTGACTGATACTAATGACATAGTTCATCCGTTAATCAGAAATGCTATGAAACAGCTTGATATGAGAGAAATTCGTCTTACATACGAGGCAGATCTCCCTGCAAGGTCAGGACTTGGAACTTCAAGCTCATTTGCGGTCGGAATGCTTAATGCATTTTATGCACTAAAGGGTAAGTATGTTTCTAAAAAGGAACTGGCAGACAAGGCAATTTATCTTGAAAGGAAACTTTGTGATGAAGCGGGTGGCTGGCAGGACCAGATTGCTGCTTCCTTTGGAGGGTTTAACAGAATTAATTTCAATGATGGCGGATATGAAGTGTTGCCGATTATTATTTCTCCTGAGAGAAAGAAGTTGTTAAATGACAATCTTATGTTGTTCTTTACCGGATTTACGAGAATGTCATCGGAAATTCAAAAAGAGAACAGGCTTAATGATGAGAGTAAGACAGGAAAGCTTCTTGATATGCTTTCATTAGTTGATGAAGCAGAGGCAATATTAACAGATAAATACACGGACTTAAATGAATTTGGAAGACTTCTTGATGTTACATGGAAATTAAAGAGAAATACAGGAAATAAAGTATCAACTGATTCTATTGATAACGTATATAAGACTGCAAGAAATGCCGGCGCAATGGGAGGAAAGCTTCTTGGAGCAGGCGGTGGCGGCTTTTTTGTATTTTACGTTGAAAAAGAAAAGCAAGAAGAAGTAAAGTCTGCACTAAGTGACTTTATGTATGTCCCTTTTGAATTTGAAACAGGTGGTTCGCAGGTAATTCACTATACTCCTGAAAGCTACGAGGAAGTTAAGAAGTAAGTCATTAGCAAAATACAAATAGCAAAAGCATTAGTAAATTACAATTAATTTAGGGTGAATAATTTGAAGATTACAATGATTGGGCCGGTGTACCCATATAAAACAGGTCTTTCGTATTATGTTGGACTTTTATATAAACAGCTAATTAAAAATCATGACGTTACGCTTTATTCGTACTCGATGCAGTATCCGAAATTATTGTACAAAAAACCTCAGAAGGATTACGAAGATGATGTCGTAAAGGTTGATGAGGCCAGGTTTATTTTAAATTCTGCAAATCCATTTAGCTGGGTGTCGCTTGCGAAAAAAATAAATAAGGATAACCCTGATCTGGTGATTTTACAGTGGCTTCATCCATATTTTGCACCATGTTATTCTGTGCTTGAAAGGCTGCTTAATAAGAATATTAAGATTGCCTATAACTGTCATAATGCTTTACCGCATGAAAGATTTCCGTTTGACAAAGCACTTACAAAATTTACATTAAAGAAGGCTGACCTTGTTATTGCACATTCTTATTCGGACGAGAAAACACTATCTGAGTTGAATATGGGAAACAAAATAGCAGTTAATCCTCATCCGGCATATAACTTCTTTAAAATAAAAGATATGACTAAGGAAGAGGGAAGAAAGCTTCTGAATTTATCAACTGAGAATAAAGTTCTTCTGTTTTTTGGTCTTGTCAGAGAATATAAAGGCCTTAAGCATTTACTGAATGCAATGCCGGACATTGCAAAAAAATATCCCGAAGTCCGACTTATTATTGCAGGAGATTTTGGGAACGGAAGAGATAAGTACAATGAAATGATTGAAAACCTTAAAATAGGTGATTTCATTCAGATTCATGATGGACATATTCCTATTCCTGATGTTGAGAAGTTTTTTGCTGCATGTGACTTAGTAGTTCTTCCATATGAGTCTGCAACGCAGTCAGGTGTTATTCAGGCGGCCTATGGTTTTGAAAAGCCTGTACTTGCAACTAATGTCGGAGGACTTCCGGATGCAGTAAGCAATATGAAGACAGGTTATATTGTTGAGCCTTTAAGACCTGATTTAATAAGTGAGGCAGTGTCTGATTTCTTTGATAATAACAGGGCATTACAGTTTAAACAGAACGTAATTGACAGTGCATATAAGTTTTCATGGGAGAGAATGGAAAAATGCTTATTAGAAAACTTGTAGAAATTCACTTGTTAATAAGGATGTTGAGCCATACGCTGTGTATGCAGGAATTCCTGCCAAGAAAATAAAACAAAAGGAAAAGCTATTAAACGAAAAATGGTGGGATAAGGGCGAAGAGTGGATAAAGGAGCATATATCTGATTTTTGTTCAGATAAATTGGTGTAATTATTATGTTAGATGAAATAGTAAAACAGATCGAGGACAGTATTAATGTAAAGAATAAAATAATTTCTGATAAGGAGCTTCTTAAGGTTATTAATGAAGCAGCATCTGAAATTGTAACTTGTTATAGAAATGAAAG
>SFNX01000125.1 GCA_004552595.1 Lachnospiraceae bacterium | reverse complement strand
GTATCTTCAGGTATATCTCCACGAAGTGCAAGAACGTTAGTTATGCCCTTTTCCTTCATAAGCTCAAGCTGCTTTCTGACGCCTTCCTTTGTTGAACTTATGCACGTTAAATGGGCAAGTATTGGAATATCATATTTCTTTTCAAGGTTTGATGCGATTGATACAGTAAATTCGCTTGTACCGCCGCCTGCACCATATGTTACGGACATGAATCCCGGCTTATATGAAGCTATTTCTTCAGTTGCCTTTTCAATTGATTCATATTTATCCTTCTGCTTAGGCGGGAAAACCTCCATTGAAATTGTAGGGTTATCAGAATTAATTACATCTATTACTTTCATTTAGCTTTTCTCAGTCTTTCTAAATCATTAAGATCATATGGTGTTGCCTGGTAAACATAGTAGTTAAGCCAGTTAGAATACAGACAGTTGCTTGTTGCTCTCCACGTAAGATATGGTCTTATCGTAGGGTCTGAATCTGTATAATAATTTACAGGAATATCGGGATTAAGTCCCTTACCCATGTCACGCTTATATTCACTGTCAAGCGTAAGTCTGTCATATTCAAGATGTCCGAGCACAAATATCTGGCTTCCGTCCTTCTTCATAACGATAAGACTTCCGACTTCATCAGAATATGCTAAAACAACAAGTTCTTCGCTATCAATAATCTTCTCTTCATCAACTGCTGTATTTCTTGAGTGCGGAGCTAAAAAGACGTCATCAAATCCTCTTACAAGAGGTATTTTTCTGTTTAATACTTTGTGCTTATAAACACCTGATATCTTTTTATCAAGCAGTATTTTATTAACTCCGAAATGGTAATATAGGCCGGCTTGGGCACCCCAGCATATATGGAATGAGGAATAAACATTTGTCTTAGTCCATTCCATTATTTCAGTAAGCTCTTCCCAATAATCAACATCTTCAAAATCATACTGTTCTACAGGTGCACCTGTAATGATGAAGCCGTCGAACTTTTTGTCTTTTATTTCATCAAATGTTGTATAAAATTTGTTGATATGATTAGCTGCCGTATTCTGTGAAACATGGCTCTTCATATTGACAAATGTTATGTCAACCTGCAACGGTGTGTTTGAAAGAGCTCTTAAAAGCTGTAATTCCGTATCCTGCTTAACAGGCATAAGATTTAGTATTCCTATTTCAAGTGGTCTTACATCCTGATGGATTGACCTTGTTTCGTCCATTACGAATATATTTTCGTTTTCAAGAATCTCCTTTGCAGGGAGATCGTTTTGTACCTTAATAGGCATTTGTCACCTCTGTTATTTTATCAGTTCATTAAAATCCTCTTCGGAAATTATCTGAACATTTAATTCCTTCGCTTTTTTATTTTTTGATGAATTTGACGTCACATCGTTATTAATAAGGTAGTCTGTTTTAGCACTTACCGACCCTGCGACTTTGCCGCCAAGGCTCTCAATTAAATCTTTAAGTGCATTTCTGTTTTCATATGTATTAAGAGAACCGGTAATTACAAAAGTCTTCCCGCCAATATTTGAATTTGTTTCTTTCTTTTCAGGAATCAAAATATTAAGCTCATTAACCAGCTCGTTAAATTCAGAAAGCTTTTCAGAATCATGAAAGAAGTCAAAAACACTTGTGGCAATAACATCACCGATATTGTCAGTGACTGCTATTTCCTCTACTGTAGCGTTCTTAATTTTCTCTATATCATAATCGAAAGCCTTGCAGATTATTTTAGCATTTGACAGACCTACATTCAATATTCCGAGCGCATAGATTAGGTTAGGCAAAAGCACATCCCTTGACTTTTCAATTGATGCAATAAGCTTCTCATAAGACTTATCTCCAAATCCGTCCATATTACAGATTGCTTCTTTATGCTCCGCTAATTTATATATGTCAGACAGCTTCTTAATGAATCCTACTGATATAAACTTTTCAAGAGTAGCTTCGCTTAGTCCGTCGATTTTCATTGCATCTCTTGAAACAAAAAGCGAGAATCGCTTTATCTGCTTTGCCGGGCATGCTTCATTAACGCAGTACAAAGTTTCCACTCCGTTTTCATTTTTAATCTGTGTCTTTTCAGAACATGCAGGACAGAACTTAGGAATTGTAAGGTTTCCGCTCTTAGTAAAGTTTTCCTTAATCTGCGGAATTATCATATTGGCTTTATATACCGATATTTCATCCCCAATCCCAAGCATAAGTGACTTAACAATACTCACATTATGAACACTTGCCCTTGAAACCGTTGTTCCCTCAAGCTCAACCGGCTCAAATATTGCCACAGGATTAATAAGTCCTGTACGGCTTGGCGACCATTCCATGTCAATTAAATGCGTGTTTGCTGTTTCATCAGCCCATTTAAAAGCTATTGAATCTCTTGGGAATTTAGCCGTTCTTCCAAGACTTCTTCCGTATTCAATGTCATTATAAGTAAGTACCAAACCATCTGATGGAATCGGATAATTTGCCACCATCTTAGCAAAGTATGATATCTTATCAAGAATTGAATCTTCGGTTACTTTATGGTACTCGACAACTTCAAAGCCCTGTTTTTTCAAAAAATCAAACTGTTCTGAACGAAGCTTAAAATCTGTATCCGAACCGCCCTGGGATACATAGTTAAAAGCGATAAATCTTACATTTCGCTTCGCAGTGATTTCGTTATTAAGCTGTCTTACCGACCCCGAACACAGGTTACGTGGATTCTTGTATTTAGCGCCTTCTTCGGGTATTTCCTCGTTTATTTTATTAAAATCATCATAGCTTATTACAGCTTCTCCCCTGATAATCAGCTTTCCCTTATATGCAATCTTATGAGGAAGGTTTATGAATGTCTTAGCATTATTAGTTACAACTTCTCCGACTTCGCCATTGCCTCTTGTAACGGCCTTAGAAAGAGTTCCATTCTCATATGTAAGTACAATTGTAAGCCCGTCAAGCTTCCACGAAAGAAGCGCTTCATGTCCGTTAAGCCAGTCTCTTAATGCCTCTCTGTCCTTAGTTTTATCAAGTGAAAGCATCGGACTTTCGTGTGTCTCTTTTGGCAGATTGTCAACCGCTTCATATCCAACATTTACAGTAGGAGAACCTGCAAGAACAGTTCCTGTCTTCTCTTCAAGCATAAGAAGTTCATCATAAAGCGCATCGTACTCTGCATTGCTCATTATTTCGATATCTTCTGCATAATAAGCCTTTGAAGCCTTGTTAAGAACTTCAATAAGTTCTTTCATTTTTTCAGTTTCATTTATATTGCTCATGGTTTCCTTTATTTTCTATAATCTATTTCTAAAAACAGTTTCTTTAGTTCTTCCCTCGTTACATTTCTGTATTTGCCGGTTGCCAACTCTCCAAGTAAAAGATTTACTATTCTCACACGCTTTAATCCGACAACTTCATTGCCAAGGCTTTCAACCATTCGTCTGATCTGGCGATTGTACCCTTCAGTAAGTGTAATCCGAAACGTCTTCTGATCAATAAGACTTGCTTTACATTTTCTTGTAGTTACATCAAGTTCTTCAAGATAAATGCCATTTCTTAATTCGTAAATAAAATTCTTATCAATCGGCCTTTTCACGTTAACTATGTACTCTTTTTCATGAGCATTTTTAGCTCGCATTAACGCATCGATTAAATCTCCGTCATTTGTCATAAGCATAAGACCTTCTGAATCTTTATCAAGCCTTCCTGCATACATGATTCTTGATTTATAACCGATGTAATCGATGATGTTGTTTTTTTCCTTTTTATCCGCCGTACATACAATACCGACAGGCTTATTAAAAAGCAGATATACCTTAGCTTCGGACGGCTTAATCACAGTATCTCCAACAGTAACCGAATCTGCTTTTGATACCTTCTGTCCACTAACGGCTTTTACTCCATTGACAAGTACTTTCCCTTCTTCAATTAACTTATCAGCCGCTCTCCTTGAGCATATTCCGGCATCTGCGATATATTTATTTACTCTAACTAATTCTTCCATATTTCTTAACAAAATAAATGCAGTCAATTACGACTGCATTTATTTTACATTATTTACAATTTTATTGCTACTTAATAAAACTTATTACCTGTTACAAAAAGTTTTTATTTTAATAAATAATCAAGAAGTGCACTACAGCCTGTCAGAACATCATCATATGTTGAATCAAAGTCACCTGTATACCATGGATCCGCCACATCCCTTGAGCTTCCTGCAAATGTCAAAAGTTTATATATCTTACCGTCAGTATCAGAGCCTGCTATCCTTTGCATATTCCTAATATTAGCTGTATCCATCCCAATAAGATAATCGTACTCTTCATAATCACTCTTCGTCATCTGCACAGCTTTGTGCGGAATAACAGGAATTCCAACTTCCCTAAGCTTTCTCACAGTACCATAATGCGGTCCATTACCGATTTCCTCGCGACTTGTAGCTGCCGAATTTATGTAGAAAAGGTGGTCAACATGCCTTTGTTTAACCAAATGCGTCATAACAGACTGTGCCATCGTCGAACGGCAAATATTGCCGTGGCATATAAATAGTACTTTTATCATCTTTTTATAACTCCATATAAGTCTTGTATTTCTTCTCAAATGCTTGGTATCACAGGGTTTTTCGGGT
>SFNX01000124.1 GCA_004552595.1 Lachnospiraceae bacterium | reverse complement strand
CGCTTACGCTTGGATAAAGTCTTAACGTATCAATCGGAATTTCCTCTATTGCCTTTTTAACCTTAGGAGACGGCGGGTATGGAAATTCATTAGTATTAAGCTTTATTAAGTCTCCTACAACCTGTGGTTGCTCACCCGGTGTATATGGAACAACCTTTCTAATATTATCTAAATATAAAGGCACTTCCCGGAACTACAAGTATGTTATACTTTTTCGCTTTTTCACAAAACTCTTTATCATCAATCGGAGTCTTCATGAATAAGTAAAATGCTCCCTCAGGACTTGGGCACTCATAGCCTATTTTAGTCAGTCCGTCGTAAAGAGTATTTCTGTTTCTCTCATAATATGAAATGTCAGTGCTCTCATCAAGGCACTCAGCTAAGAAGAGCTGCTGCAATGATGGTGCATTTACAAAGCCTAAAATACGGTTAGCAACGCATGCGCCACCCCATACATCTTCGTAATCATCAAGCTCTGCAGGGATAACAAGATATCCGATTCTCTCTCCCGGAAGTGAAAGTGACTTAGAGTATGAGTAACCAACAACAGTATTATGATAGAACTTAGGCACATATGGAACTGTAACATTACCGTATGCAAGCTCTCTGTATGGCTCATCAGTAACAAGATAAATGCTTGTACCAAACTCCTTTTCCTTCTTAACAAGTATTTCAGAAAGCTTTGTGAGCGTCTCCTCTGAGTAAATAACACCCGATGGGTTATTAGGCGAATTTACGATTACAACCTTAGTCTTAGCTGTTATCTTAGCTTCAAACTCATCAAGCTTAGGCTGGAAAGTAGCCGTATCAGGTGATACAACTACAAGATTTCCGTCATAATTTGATACATAATTCTTATATTCGCCAAAGAAAGGAGCAAATACAACAACTTCATCTGATGGATTAAGCAAAACCTTAAGTATTACATTAAGTCCGCCTGCCGCACCTACTGTCATAAGAATGTTATTTGCGCCGTAGTTCATACCAAATCTTTTGTTAATCGAAGCGGCGATCTTCTCTCTTACTTCTTCATAGCCTGCATTTGACATGTATCCGTGAAGCTTAATCGGATCAACTGTATTTACGATGTCAATAATTGCATTTTTAACCTTTTCAGGTGCCGGAACATTTGGATTTCCTAGGCTGAAATCGTAAACATTCTCTCTTCCGTATATTTTTGCGAGTCTGTTTCCTTCTTCAAACATCGCCCTTGTAACGGAACTTCCCGCAACAAGTGCTTTCATCTTTTCTGAAATCATTTGAATTTCTCCTTAAAAATATAGTATTAACTGCGCGGTTAAGCGCGAAAATCCAATCAATATCCTGCAAATACTTCAGCTATAGGTGAGTCAGCCGGCAAAATAAGAGTCTTTTGGCCCTTGCCCTTCATGCTTGTCTTAGCTGCATCGAGACTTCTTACAAAGCTGTAGAAATCACTCTTGGATTCATCATTATAGGCGCCTGAAAGTATTTTCATATATTCAGCTTCACCTTCTGCCTTAATCTGTTCAGCCTTTGCATTTGCCTCTGAAAGCATGATTGAAACTTCCTTATCAGTTGTGTTTCTGATGATACGTGCCTGTGATTCACCCTCAGCAGTATACTGCGCGGCAATATTTTCACGCTCTGATATCATACGTGTGTAAACTGCCTGTTTATTGTCATCAGGAAGGTCGAGCTTTTTAACTTCAACAGTCATGATTTCAATTCCGTACTGCTCATAAACTGTACCGAGCTTTTCCATGATTTCCTCAGTAAGTGACTTAATTGCAACAGTCTTATGCACTTCATCCAGTACGATATCGTTGTTTTCAACATCTGTGTCAGTTGCAACGTCAGTTACCTCGATTTTGCCATCTCTTGACCTTATGACTTCGTCCTGCGTCATATTGGAAATTGTGTTTTTCATTGCATTGTACACAAGCTGGTCAATACGATTTTCGGCATTTCCGATACTGTGTGAAAGGGTCTGCGCAAACTTAAGCGGGTCTGTAACTCTCCATAACACATAACAGTCTACAATCATTGTCTTCTTATCGGAAGTGATTACATCAGATACCGGAAGGTCATATAAAAGAACCTTTTTCGGTACTGTATCAACTGACTCGATAAACGGAATCTTAACATATAATCCGGCGTCAGTAATTGTTCTGTCTACTCGTCCAAACTGACGAATAAGCTTGTATTCATCTTCATGACATACAATAAGACATGAATTTAATGCAATATATATTACAAATAAAGCTACGACAACTATCCAAAGCTTATTTCCTTTTTTCTTTTCCGAGGAATTATCTATTTTATTGCCGTTTGAGTCAAATCTTTCTGTCTCAGCCATTTATTCTTCCTCCTTTGTGCTATCAGTATTATCGGTTGTGTCATCATCGGCAGTGAAGCTGTCAAGTGGTAGAATCTTCTCTACATCGCCACCTTCTCCACCTGAAATAACAATCTTAAGACCGGGAAGAACGTCTTCCATTGTCTCGTAGAACATTCTCTGCTTTGTTATAAGCGGATACTTTGTGTATTCATCATACATTGAATTAAATCTTGCAACCTGTCCGTTAGCCTCATTAATTCTTGCCTGTTTTTCTGCCTCTGCATCCTGAATAATTCTGTCTGCTTCAGCCTGAGCATTAGGAATCTGCTCGTTTCTGTATTTATTTGCATTGTTTAATGCTGTTTCTTTTCCCTGCTTAGCAGTCTCTACAGACTTAAATGCCGCAATAACAGTATCCGTTGGCGGTTCCGCATCCTGAATAGTAATGTTAACAAGCTGAACACCGATATCGAGCTTGTCAATCTTATCAATAATCATCTGCTTTATGTTAGACTGAATTTCATTCTTGCCTGTTGTTAAAACCGAGTCAACGCCATATGAACCGATTGTAGTTCTGATGCAGTTCTGGGCAACATTTGCAAGAATAAGCTGTGGATCCTGTGATGCATACATAGCCTTAACCGGGTCGATAACCCTGTATTCAAGGTAGAAGTCAACTTCGATGAAGTTGTAGTCAGATGTAATCATCATTCCGTCTGCAATTCCATTCGAACCGTTATAATTTACGTCACTGTATTCATCTTTAGAATATCCGATTGCAAATCCCTGAATTGTTGTGTTGACCTTATCCACAGTCTGAACAAACGGAATTTTAAAATGAAGACCCGGTGTAGTTACAGCACTTGCCTGTCCGAATGTACACACTACAGCCTGCTCTTCTTCTGCAATTGTGTAAAATGAGCCTAAAATCACCTGAACTGCCACAAAAATAAGAACAGCTACTGCAACACCTGTCAAAAGCTTCTTAGGTGCATTTCCCGGCTTGCCTGATTTTTTATTTTTTTTGCCGTTTCGCTTTGAAAAGGCTTCTTTCGCTGCATTAGCAGCGTCATTCATGGTTCTTTCGAATTCATTATCCATGTAAATTCCTCCTCGTAGGTTTCATATATAAATATCATCTAACAGTCACTATGATTCTTTGAATAATCAAATTCTAATTCCTTAAGTGCTTCATTAAGCGATATTAATATCTAAGCATTTTTGATCCGTCTTTAGTATTGGAAAAAAACAGCCTGTTAAGATTATCGAGCAATGCAACGTAAATCCCTGCCTCAACCCCCTCTGACCACAGAGCCGCCTTCGTTCTGCCGCCGAGAATGTATTTACTTAAGATTCCCTTAAAAATCTTTAAGTCAGTGATTTTAGCGTTTCTAATAAGTCTTAATTCGTCGTCATGCGATTTGATGTTATTTCGTGAATATACATACGGATAGTTTCTATCGACAAACTTTGTTTTTTCAGCATCCTTAATAAATGCAAGCAGTGTCGAATCATAAACCGGGATAGGAATTAGCGGCTTTTCTTCATCGCCCGTGTACATTGTGCTTACATCCTTGCCCGATTTCTTAGAAAGCCAAGGCAGATACTTAATAAGCTTAACTACATCATCTCTGTATTCTTCAATTATCTGTTCCCTGATATTCTCTTCCTGTCCGTACATGTATAACCTCTCTTTGTTGTCTTTACGCACTCTTTTTATTATAATCTATAGAGGTAGTATTATCAAGAAAAACGGCACCGATGAATGCGTCAAACCATTGAATTTACGGCATTTGTTGACATAATTACCGAATATTAACTTATATATGAAATCGCAGATTAAAGAACACATTTTCAACAACAAAACAGCCCATTCTGCCATAAAATATATGGCTGTATTTTTAGTGTCGTTTCTATTTCTGCTTGTATTTTCACTCTGGACGTCGCCATTTTATAAGAACTGGTACGGATGCGATGCCTCGTTTTTCACAATGGCAGGACGCGCGATATTAAACGGTTATGTGCCTTACAGGGATTTCTTTGATTTGAAGGGCCCTTACTTTTTCTTTATAGAGGCGTTAGGTCAGCTGATTGTTAAGGGTAGAACAGGTGCTTTCGTAATGCAGGTTTTGGCGCTATTTGCAACCCTTATTATTATGATTAAGACCTGCAGGCTGTTTCTTTCATGTAAAAAGACGACCGTTATTGTATCTTTATTCCTTTTCTTTCATGCATCAACGCTTTGGGGCGGAAATACTCTTGAAGAATTTATGCTGCCACTCAATCTTCTGGCCATCTATCTATCGGTTAAGGATATCAAGGGAAGTGCCCTGATGGTGGTTGTTTTGGTGTTATTCTATTTGCCAAGGTCACGGTTGGAGCACCGATAATCGGGCTTGTCATTGCTATAATCATATATTTTACCCGTTCTAAGAGGATTTTCGAGCTTTTTTCATATCTGATATATGCATTGTTCGGAGTTCTTATTGCTATAACCCCGGTATTTATTTACTTTTACTATCATAAGACTCTTACAGACATGCTTTATGCCGTGTTTGTGTTCGCATTTAAGCGTTCGCTTGAGGGCGATAAATACGATATTCACAACGAACTGAAAATTTCAGGCTGCTACTTCGCAATGATATTTGCACTTTGTCAGGTTGATTATAAGAGAGGTGTTCTTAAATTAAGAGAGCTGATTAGCGGGAAGAATCATAAAATTCAGGTTGAAAATTCAGACAATGTGGATGCTTGTGTAGAAATTGAGAATGAATTTGCGGGCAAGCAGTTAATTTGTGGAGAATTCAGAGAATTCGTATTAGTTGCAATTTTTACAATGGGATTTATCACTGCGATAACCCTGCATTTCGGAGACCCGTTTATCTATTATTTTACAACAGCATATCCAATATTTATGTTAACCACGATTGTGATGTTTGTATTGTACGATCCGCTCACTCTTCTTAAATCATGGCGACTCGATATTCCGGTAGCTGCATTCCTTGTATTTTTGTGCTATTTTGCCTCACATACTTCTAATCAGATTAATACAGTACTATTCGACAGGGGTAATACTTACTACCAGACATACGTAGACAAGGCTAACGAAATGGCAAGCCTTATTCCGGAATGTGACAAGGACAGCGTCTATTCAATAAATATGGACATGCAGTGGTTTGAGTGTAATGACATTCTTCCATGTTATTCGTATACGATCAACCTTCAGTTCTTCGTATCGCTTGACAATCAAATCGAGCAAAACATCATTAAGCGTCTAAAAACCGACCCGCCAAAATGGATTGTCATCGGCGGCGACTTATCCTCATACCTTCCAAATATAAACGACGTCGTCATGCCAATGTATTCAGAAGTGTACGAAAATGAGTACGGCGCCCTGTATTTGCTGGATTAATATTTATATAACAAAAGAACCAGGCCTTCCGCCTGGTTCTTGTTATGTTTCAGCGTGTGCGAGAGGATTCGAACCCCCGACCTTTTGGTCCGTAGCCAAACGCTCTATCCAGCTGAGCTACGCACACATTCATGTGCAAATCGAAAGAAAATATTCTCTTCGCAACGCAGAATATCTTATCACAGAAGATACATTTAGTCAATAATTTTTGTTGACTATAACCTTTTCATGTGCTATAAATACATAGTGACTTTTGTCACCGATAATCATTGTGTTTTCAATGAAACAGGGGATTGGTCAAATGGTATGATAGGGGTCTCCAAAACCTTTGGTGGGAGTTCGATTCTCTCATCCCCTGCTAACAAAGTGCTGGAAATGCCGTAAAATCAAGGCTTTCAGCACTTTTTATTTTTGCTTAAAATCAAAAGTAATCAATAGAGTAATCAAAAGACCAAAACTATACTATATATAAGGAGATAAGCACCGAAGCTATTACTCTTACTCATTATTTCATATTCTATTAACCTCAGGATATTTTGCTAATACAATTTCATAAAACTCTTCACGAGATACAATTTTACCTGTACCATTATCTCTGACATATGAATTAATTGCATCTATAACTTTCTCTGCATTTTTCATTGTTATTTGTCTCCTCGTTTTTATTCGTTCACTATATTGAGGATTTCGTATCGTTCTTTATCACCGTCATTGTTTTTATATGAAATAAAATCTCCTATTATATGACCTAACAGTGCTTTTCCCATTAAAGACTGTGTGCTTACTGTACTTTCGCCATCTCCCCCTTCTTCAAGTACCTGTTCTGAAAGCTGGACATATACACCACGTCGATTAAATTTATATCCTAAATAATGAGTTTTCTTCGACTGTTCAATTATCTTTAGTGTAAGGGATTCGTTATTTTTAACATCTCGTATAGTAACTACAGAACCCACTTTTATTATTTCTGATTTATTATCCTTTGCTTTCACGTTGCTTGTAGCACTATTATCAGTTTCTATAATGTCCTCTTCCAGCAATATTCTAAGTTTTTCAGTTGCAGAACGAAAATCCTTATTAGTTAAACCTTTTTTCTGAACACCCCAATTAGCAAACTCATATATTCTTTTTAATTCTTCAAGTGTAAATTCCATTTACTACATTTCCTCTCAGTTTAATTATTTTTATTGAATATGTTCTTTATATCATCCCACCAACTGATGATTGTATCTGCATTTTCCACATCTAGCCATACCTTCTACAGCTCTTTTGTCTTGTTCTTTCATTATTTCTCTACCAATTTCTGATACATCTTCATTAACTCAGCCACACAGTCTTCCTCTGTAAAATCTTTTATAGGGAATCCATATGCTTTCATTACAGCTCTATCATTAGCCTGATGTGCTTTACGTAGTTCAATTGGCATTGTTAATTCATCATACAAATCAGCCAAACTACTTTCTGGATATAATGCTCTTGCATCCAATATAGCTTGAGCCGTTTGTTCTATAACTGTCTTTTGTTCATCTGTAGGCTCTGGCCAAGGGAAATTATTATATACAATACCGCCAGAATATCTGTAATCGCTTTTTAATCTTCCTGCAACCGTTCTCATCCACGCCATATGTACATTAGATGTTAATACTCCAAAATGATATATTTCTGCTCCACATATAATAGAACACGCATCACTTGCTATTACATCAGGAGTCATAAATCCAATTGGAATATATCTTCTTCTCTCAGACGAAACTCTTGGTATAATCATATAAGTTTCATCAGTTTGAGGTGTAGAAAAGAATAAATAAGGCTTTTCTGCAAATTTTCTTGTCGGAGCAGCTGAACTTTTCTCTCTAAATTCTTTTATATTTTGTAATCGT
>SFNX01000032.1 GCA_004552595.1 Lachnospiraceae bacterium | reverse complement strand
TAAAACAATTTTGTGAAAAATTTGCATCTGCACTTGTTTACATAAATTATTTGTGTTACATTGACAGTAATTATTTGTATCGCCCACAGATTCAAGGAGGAATAGGGATGAAGAAATTTTTACTAGCATTAATGATTGCGGCATGCGCTGTTGTTATTGCGCCTTTTGAAACTAAGGCCGACGCAGCACTTGATTATGCCAACAATTTTGGAAAAGTTCAGTCAAACTGGCTTAACCAGCAGTGGAATTATTACAATACTTACCAGCAGCCGGTTATTACGGCTTACGACGTTGCAATGACGAACCAGTATTCTCAGGCGTTAGCGGCCAGATATCAGTCAGACATGATGGCTAAGCAGGCAATGGAGCGCGCAGCAGCAAACTCATATCAGCTTCTTGCCAACGAGTATGCACACCAGCAGAATCTTGCAACACAGTACACTAACCTTAAGAATATGTACTCTTACAACATGATCAATAATCTTGACCAGGCATATTACAACAACCAGGAAGCGGTATTAAGAATGACGGCCTACATGCTCGCTCAGCCGGCCTTCCCTCAGGTACAGTAATTGCCGGAATATAATACCAAGATAATGCCAAGGTACTACTAATATATTACCAAGATAATACTAATATAATATCAAGATAATACTAATATAATACAAAGAGTGGGTGTTGGATTTCTCATATCCAACACCCACTTTATATTCAATCAGAAGGTACTTTACAGTGCCTTTTTTATTGCGGCAAGTAGTTCGTCGTATTCTTCGAAGGCTTCAAGTTCCTTGTGCTCTGCTTTAATTGCATCGGTAGACTTGAACAAAAAGCCGGCTTTTGAGTTAAGTATCATTCCAAGGTCGTTGTGCGAGTCGCCGGCGCAAATTGTGTCATAGCCGATAGACTGCAATGCCTTTACCGTTGTAAGCTTTGAATTTTCACAGCGCATTTTAAAATCGGTGATTTCTCCTGTCTCACTTACAACAAGCTCATTACACATAATTGTAGGGTAACCAAGCTTTTTCATAAGAGGGCCTGCAAACTGTGAAAATGTATCCGAAAGAATTATCACCTGTGTGATGCTTCGAAGTTCATCTAAGAATTCCTTTGCTCCTTCAAGCGGATCTATTTTAGCGATTGTATCCTGAATTTCCTTAAGACCGAGTCCGTGCTCCTTAAGAATTGCAATTCTGTACTTCATAAGCTTATCATAGTCAGGCTCATCTCTTGTTGTTCTCTTAAGTTCTTCTATGCCTGTCTCTTTTGCAAAAGCAATCCATATTTCCGGAACAAGAACGCCTTCTAAATCAAGACATACAATGTTCATATTATTTTCCTCCGTATTATTTATCCTTCTTAATAAATGATGATATATCGAAATCTCCCTTCTTCTGGAAGAAGAGCATTCCTACTATCAGAATAGCTACAGCAATAACAATAATAATAATTCCTATACTAATAGGGTTTGCCTCACTCTGCTTCTTAGCTTCATCCATTTTAGCCTGCTTATCCTTAGCTAATCTCTCAAGTGCTTCTTCATCGTCATCATCCACTCTGATTGATTTTTCATTCATAGGAAGTCTCGATGTATATAACGCATAGGTAGCACCTTTACTGACATTGAATCGTACAACTCTGTCGCTTGGTATTTCCATTGAGGAAATGTATTCAATTGTATTCTCATCTTCATTGTATAAAAACACATTCGCGTATTCAGAGCCTGTTATATCATTTAGCTTAACAGATAAAAGTCCTATAAATCCAAGTGAACCGCCATGCTTAATATCAACTACTTTATTAAGAAGCTGTCTATTCTGAAGATTCTCAGCACTTGATGCCACTTCATTTGGAATAAGTGTGCTGTTCTCAATGACACCAACATTGATTCTGCTTATCTTTTCCATTGATTCGGCATCAATCTCTCCGGGAAGTATTGTCCATGAAACCTTATCATTTACGATAAGTTCAGTAGTTGTGTTATATTCCTTAGCCAACAGGAACACTTTACTCGGAACCAGTGTCGAATCATTCAGCCTGATTCTTAGAGGATCAAGCCCTTTTCTATAGAGCGACTCAATAAACTCCCATGCCTTTGTTCTTTTATCTTTCTTTTCTTTATCAGTCAGCTTTTCGCTTGCGGTTGATTCAGAAGACAACAGAGTATCAATACTAAATTTCTCGGCATCAGCTATTTCTTCATCTGCCTTGTCCTTTGTTTCCTCAGCGTTTACGTCATCTAACTTTACTTCATCATTAGCCTTAACCTCTGTATCTTCTTTAGACTGATTTGCACCATCAGACTTAGTATCTGCTGTGGTCGTCTTACTCTTACCAGCTGAGCCCGCCTTTGCTACAGCCGTCTTTTTTACTTTTTCCTCAGGAAAAACAATTTCGTCTGTGTTAACAGGAATAAGTCCCATGTCAATGCCGCAGCGGACACAGTGATACTGAACATAGCCGGATACGTCCTTCGTTCCTTTGTGAAGCTTTCCGGAATCGGCGCAGTGACCAAGCGCAAGCGGGAAATTATTGTCTTCAAGCACGAAGCCGCAGTCTACACATGTGAATTTTGTAGTTCCCGGCTCAGTACAGGTCGGCTCCTTTGTGACTTCTCCACCATCAAATATGTGAGCCTTTTCACATGTGTAAGACTTGCCGTTACCGGCAAAAACAGGAAAGCAAACGCTTATTAAAACCATTATCTGTATGCAAAATACAGCCGCAACTTTTAGTAAAATCTTTTTAACGATGTTATCCATAAGCGTTTACTCCTTCCCAGTGTATTATTTGTCAATCATCCTATTTAAATCAGTATATAATTACCTATTTAAATCACCTGATTAAATTACTTCATTGCAAATTAGTCCTGAAGCTCGAACATATCGTGCATTGCATTCATTGCCTTTTCAGTGTTCTCAACATCAATAAGAACAGTAACACGGATTTCAGATGTTGAAATCATGTTGATATTGATGTGTGAATTGTAAAGACACTCAAATACCTTTGCTGCAACACCCGGATTTGACATCATTCCGGCACCGACAACTGAAACCTTGGCAACATTTGTCTTTGTCTTGATTTCCGATGCACCAAGCTTAGCCTTGTTATCTTCAAGTACCTTAACTGCATCATCTGTTGAATCACCTGAAATAGTGAATGAAATATCCTTTGTTCCTTCACGTCCGATTGACTGAAGAATCATATCTACATTTATATTGGCCTTTGCAAGTGCATCAAATAATCTGAATGCAACACCAGGCTCATCCTTAAGTCCTACAACTGAAATTCTTGTAACATTTTTATCAGCTGCTACACCGCTGACTAACATTCTCTCCACGTTAACATCCTCCTTAACTACGGTTCCTTCTGCTTCTGACAGAGAAGAACGAACTACAAGCTGAACACCATACTTTTTAGCCATTTCTACCGAACGGTTATGAAGTACTCCTGCACCAAGTGTTGCAAGATCAAGCATCTCATCATATGTTATCTCATCAATTTTCCTTGCATTTTTAACATATCTTGGGTCCGCTGTATATACACCTTCTACATCTGTATAAATTTCACATGCATCTGCATGAAGCGCTGCTGCGAGTGCAACAGCAGTTGTATCAGAACCGCCTCTTCCGAGTGTTGTATAATCATCATACTTGTTGATTCCCTGGAAGCCTGTAACGATAACAATTCTTCTCTGGTCTATCTCATGACGGATTCTTTCTGTATCGATTCTCTTAAGTCTTGCATTTGAATATGCGGAAGTAGTATGCATTGCAACCTGGAATGCATTTAACGATACTGCCGGAACATTAAGTGCTGCCATAGCCATTTCCATAAGAGCAACTGATATCTGTTCACCCGTTGTAAGAAGCATATCCATTGCTCTCTTTGGCGGCTTTGGGTTAATGTCTTTTGCCATATCAATGAGAACGTCTGTCTGCTTACCCATTGCGGATAATACTACTACTACATCGTGTCCGGCCTGATAATCTTTAATGCAGCGTCTTGCAACATTAAAAATTCTTTCCTTATCGGCAACAGATGTACCGCCGAATTTTTTTACGATTAACATTTTTCTTCTCCTCACTATAAAATTAAGAATCTTTACTTGATTCTTATTCTTGAAATAATTCCGTCAAGCTTTTTAGCTCTCTCCTTGAAGTTCTTCTCAGATGTAAGATCTGTAATAACGCCAAATTCATCAGGTGCGCCCTCAAGCTCGACTACTTCCTCGATTGAGCCAAATGCGTCTGTTACATCCTTAAGTCTGTTGGCCTTTCTTCCTTCAATTCTCACAAAATATCTGAATACTGCTTCATCAATATTAGTAAGTGGAAGCTTCTTAGAGCTCCAGATGATAGAGATATTAGTATTAATATGCTTAACGCAGTCCACAACGTCAGATACTACTGCACTGGCTGTCGGAAGCTTTCCTGCTCCCGAGCCGTAGAACATAATATCTCCGATTACATTACCTTTAACAAATATTCCGTTAAATACACCGTTTACCGCATGAAGAGGATTGCTCTCATTAACAAGGAACGGTGCAACCATTGCGTAGAAATTGTCATCTTCCTTCTTAGATGAAGCAAGAAGCTTAATAGCCATATCAAGCTTTTTGGCATATGCAACATCCATTGCAGTGATACTTGAAATACCTTCTGTGTATATATCTTCAAAATCAACATTATCATTAAATGCAAGCGATGAAAGAATTGCTATCTTTCTGCATGCATCATAGCCTTCAATATCAGCTTCCGGATTTCTCTCTGCATAACCGAGTGCCTGGGCTTTCTCTAATGCCTTATCAAAATCCCAGCCTTCATCTGTCATCTTAGATAAAATATAGTTTGTCGTACCGTTAAGAATACCCGAAATCTCAATTATCTCATCGGCAGTAAGTGAAGAAGTGAGCGGTCTGATAATAGGAATACCACCGCCAACCGATGCTTCAAATAAGAAGTTAATGTTTTTCTCTCTTGCGATTGTCAAAAGCTCAGGTCCATGCTTTGCAACAAGCTCCTTATTAGAAGTACATACATGCTTTCCGGCAAGAAGCGACTGCTTGACAAATGTGTATGCCGGTTCAACGCCACCCATAACCTCTACAACAATTGATACTGTATCATCTTTTATTATAGTATCAAAATCATGAACGAGGATGTTCTCAATAGGGCTTCCCGGGAATTCCCGTAAATCAAGAACGTATTTGATGTTAATCTCATCTCCGGCTCTTAAGTTAATACATTCAGGATTTGTGTTGATTACTTCAACGACTCCCGAACCTACTGTGCCATATCCGAGCACTGCAATATTTACCATAATTCCTCCTCTTAATAAGATTTATTTCTCATCATTTATCATTTTAAGATATGCATTAATGAACGGATCAATCATTCCGTCAAGCACCGCGTCAGCTTGCGCAACGTCGGTATTTGTACGGTGGTCTTTAACCATTGTATATGGCTGTAATACATAAGACCTTATCTGTGAGCCAAAGTCAATCTTTTTGGCTTCACCCTTAATTCCAAGCTTCTTAGCCTCTTCCTCTTCTTTCTTAAGGACGTAAAGCTTTGACTTAAGCATCTGCATAGCCTTGTCCTTATTCTGGAACTGCGAGCGCTCATTCTGACACTGCACTACAATTCCTGTCGGGAAATGCGTAATTCGTATTGCTGATGACGTCTTATTAATATGCTGTCCACCCGCACCCGAGCTTCGATACGTATCAATTCTTATATCATCATCATTTATCTCAATATCCAGATCTTCTTCTATATCAGGCATGACCTCGCATGAAACGAAGCTGGTCTGTCTCTTGCCCTGGGCATTAAACGGAGAAATTCTTACTAATCTGTGAACGCCGTGCTCCGATTTAAGATAACCATAAGCGTTCTCACCTGTAACCTGGAAGGTGACCGATTTGATTCCTGCCTCGTCACCGTCAAGGAAGTCAAGCTCTTCAACCTTGAAGCCTTTTTTATCTGCCCACTTCTGGTACATTCTGTAAAGCATTGAAGCCCAGTCGCAGCTCTCTGTTCCGCCGGCTCCTGCATTCAGTTTAACGATTGCGTTGCACTTATCGTATTCTCCCGATAAAAGCGTAGACAGTCTTAACGAATCAAGACCTTCCTTAAAGGAATTGTATTCCTCCGTAATCTCTGCAACCATTGAAGCATCTTCCTCTTCATTGGCCATATCGATTAAAGTGTAAATATCTTCAAACTGCTGTTTTAAATCTTCTACTGTCTTAATTGAAGTCTTTAAATCGGAAAGCTCCTTAGTCTGAAGCTGAGCCGCCTCTGCATTGTCCCAGAAATTCGGCTCTTCCATTTTACGTTCAAGTTCTTCAACCTTCTGTCTCTTAGCGTCAAGGTCAAGTGCTGCTTCAATTTCTTCAAGAGGAGTTTTATAACTGTTAAGTTCTATTCGAATATTATCTAATTCAACCATATTATCCGTTCTTCCTCATACAGCACGCCTTGTACTTCTTTCCCGAGCCGCATGGGCATGGGTCATTAGGATATACTTTGACGTCTGCTCTCTTCTGAGGAGCCTTTGCAAGGGAGGTGTCTTTATTAGTTCCGGTAACCTTGGCAACTTCCTCACGTTCAACCTTTTGTTCAACCTTGATATGTGTAAGAATACGAATTGTCTCTTCTGCAATCGATTCTGTCATTGCATTGAACATGTCATATCCTGACATTTTATATTCAACAAGCGGATCTCTCTGACCGTAAGCCTGAAGGCCGATACCCTGACGAAGCTGCTCCATATCGTCAATGTGATCCATCCACTTCTTATCAACTGTCTTAAGAAGAATAACTCGCTCAACTTCACGAAGCTGCTCAGGAAGCTGGAACTCAGTTTCTTTGGATTCATAGAGCTTGACAGCCTCTTCCTTTAAGTTATGCTTTAAGTTTTTCTTTTTAAGTCCCTTAACACTTTCCCTTGTGATTTCATTAAGAGGGATTGTAGTTCTTAAGTGCTGGTTAAGCTCGGCTAAATCCCATTCTTCCGGCTCTGCATCATCTGAAATGCACATGTCGACAACATTCTCGACAAAGTCTGTTATCATCTTGAAAATTGTCTCGCGCATGCTCTCTCCGTCAAGAACACGTCTTCTCTCAGCGTAGATTACTTCTCTTTGCTCATTCATAACCTGGTCATATTCAAGAAGGTTCTTACGGATTCCAAAGTTGTTGGACTCTATTTTCATCTGTGCCTTTTCGATTGCATTTGTAAGCATCTTATGCTCAATCTGCTCATTCTCAGGAACTCCTAATGCATTGAACATATCCATAAGTCTGTCTGAACCGAAAAGTCTCATAAGGTCATCTTCAAGTGAAATGAAGAATCTTGATTCACCCGGATCTCCCTGACGTCCCGAACGGCCTCTTAACTGGTTGTCGATACGTCTGCTCTCGTGTCTCTCAGTACCGATAATCTTAAGTCCGCCTGCTGCCTTGGCTTCATCATCAAGTTTAATATCAGTACCACGGCCTGCCATATTTGTTGCAATTGTAACTGCACCGTGAATACCTGCATCAGCAACGATTTCAGCTTCAAGCTCATGGAACTTTGCGTTAAGTACTTTATGCGGGATGCCGCGTCTTCTAAGCATCTGGCTTATCTCTTCTGAGCTTTCAATTGTAATTGTACCAACAAGTACAGGCTGCTGCCTCTTATGCGCCTTCTCAACCTCGTTGCAGATTGCGTTTAGCTTTTCACGCTTTGTCTTGTAAACCGCATCCTGTAAATCGATACGCTGAACCGGTCTGTTTGTCGGGATTTCAATAACGTCCATTCCGTAGATATCCCTGAATTCCTGCTCTTCGGTTAAGGCGGTACCTGTCATGCCGGCTTTTTTCTCAAATTTATTAAAGAAGTTCTGGAATGTAATCGTTGCAAGAGTTTTAGACTCTCTCTTAACCTTAACGTGTTCCTTGGCTTCGATTGCCTGATGAAGACCGTCTGAATATCTTCTTCCGGGCATAATACGTCCTGTGAATTCATCAACGATTAATACCTGGTCATCCTTAACTACGTAATCCTGGTCTCTGAACATTAAGTTGTGAGCTCTTAATGCTAAAATAATGTTGTTCTGAATTTCAATGTTCTCAGGGTCTGCCAAGTTCTCAATGTGGAAGAACTGCTCGACCTTCTTAACACCCTCTGCGGTAAGTGTAACGAATTTATCTTTTTCATTAACTAAAAAGTCGCCGCTTTCTTCTCTCTCGATACCCATGATGGCGTCCATTTTAGTGAGTTCAGGTGCGTCTTCACCTCTCTTCATCTGATTGGCGAGAATGTCGCACACTTCATAAAGCTTTGTTGACTTACCTGACTGACCTGAAATAATAAGAGGTGTTCTTGCTTCATCGATAAGTACTGAGTCAACCTCGTCGATGATTGCAAAGTATAAATCTCTTAAAACAAGCTGTTCCTTGTAAATTACCATGTTATCTCTTAAGTAATCAAAGCCAAGCTCGTTGTTTGTTACATATGTGATGTCGCAGTTGTAGGCAGCGCGTCTGTCAGCCTTTTCCATGTCGTTTAATACAACGCCGACCGTGAGACCTAAGAACTCATGTATTGCGCCCATCCACTCTGCATCTCGCTTTGCAAGGTAGTCGTTAACCGTAACGACGTGAACGCCCTTTCCTGCGAGCGCGTTAAGATATGCAGGAAGAGTTGATACAAGTGTTTTACCTTCACCTGTTTTCATCTCGGCAATTCTACCCTGATGAAGGATAATACCACCGATAATCTGAACCCGGTAGTGCTCCATTCCAAGAACTCTTCGTCCTGCCTCTCTGACAGTGGCATATGCCTCCGGCAAAAGGTCATCAAGTGTTTCACCGTCGGCATATCTTTTCTTATACTCTTTTGTTTTATTCCTAAGCTCTTCATCCGATAAAGCCATCATTGAATCTCTGTAGCTTTCTACCTTTTCAACAATAGGCATTATGAGCTTTAATTCTCTTTCACTGTGTGTTCCGAATAATTTGTCTATTATCTTCATGTGTATAATCTCCTCAAATACACTATTTTATCAAAAAATGCGATTTGTTTCAATGTGTTTTGGGGCCTGTCCCTTAGTCTACCCGTTATCCTTAATTGCCTTAATCAGGCGTAAAATCACTCCGAAAATAATAAAGAAGTCAGAGAGATTGTAGATTGCGCGTTTTCTCCCTACTTTAAGATAGTCAACGACATACCCTCTCTCAACCCTGTCATAAGTATTTGAAAGGGCTCCGCCTAAAATAAATGCGTTCGCCATATCCGTAACCGCATCGTCTTTTTCAAGTGCATCATTTAATGTGATAAGTGCCTGGAAAAACATGACAAATACTGACAAAGCCGTCACTTCCTTAGTCTTATTGCTGAATTTGTTAAGCATAAGACCTTTATTGTGGTGTTTTTCGATCTCCGCAAAACCTTTTGTGTGTTCGATAACACCGTTATCTATTTCTCCATCCTCTATGCTGTTTTTAATACTGTTATCAAGCATGGCAAGCCCTGTCGCAAATGTGCCGATGCCGAGTAACCTGAATATATTCGTTTTCTTCATTATGTAAACCTATGGTGTTTGATCGACAAACTATAATATTAATCGCCAACCTCTAATACATTAAATCCACTACGCAATAACTTGTGCCTTCAGCGCTTCTTAAATCAACAACCCTGCCATCTGTGTACGGATAAAGAACATCCTTAAGCCTTGCCTGATTCCTGTACTCAACCCGGACAGATGTCGGACGCTTTTCTTCATTAATACATGATGCCGCAATCGTAATATACTGACCGTTATTCACATGATGATTTACATCAAGATGGTGTTCCTTAACTTCAATCGGCTCCATAGGCACTACATCATCAGGAATTGTGATTTTGCGTGGCTTATAGTCCATATCAAGTCGCTCTTCAATTCCGTAGAGTGCCATTTCCTCAGCTGATGCCTTACAAGGACGTCCTGTTTTCGTATCAAGCAGTGCCCAGATGCTGTTCGCCTTCGCAAGATACTCACCGTTTTCATCCTGCATAAAGAAGTTCCTGTATCCTAAGAAGCTTTTAAAATCATATGCAAAAGTGCCGACTGTTACTTTATCACCAAGCCGTGGATATTTATTAATATCGACCTGCCAAAAGCTCACGACCCACACACGCTCCATCTTTCTTAAATATTCAACTCCAATCCCTAAATCTTCTGACTGAAATGTGGAGCAATCCTGAAAATAATTTATAAAATTGTCAAATCTAAGAAATCCGTTTTCGTCAATCTCCGAAAACCTGATTCTTGTATCAAAACTGTATATCATCCTAATTCAATTAACCTTCTAAGGCTTTAAAGTCTTCTCTGCTTCTCACTTTCGAGGCTTTCTGCTCTTACGGGCTTTCTTCACCTTGCCAGCCACCTTCTCAGCCTTAGCCTTCTTATATTCTTCAATCTCTTCTATTGTTTTACTATAGTCTCTTTCAAAAAGCTCATACGTAATTTCTGCCTTCAGAGCATCCTCTTCAATGTGTTCATATATGTAATCCTGAACGAACTTTTTGCTTTTGTAAGCATATTTTGGAAAACCGAATCTGACCAAAATGTGGAAAAGCTCCGGTCTCCACAAAAATGCCAGCTGCCTTTTCCTGAAGAATTCGTAATGATTTCTCGGATTCAACTTAGGCTCTCTTAATAAGTAAAAGTCCGGCTTTGCGTTGTTTTCTTCAACCGTGATGATTCCCCACCACTCAGGAACATGTTCTTCGACATGATTAGCATGCTTTGAGCCGACTACTACATAGTTTTTGTCAAAACAACGGTTATACTCTTTAACCTGCTTATCAAGTCTTGCATAAGTATCGGCGTCAGATTTAATCTCAACCCCGATAATGCATGAATCAGTGACAAGCATTACATCTGCTCTTGCACTTCCAATCTTCTTTTCCTCAACAATTCTGACTTTTCCAAGTGTTCCATCAAAATATTCAAAAAGTGGTTCGCGTATATCTTTATCGTACAGCATGCTTATTACTTCGCTTCGTTAAGCTCTTTATAAAATGCCAGGAGCCTGTCTTTTAACATAGGCCTTGAAAAAATAGTGCCTTTTAAGTAATCACAACCCATTTTCTTAAGTATTTCGGCATGTTCCTTACTGTTAACATCCTCAATGATTACCTTCTTGCCGATAGCTTTTACCATATCAACCGTATTCACGAATATTGAGCGGATTTTCTCGTTATTCCAGTCGCTTGCAAATGACTTCTCAAATCGGATTGTTTCAAGCGGAACGGTTGAAAGCGTAATTACATTTGTATAGCCCGATCCGTAATTATCAAGCGAAAAACTAAATCCTTTGTCATGAAGCAGATTGACATTTTCCTCATACGTCTTCTGGTCATCGGAAGCACTTGATTCATCTATTTCAAAACAGATAAGCTTAGGGTCAACGTCATATGAAGAAATTGTTGAATAGAGCCTTTGTGCAAATTGCTTCTGAAGGCACATCGCGGTCGAAAGCCTTATATTAACCTTTTTAATTCCCGTGCCCTTGAAATCATCACTTGCAATAAATTCGCAAACATCGGAAATATACTGTCTTCCGATTCTGCTTGCAAGCCCGTTACGCTCCATGGCACTTAACAGTTCATTTTTTTCTATGTAGTTAAAATCATCATCTCTAAGTCTTAGAATCGTATCTACTTCGTCATAGCAGTCTGTCGCCACATTGTACATAGGCTCATACGCTACCTCGAATTTATTGTTAATAATCCCTTGTTCAAGACGTCTTCCGATGCTAATGTGCTTTTTATATTCTTTTGTATTAATGACATCTTCAGTAAAAACGACCGTTCCCGGCTTTTCAAAGAAATGCTCGATTTTGCCGTATGCGACAAAATCTTCCATAATGTTAATCTGCTTCGGACACTGTGTGATGATTATACTTGTCTCAACAAAAACAAGTGTGTCGTTTACGTTAACTTCCGTGTTAAACTTTTCAATCAGCTTATTTGCAACATTCAGCGTTCTGTCATTATTGTTGTTATCAAGAATCAGACGAAATCTTCCGGATTTTAAGTTAAAAGCATATATTTCATCTTTTTCGTTAGAAACAACACTTCTGATAATCTCTCCGGCTTCCTTCTCAAAAACGCTCACGTTATTGTACTTAAGCGTCTCTTCAATCATCTTAAAATTCGTGATGTTAACGTGAATAATATCAATCGGCCTATTCGTGAAAAACGCCAATTGAAGTTCTCTTGTGTATTCGTCCATCGAAAGCAGACCCGAATTCTTCTCGACCTTGTCCTTCGGGTTGTCGATGAACAATATAATAAATAAAATACTTAAGGAAAAAGCGAGCGTTTCGATTACCGTATTCGGATTGAAATACTGGTAAAGAATTGCAAGCAGGGTAAATATGACACTTGATGAGAGTGACAGAGATTTAACTGTACCTGTTAACGGTACACATTTAATAATGCAGTTAATTGCATATAAGCCGTATATTGCAGGCATTAAGAAGAGCCATAGATAATAGTCGCCTTCAAAGTATAATCCGGTCTCATCGTAATAGTAAAACCACTTGGTCAAAGGATCAAATAAGACCGCTAACACTGATAGTGCAATCGGAATCTGATGAAGTGCCTTTCGGCCAAGCGACTGTACAGCGTGCCTGTAGCCCGTGATTTCAACGATATAATCTGCGTACAGATAAAATGCCACCGGACGTAATATGCAGTAAATCCCGGTTAATAAATAGCCGGGAACAATATATGCCTGCTTACCATCTATAATATAGGATATTATGTTAGATGAAACAGCCAGAATTGATACGATAATAATTTTAACAAGCTTTTTCCCTGCCTTGTCGGATATTTTGTTCCTAAATTCAAGAGCAAAAAGCAGAATAACCAGAATAGCCAGTGCGCATATTTCAAAACACAAAAGCTCGAACATATATATACCTCTGAATAAGTATCAAGAAAAATAAATAATCTATTCAATTATCACATATTTACAACCAATTTACAATTGTAATAAACGCGTAAACGTGTGATAATGTTATATCATGACTTCATTATTATATTTAGACTATGTTGCATTAATTATATATTACTTTATGCTTGTTGCATGGTTCTTCCGCTTGCGTAAGAGAAGGAGCTACAAAGGGCTTTATTTACCGTTACTTTTGGTGGCAACCTTTACCTGCGTCTTCGATATTTTCACGATTATTTTTAATGTCGAGGGCTCTTACTTTTTCGTGCTTAAATATCTGCTTAACGGCTTTTATCTTGTATTAAGATCGTTAATTCCGCTTTTGTATGTCGGATATATCATTTCAGTAACCGAGACATGGCATAAAATCGTTAACAATTCATACATAAAATGTCTTATCGCTCTCCCTTGTGTGATTTCAGCGATAATGACAATTACATCACCGCTTACACACCTTATATACTACATCGATGATTCGGGATTATACAAACGTGGTCCCGCGATTTTCATTCTGTATATTGATGCCGCAATTTACTTTATTTTATGTCTTTACTTCTGCATCAGATATTCAGAGCTTCTTAAACCGGAAAAATACATACCGCTGCTTTCGATTATTCCAAGTCAGGTTGCGACAGTCATAATCCAACTTATGTTTCCTCATATACTTTGCGAAATGATAGCAACTGCTATAAGCCTTCTGCTTATTATGATCACAATTGAGAAGCAGGAGGAAAAATTCAACCCGTCTACAGGACTATTAAAGTCAGAGATTTTCTATGACATGATTGACAATGCAAAGTCGGTTTCACGCCCATACTCGGCAATATTTATAAATATTGCGAACCACTCGCTTCTGTCAGATTATCTGCCTTTGTCAGGAATGGTTGCACTCTATTCTTCGGTAGCAAGACGACTTGAAGCGATAGGCTCACAGCTTAAGATTTCAGCTGAGATTTATGACCTTGAAAACGGACTTTTCTCTGTTGTATTGTACGGCGATGATATTGAATTTGCTAACAGATATGCCTCATATGCGTTTGAAACGCTTAAGCATGACTGCATGGTAAACGGTCTGAATCTTACGGTACTTCCGAGTGTATGCGTATTTAAATTCCCGGAAGATACTAAAAGCGTTGAGCAGCTTCGACTTTTCCTGTCAGACTTACGAAACCATAAGTATTCAAACGGAGTGAACCTTGCTTCAACATATATGAAGAACAAGGATTATACTATTATGGCCAATATGGACACAATTCTTAAAGATGCAATTGAGAATGACAGATTTGAAGTGTATTATCAGCCGATTTATTCAAATGAAAAGAATGGCTTCAATTCTGCAGAAGCACTTTTAAGACTCATAACACCTGAATACGGCTTTATCCGTCCTGACCTTTTCATACCAATGGCAGAAGAATCCGGCGCAATTCATAAAATCGGATTAATTGTACTCGAAAAGGTATGCCGCTTCATATCATCAGATGAATTTAAGAAGCTCGGACTTGACTATATCGAAGTGAACTTATCAGTTGTCCAGTGCATGGATAAAAACCTCGCTGATAAGATTTTATCAGTGTGTAAAAAGTACGGCGTCAATCCATCTCAGCTTAACTTAGAAATCACGGAAACCGCCTCTATTTTCACACAGCGCAATATGATAAAGAACATAAACCGCCTGTTCGAAACAGGCTATTCATTCTCTCTTGATGACTTTGGAACCGGCTATTCAAACCTCGTAAGAATCGCCTCTCTTCCACTTAATATCGTCAAGCTTGACAAGTCATTCACATGGACTGAAAACAGCGAAGACTTAAAGATCATCCTTGAAAACACAATCAACATGATTAAGAAGATGAACATGAAGATAGTCGTTGAAGGAGTTGAGACAGAAGAAATGCTTAAGCGCTTTAAGGATCTTGGCTGCGAATACATCCAGGGCTACTATTTCTCGAAGCCACTCCCTGAATACGACTTCATCAATTACATAAAGGATGCGTCATAACATACCGCTCGAACTTATTCCCATCAACAAGTGCATCACTCTCATACACAAATCCAAGCGATTCAAGAAGTCGCTTTGACCTTACATTTGCACTCATAACATGTGCAATAAGTGTATCGATTTCAAATTCCTCATGTGCATAATTTATGATCGCCTTAAGAGTTTCCTTCGCATATCCCATGCCCCAATATTCCTTAGCGAACACAAATCCAATCTCTTTATACTCCTGGTCGACCCTGTCAAATATTCCGGCCCTTCCGATTATCTCACCTGTCTTAACACTCTCAACTATCCACATTCCGTATTCATAGAACCGATACTGGTTTAGAATATAGTCCATGGTAAAGCGAATCTCTTCTTCCTTGCTTTCATACAGATTCTCAATGTATTTAACGACATCCTCATTAGAATAAATCTCGTAAAGCCTGTCAATATCGTCTAACGCTATCTCTCTTACAATCACATTTTCAGTGCGCAGTATTTCCCACGGAAGGTTCTTCGCCCTAAGGTACATCCTCTCAATAGTCTTAGCACTCATCCCGGCAAAAGATTCAATACAATACAGTGCCTTCGGGAAATCGTCCCCATTATTATCCCCATTCAAATAAACGGCCATCCCTACACCATGCATAACCGCATAATCAGCTGCCCTTTTATTATCGGTAATAAGAAATGACTCCTCAAGCACTGCTTCAGGCATTGAAGCCATCAGAAGCAAATTATCAACAACCTCAAACGGAAGCCTTTCTTTAAGCCCATCAATACTGTCACCTGTATTCAGTTTCTCAATATCTATGAATAGCTTTTTCATAATCACTTATACATATCTGAAAGCGAAATAAGCTTAACCTCATTATTATTTGAAGCATTGATTAATTCATCAGTAAATCCGCCAAGTGAGAAAATCATGTAATAATATTTTCTGCCCTTGCCAAAAACTTCCGCATACTCTTTCATTAGCTTAAGCTCATTTATGCCAATCTTTTCATTCTTGAACTTGCAGGAGCCAATAATATAATCTGTAATACGTTTATTTGGTTCTTGTATTGGTACTGCCACAATATCAATCTGAACTTCTTTTTTGGTTTTTGCATCTGTACCCCACCACTGACCTATATCTGATAATTCAAACGGTAAGTCATCTGCATAGTTCAAAAGATATTCCTTGCACATTTTTTCAAATACAAGTCCCATATAATCATGGAGTTTAGACTTAACTGTCTTTTCATATGACTTTTCAAACCGCCCGGATGATATCAAAGACATATTTTGCGGCACGAATCTGTAAAAGAATCTAAAAAAGTTATCCTCTATCATATAAATGGTTTTTTTCGTAGAGATTTCCGCAACCGGCTTTTCCTTTTTTATAATTCCAAGCTCTATAAGTATACTTAAATATTTAGAACAGGGGCCACTCTCTAATCCCACTTTTGTTGCAATTTCATTGAGTTTAGAGGCTCCTTCCGCAATGACTCTAATAATGGCATTGTATACAGCCGGCTCCCTTAGTTCCTGCTTAAGCAGATTCTCCGGTTCCTCAAATAAATACGATGATCTGTCAAACAGATTATTAATAAGTGCAGTATCTAAATCTTTTTTTACTGACAGCTTATTAATATAATGCGGAATACCACCTGTTATTCCATAAATATATGCATTTTCCACTGCTGATAATCCGGTATTAAAGACTGCCGTCTCCTTATATGTCAGAGGTTCTATTTTGAACTGAGCCGTTCGTCTACCATACAATGGGCTCTCGTATCCAAGCACCTGGTTTTGCATAAAGCTCATGGAAGAACCGCAGAGAATAAGATAAAGCTTTCCTTCCTGCCATTCGTGGTCTATCAAATGCTGAAGGCGTGACGAAACAGCACTATAAGATTCTGCAAGATAAGGATATTCATCTATAACGAATACTAAACGCTCAGCTTTTCCAAGTGAGCCAATCTCATTAAGTACAGCATCAAATGACGCGAATTCAGGATAGTCTTCTGCTTTAGGATGTTCATACTGATATACAGCTTTAGATAACGCACTTAGATTCTCGGATGCCGTTGTTTTAAGAGCAGAGAAAAAAATTGTCTTTTTATCTTTGCAGAATTCATTTATAAGTGCAGTTTTACCTACTCTTCTACGACCGTAGATCACAATACATTCAAAGTTTCCTTCTTCATATCTGTGATTCATCTTCCGTAGTTCCTTTTCTCTACAATAAAAATCCATGAACGCCTCCTGTTCTATTATAATCGTAAGTTAGTAACTCGTAATCTACTTTATTATATGTAAATTATATCTTAATAATTTGGATAGTCAAGCATGGTTTTGGAGTAGGATTCATCTTGCGTCTCACTTATAACCATGTTATCATTTGTCTATCTGAAGCAAATCTGCTTCAACAAATCAAATTAAGAAGAATATTTTCTTCTTCATGGCGTATCGCCGGTTTTCAATTTTCTTATATTTTTATTCATTTCAGAAAGGATCTATCTATGAAAGAAAAGCAAATTTTTACAAACTCACCCTCCGAAAGCGACAACTCTTACATCTTGGATTCCGGGACAACTCACTACACTAACTCTGCCTTCGCGGAAGAATTAAGTGCACCTCTCCCCTATAAAAAATTTCTTCCGGAACCAACCGAAGAAGTCCGAACGCTTCTTAAAAATGCACACGGAGAAATCA
>SFNX01000123.1 GCA_004552595.1 Lachnospiraceae bacterium | reverse complement strand
AATACCTTTGAGTCTTTTCTTGCAAGATACTTTGCCCCAACTCCGGGAATTGCACCCGTTCTGTATGCAGATAACAGATTTGCCGACATTAGCGCAAGCGGTGCGCCTGTGTCCTTGTCATTTAACATTACTGTAAGTATTGAACGCGGCAATCCTTTTTCCCTGTTTGCACTATTGCTTCCGTACCACTTCATTCCCATAAGGTCTATTGAACCGCCGATATATGCCGGCATTGCCATAAATCTTCTGTCATCACCTTCATCAAGCGGCATATTTTTAAATGGTGATTCCTTCGGAAAAGAAACCTGACTTCCGTGAGAGTTGTGATTTTCCCCGCCCATAACATAGTCTCCCACATTAAGGCACTTCACCACCTCTTCCATTGTTTCTATACAAGCCGGCATATCTTTAACTCCGGCTTTTATCATGTCTTCTTCACTTAAAAACAAAAAATCAATTGTTGGATAGCTCATAACAATTCCTCCGAAAATACCTTAGAAAAAAAATAACGGAGCTGAAATAATCAGCTCCGTTGCTTTATATACCCACTCTACACCCAAATAACTACTTATTCAATTACTTCATTTCGCCATTTGTATGCTTATTTTTTACCATTACTACTTATTTTTGAGTATATTTTTATTTCATATATGGTTCATTCCATAAATTAAGTTTCGTGCCGATACCCAGTTCTAATGCTTTTTGGTAACAGTCATATCCCCAGGATAAATCTTCAAGCGGCATTCCGCCTATTGAGCACATAACGATTTCATCTTTGTTTTCTCTGCCTTTTGAAATACCGTTGACTATGTCGCATATATCAATTACCTTGTCTCTTGTAACGACACCGCTCTTAACAAGATGAACGAAATGTATTCCCATGATTACCCATTCTCTCTTGTTGCCAAGTTCATCAACAGGTCCTCTGGCAATAAAATTGCTCAAATACTTTTCATACATTCCGTAGTTATCGACAACCATTTTTGTGTTGGTAAAATCATCATACTTCCTGTATAAAAATGAACCCATTGAAAATACAGTTGCACCTTTTTTAAACCACTCAAGCTTAAACTCTTCAAGGTTTTCAGATGAAACGCTCATAGCTTCACTTACAACATCAGCATCTTCACATGCTTCTTTTAAACTATCGCATATGATTATGTCTTTCACATTTGGATATTTCTCCATAATAAATTGTTTCATATCAAGCGCAGTCTTAGATTTAGAAGAACTGCCTCTAAGCTTGATTGTTTTTATATTAGGGAGTACTTCCATGTAACACATAAGAGCACATTTATTTATTACTCCGGGTCCGATAAGCGATAGTACCTCGCTGTCTTTATTTGCAAGATATGTTGCAGCCATTGCAGGCATTGCACCTGTTCTCATTGCACTTAAAAGATTTGCAGACATTATCGCCTTCGGTGCTCCTGTATCAACATCTGACAATGTAACCATGAGAATTGACCTTGGAAGGTTAAACGCATTGTTATGACTGTTAGAGCCATAATACTTCTGTCCTGCAATATGGAATCTTCCGCCAAGGTATGCCGGCATTGCCATAAATCTTCTGTCAGGCCCATCATCAAGCGGGAAATTCTCAATGTCTGATTTCTTTGGAAAATTCATCTGAAGTCCATGCTCATCTCCCTTCGGTCCTCCTAAAAGAAAATCCTTTTTACCGAATAAAGATAACGTATCCCTCATAGTCTCAATACATCTTTTTGCATCAAGAACTCCCGACTTTATCATATCTTCTTCATTTAAATACAGAAAATCTATCTTCATTTATTTGCCTCTGATGAAATATTACTGTTTAAGTTTTGTCCACATTTCGTCATATTTTGCCAATGTGTCTGAATCAAGAGACTTAATATATTCTCCTGTTGCAACAACCTCTGGTGGTACATTTTTAGAAATATTATCTATGTATTCTTCACCCATTAATGCAAGTGCTGCATCGTTAGGACATAAATATGGGAAGTCCTCGATATTCATCTTAGCAGCTTCTGCACTCATCATGTAGTTGATAAATGCATGTGCATTATCAGCATTTTTAGCACCCTTTGGAATTACCCAGTTATCAAGGAATACATATGCTCCTTCTTCAGGATATACAATATCAATATCAGGGTTTTCATCCATTGACAATGCAATCTCCGCAGACCAAATCATGCCGACTGTACAATCTCCTGAAATGAGTGCTGACTTAGGTGAGTCTGAATCATAAAGCTTAATATTATCTTTAAGGGTCAAAAGCTTATCCTGAATTTCTGAAAGCTTAGCATCATCTGTTTCATTCATTGAATAGCCCATACTTCTTGCAGTCATACCGATAACTGCTCTGTAGTCATCAAGAACTACAAGCTGGCCATTTAATGAAGGATCAAATAAATCGTCATACGAAGTAATTTCTTTATCAACCTTAGCTTTATTAGCAGCTATACATGCAACACCACCTTCATATGGCATGCTGTATTTGTTACCTTCATCGTAGCTTGGATTTAAGAATGCGCTGTTAATGTTCTCAATATTAGGAAGCTTTGTTTTATCAAGCTCCATAAGCTTATCCTGTGCAATTAAGTATTCTACGGCATAATCGCTTGGAAGTAACACATCATATGTTCCCTCTGCTTCTGATTTAAACTTTGCAAGCATGTCTTCATTTGATGAGAATGTCGAGACATTAACCTTAATACCTGTCTCCTGCTCGAATGCCTGAATTGCGGATTCGGATACATACTCTGTCCATATAAAGACATTGAGTTCTCCCTTTGATTCTTCGCCGGCTTCTTTACCGCAGCCTGTCAAAAGTGCTGAAAGAAGTGCTACGCTCACTAAAAGACTAAGTAATTTCTTTTTCATAATATTTGTCCTCCTTTATATAGAATCCGTTAATTTAACGGTCTATTTTTTTCTGCTTAACAAATCACTCTGTGTTAATGCAACAAAAAGAATAGTCCCTATAAGAATGATTGTTGATAAAGCATTTACATCAGGTGCTACACCGCTCTTAACACTTTCCATAACCTTAAGCGGGTAAGTTTTTGTCTGACCATAGACAAAATAGCTGATTATTACGTCATCAATTGATAATGTAAAAGCAAGGAGTGCGCCTCCAAATATGCCGGGTGCCAGCACAGGTAACGTTATATTAAAAAATGTAACAAGTCTGTTAGCACCTAAATCCATACTTGCTTCTTCAATTGAATTATCATATCCTGAAAGTCTTGCCCTGACATTAAATATTACAAACGGTACGCAAAAGGTTACATGTGAAAGTATTAATGTAAGCATTCCTCTTGGAATATTAACCTTTGAAAAAATAGTAAGTAATGAAATACCAAGTACAATTTCAGGAATCACTACAGGTACATATAAAAGTCCGTCAATAATTGATTTTCCTTTGAACTTATATTTATACATTCCAATCGCACCGAGTGAACCGATTATTGTTGCTAAAATGGTACTTACGATTGCGATTATCATTGTATTTCCAAATGCTTCAATAAGTGATGAGTTACTCCATAGCTTCACATACCAATCAAATGTAAATCCCTTCCATGACATATACGGCTTTGTTGTTGTCGCATTGAAGGAGTTAACAACGATAACCGAAATAGGTAAAAACAGGAATAAATATACTAATGTACAAAATGCTATGCTTATACCTTTTTTTGCTTTTGTTTTTGTTTTCCTTCTCATAAATTACACTCCGAGGCTTTCCATATCTCCACCCATTCTCTGATAGATCTTTACAAGAATCAGTGTTACTGCAATAAGAATTATCGATAAGGCTGCACCAAGCGGCCAGTTGTTGCCGCTTTGGAACTGTCGTTCAATTAAGTTACCGATTACATCTGAATTACCGCCGCCAAGAATATCTGAAATGAAGAAATATCCTAAGCATGGAATGAAAATCATAATACTTCCTGAAAAAATACCGCTCGATGTAAGTGGTAATATTACCTCTATAAAAGTTTTATAAGGCTTTGCTCCAAGATCTGATGACGCTTCAAGAAGTGATGAATCAAGCTTTTCTATTGCTGTGTATAACGGAAGAACCATAAAAGGAATAAGGCAATAAACCATACCTAAAATTGTTGTTCCTCTTTTGAACAGAAAATCCAACGGATCTTCTACTATATTAAGTGCCACCAATAATCCGTTAAGCCATCCGCTTGTGCCAAGGAACGTTCTCCATCCGTATACTCTTATTAATGAATTAGTCCAGAACGGAATAATAACGAGCATATACAATAACTGTTTTTTTCTGCTTTTTGTTCTTGCAATTACGTATGAAAACGGATATGCAATAATAATGCAGATAAGTGTAGTTACAAGTGCAATTACTATTGACTGAACATATATCTTTATATAATCTGCATTAATGAGTCTTTTGTAGTTATCAAATGTAAAATCATATATAACGTTATAAAATTCATCAAGCGAACAAAAGCTCATTATGCCGACATATACAAGCGGAACCGCAACGAGTAATATCATAAGCAATGTTACCGGTCCTACGGTAAAAAGAGCAGGTATCGTATTGGCTCTAAGCTCATGTTTTGATTTTTTGTTTTTCACAAATATCACTTCCTGTCCGAATAATAATCAAATTATCAATTTAAT
>SFNX01000122.1 GCA_004552595.1 Lachnospiraceae bacterium | reverse complement strand
TGCAAGTTACAGAGTGCTTCGCGCCGTTAAGAACAGGTTTGGCTCGACAAATGAAATTGGCGTCTTTGAAATGCGTTCAGAAGGACTTATCGAAGTGAAAAATCCTTCGGAATACATGCTTGCCGGAAGGCCGAGAGATGCAAAGGGCTCTGTTGTCATATGTTCGATGGAGGGAACAAGGCCGATTTTACTTGAAATTCAGGCGCTTGTGTGCAGGACGAGCTTTGGAATTCCAAGGCGCCAGGCGACCGGAACAGACTATAACAGAGTAAACCTTTTAATGCAATGTAACCGGAGGAATGAAAATTCAGGAGCCGGGCGCAGATTTAGGGATTGCGATGGCGATTGTATCAAGCTTCAGAAATGCTCAAATTGATGAGCATACGCTTGTGTTCGGGGAAATCGGACTTTCAGGAGAAATCAGAAGTGTTTCAAATGCAGAACAGCGCGTAACTGAGGCGATTAAATTAGGATTTACAAGAGTTATATTACCAAAAAGTTCACTTGATGTATTATCAGTAAAAACTGATATAGAACTTATTGGGGTAAGCACACTTGAGGATGCGCTGAAACTAATATGAAGATCTGAATAATAGGATGATTTGCAAATAAACTGAGGAGAATTGGAAGCTGATGGTTAGACGAGTTTACGTTGAGAAGAAGAAGGAATACGCTGTAAAGGAGCGCGAGCTTTTTGAAGACATCAAAACATATCTTTCGATTGACACCCTTGAGGATGTGAAGATTTATATAAGATATGATGTCGAAAATGTATCGGATGATACGTTTGATAAGGCGTGCAAGACGATTTTTTCGGAGCCGCCTGTAGATGATATTTATTTAGAGGAGATTCCTGACATAGAAGGTAAGAGGGTATTTGGTGTTGAATATCTTCCGGGACAGTTTGATCAGCGTGCGGATTCGGCAGTGCAGTGTGTACAGTTTTTGGCACCTTTTGGTGGGTCATTTATCGGACACCGACTTTGCTAGAATAAAAGCGTACTGTATTAACCCTGTTGATTCAAGGGAGACAGACAACGTAGCTAAGCCTGATACACTCATTATGGAATACGATAATCCGGCGGATGTTAAGATATTTGACGGATTTTGTGGAATGGATGAGACAGCGCTTAAGTCATTATATGATTCGCTTGGCCTGGCAATGACATTTAATGATTTTAAGCATATTCAGAATTATTTTAAATCAGAAGAGAACAGAGACCCTTCGTTCACTGAGATTAAGGTACTTGACACATATTGGTCTGACCACTGTCGTCATACAACTTTTTCTACCGAGCTTAAGGATGTTTCATTTGATGAGGGGTATTATGTTAACCCAATTAAGGCATCATACGATAAGTACCTTGCAACACGTGAAGAGCTTTTTAAAGGCAGAGACGATAAGTTCCCATGTCTTATGGACATTGCATTACTTGCGATGCGTAAGCTTAAGAAGGACGGCAAGCTTGATGACATGGAAATTACCGATGAAATCAATGCCTGCTCAATTGTAGTACCTGTTGAAATCGACGGTAAGGAAGAGGAGTGGCTTGTTATGTTTAAGAACGAAACTCACAACCACCCGACAGAAATTGAGCCGTTTGGTGGAGCTGCCACATGTCTTGGCGGTGCAATCAGAGATCCGCTTTCAGGTCGTTCTTACGTATATCAGGCAATGCGTGTTACAGGCGCGGCAGACCCTACTGTTTCACTTGATAAGACATTAAATGGTAAGCTTCCACAGAAGAAGCTTGTTCGTGGTGCAGCATCAGGATACTCTTCATATGGTAACCAGATTGGACTTGCAACGGGATACGTTAAGGAAATCTACCATCCTGATTATGTTGCTAAGCGTATGGAAATCGGCGCGGTTATGGGTGCAGCTCCTAGGAAGAATGTAATAAGAGAGACTTCGGATCCGGGAGATATCATTATCCTTCTTGGCGGAAGGACAGGAAGAGACGGCTGCGGCGGAGCAACAGGTTCATCTAAGGTTCATACGGAAGCATCAATTGAGACATGCGGTGCAGAAGTACAGAAAGGTAATGCACCTACAGAGAGAAAATTGCAGAGACTTTTCAGACGTGAAGAAGTTTCAAGACTAATTAAGAAATGTAACGACTTTGGCGCGGGCGGTGTTTCGGTTGCAATCGGAGAGCTTGCGGCAGGTCTTAGAGTTGACCTTGATAAAGTACCTAAGAAATATGCAGGACTTGACGGAACAGAGCTTGCAATTTCTGAGTCTCAGGAGAGAATGGCGGTCGTTGTAGACCCTAAGGACGTTAAGAAGTTTTTAGCATATGCAGAGGAGGAAAACTTAGAGGCAACTGAAGTAGCCGTAGTTACAGAATCTCCAAGACTTGTTCTTTCATGGAGAGGCAAGGAAATCGTTAATCTTTCACGTGCTTTCCTTGATACTAACGGCGCGCACCAGGAGACAGAAGTTTCTATAGATGCTCCATCAGAGGATAACAGATTCTTTGGTAAACTAGAGCTTGAAAATGTTCAGAAGGCACTTGATACGGGCGATGTTAAGAAAGCATGGCTTGAGACATTAAAAGACCTTAACGTTTGTTCACAAAAAGGTCTTGTTGAAATGTTTGACGGCTCTATCGGCGCAGGCTCAGTGTTCATGCCATACGGTGGTAAGTATCAGCTCACAGAGACACAGTCAATGGTCGCTAAACTCCCTGTTCTTAAAGGAAAATGCGACACAGTTACAATGATGGCTTACGGCTTTGATCCATATGTTTCAAGCTGGAGCCCATATCACGGCTCAATTTATGCAGTTCTTGAATCAATCGCAAGAATTGTTGCAATCGGCGGTGATTATAAGAAAATCAGATTTACGTTCCAGGAGTATTTCCGCAGAATGACAGAAGACCCTAAACGCTGGAGTCAGCCATTTGCAGCACTTCTGGGAGCCTTTGAAGCGCAGTTAAGATTCGGACTTCCTTCAATCGGAGGCAAGGATTCGATGTCCGGCACTTTTAACGATATAGACGTTCCGCCGACACTTGTAAGCTTCGCGGTTGATGTGGCTAAGCAGTCAGACGTTATTACGCCTGAACTTAAAAAAGCCGGCAATAAGCTCGTTTTAATGAAGGTTTCAATGGATGAGTACGACCTTCCAAATTATGACGAGGCAATGGAACAGTACGAGAAATTTAATAAAGACATTCATGACAAAAACATCATATCTGCGTATGCACTCGACGGTAAGGGTATCATTGCCGCGGTTTCAAAGATGGCATTTGGTAATGGACTTGGCGTTAAAATCGAGCATAACATTGATAAATATGATCTGTTCAAGGCCGGGTTTGGTTCAATTATCGCAGAAGTACCTGCCGATAAGATTTCAAAGCTTGCTATTACATATACTCTGATCGGTGAAGTTACTGATGATGGTGAGTTTAATTATTCAGATACGAAAATCACTCTTGATGAGGCGCTTAACACATGGAAAGCACCGCTTGAGAAGGTATTCCCAACAGTCGCAGTCAAGGGTAATGAGCCTGTTGAGAGTAAGCTATACAAGGCAGACAGCATTTACATTTGTAAAGAAAAAGTTGCTAAGCCTACTGTATTTATTCCTGTATTTCCGGGAACTAACTGTGAGTATGACTCAGCAAGGGCATTTGAGCGCTCAGGTGCAAATGTAATCACAAAAGTGTTCACGAATATGAACGAAGCTAACATCAAGGACTCTTTTGAAGGCTTTAAGAAGTGCATTAATGAAGCGCAGATCATTATGTTCCCGGGCGGATTTTCAGCCGGTGATGAGCCTGATGGTTCTGCAAAGTTCTTTGCGACCGTATTCAGAAATGAAATGATTAAGGAAGCTGTCAATGATTTATTAAGTAAGCGTGACGGTCTTGTTCTTGGAATTTGCAATGGTTTCCAGGCACTTATTAAGCTTGGTCTTTTACCAAACGGAGAGATTACAGGGCAGGATGAAAACTCACCGACTCTTACTTATAACACAATTAACAGACATATATCAAAGATGGCATATACTAAGGTCGTATCAGACAAGTCACCATGGCTAAAGGGCGCAACGCTTGGCGAGACATATGTAATTCCTGCTTCACACGGAGAAGGAAGATTTGTTGCTAACAGTGAGTGGCTTGAAAAACTATTTAAGAATGGCCAGGTTGCTACACAGTATGTTGACATTAACGGCAATGCTTCCATGGATGAAGAATGGAATATTAACGGCTCTTACATGGCAATCGAAGGTATTACATCCATGGACGGAAGAGTGTTTGGTAAGATGGGACACTCAGAGAGAAGAGGCGAGGGTGTTGCAATCAATATTTATGGTGAGCAGGATATGAAGATATTCGAATCAGGTGTTAATTACTTCAAATAAGTAAATTTTAATATTCAGGGTTATTAATCATTTAGTTACTAACGCATCGGGGAAGTGTGGTCTTATGAATAGGTTTTATAAAAAGATAAATGATTTATCCGAAAAAGCAAAGAAGATAGACAGGGATGCAATAAAAGTATCTGTTACTGTTGCTGTGTTATTCGTCTCGGTCTGGCTCATATACCTTTATTACATTTCAACTACCAGTGGGCAGTACAAAAGTGTAATGGGGGAATTTATTAAGGCGCAGACTGAGAAGGAAAGCGAATATATTTCAGAATCTGTGTCGGATGCTTATGATGTTATTCTTTATATGTCTGCCAGTGCTTCAAGAATGAAGGAAGAAGATGTCGGTTTCAACATGCCTAGGGCGTTGACAAATGCTATGAAGGCGGGCGAATTTGATGTTATTGTTTATGCAGACTTAGAGGGTGGTGTGCGCTTCCCGGATGGCTCTTTTTCCAAGTCATACGATTTATCAGAGTTCACAGACAGATGCGATGCGACGTCAGGAATTCAGATATTTAAGAACGAGAATAAGCTTCTTACGGATGAAGAAGGCTTAATGTATATTGTACCTATTGTAAGAGGCGGCAGCTTACGCGGATATATTTTAGGAACAATCGCATATGGTAAAATAATCAGAGCTTCCGAGCTTAGAAAAGAGCTTGTGCACGATGAGATGATCCTTGATGGACAGGGGAATATTGTGTGCATGATTGAGATGGATAACAGTATTCTTATTCCTGACAGCGAAAGCTCATTTTTCGAAGAAGCGAAAACCAACATGATTTATGAGGATTTTATCGCTCTTGCAACCGATTATAACGAGTGTATGAGTACTAAAGTCCCGGGTCAGACAATTAAAAACATAGGTGGCGAAGATATCCTGTTCATTTATTATCCGATTAAAAATTCTGACGGATGGTCTGTAATGAACTGTTATCCAAGGTCAATTATCGAGACAAGAACCAAGAAGACGGAAATGCTTGCGATTATAGTATTTGCGCTGGTTGTTGCAATCATGATTATTTCCGCGATTCAGATAGTTAAGTACCTTGTCGGTGAGAAAAAGAAAATTAATGAGCTTGAGTATCTTGACGGACTTACCGGAATACTTAACAGAAATGCATTTGTTGTTCGTGCCGAAGAGGTTCTTAAGGATAATAAAAATCTTCCTTACTATATGATATGTTTTGATATCGCGAACTTCCGTATTATTAACGAG
>SFNX01000031.1 GCA_004552595.1 Lachnospiraceae bacterium | reverse complement strand
CTTAAGTCAGTTTCAAAAACTAGTCCTTCCCCTTCTTCAAGCGGTTCTAGCAAAAGATGAACCTCTGCATAATGTCGTAACGGTTCAAAATGTCCGACACCTTCAACTGTGTTTTTGATAGTTTCCCTGTATATAATCCGCTTTTCACCAAATTCAACATTAAATGAAAAGCGCTCAAAAATCCTTCTTTTAATAACCTCTGTCTGAACCTCACCCATTAATGAAATGCTTATTGAATGGGTTTCAGGGTTATATTCTATACTTAAATCAGGCTGCTCCTCAGAAAGCATTAATAGTTTGCTGATTGCATCGGATTCATTAATATCCTTTGGCAGAATTAAGGAATATGACAAAACAGGAGTGATACCCTTTGATGCTTTGCCTTCTTCCATGCCGATTCCCTGTCCGCTGTAGGTTTCAGATAAGCCGCTTACCGCTACGATTTGTCCGCAATTTGCGCTCGATACGGCAGTATACTTAACCCCGTCGTAAATCTTTATTGCTGTTACTTTTTCATTTAATATAGTATCTCTTACATTCAGGCATCCGCCTGTAATCTTCATGTGGGTAAGACGTTCTTCCTTATCATCCCTTGAAATTTTATAAATGCGGGCACCAAATTCATCATATCCTTCATATGGGGTGACTGTTCTTTTAATTACATCTCTTAGCTCATTTACCCCGGTATATTTAAGGGCTGAGCCAAACAATACAGGGAAAATCCGGCTGTCCTTAAAAAGCTTACGAATATCGTCAAATAAAATTGTTCCGCAGTTAAGAAAGCTTTCTAAAAGCTCTTCATCACATGTTGCGATTTCCTCACTGAGCTCATCAGGCATATCAAAAACTTCTGTAAAGTCGATGCACTCATATGAGAGTTCCTTTTTCAGCGAAGCTAGTACCTTGTCTTTATCTGCACCCTCCAAATCCATCTTATTAACGAAAATAAAGGTCGGTATATTCATAGTCCTTAACAGCTGCCACAATGTTCTTGTATGGCTCTCAACCATTTGAGGTCCGCTTATTACAAGAATTGCAGCATCAAGCACAGAAAGTGTCCTTTCTGTTTCAGCTAAAAAGTCAGCATGTCCCGGAGTATCAAGCAAGGTCACGCATAAATCACCAAAATCAAGTATTGCCTGCTTACTGAAAATAGTGATTCCTCTCTCTCTTTCGATCGGATCGGTATCAAGAAATGAATCTTTTTTATCGACTCTTCCTATGCTCTTAAGTTTTCCGACTGCATACATGAGGCTTTCGGACAAAGTAGTCTTTCCGGCATCAACATGTGCAAGTATTCCAATTGTTGCATATTTCATAATGAAAGAATTTTAGCACATAATGTAGTATAATGGGGTAAAAATAACAGATTGAGGTTAAAACAATGAGATTTTCAACAAAAGAGGAATATGCTCAGTATGCAAGACAGCTCTTTCTTGACGGATGTAACTGCGCACAGGCAATTGTTCTTGCGTTCAAAGACTTTACAAATCTGTCTGATGAGTTTTCTAAAAAGCTTTCATCACCCTTTGGCGGAGGTATGGGCAGAATGCGCGAAGTGTGCGGTGCTGTGTCCGGAATGTTTATTGTACTTGGTATAGTTGAAGGCTATGATGATGTAAATGATTCGAAAAAGAAAACCGAACTGTATAAAAAGGTGCAACAGCTTGCCACGGCTTTTAAGGATGATAACGGCTCGATAATTTGCAGAGAACTGTTAGGTCTTTCTGCAAAAAGCGATTCCTATATTCCATCAGAAAGAACTAAGGAATACTACGAATCAAGACCGTGTCCTGATAAGGTTGCAAGCGCCGCACTTATTCTTGCGGATTACCTGTTAACAAAAGGAAATTTTGAGGATTAACTTATGCATATTGCCGTACTTGATGATGATGTAGCAAGCAGAAAACAGATGGAACGTCTTCTTGAGAGAGCATCTGACGCTAATAAGAAAAATGGTTTAGAAGGCTATTATATTGACTCCTACGGTGCCTTTGATTCACTCCATTCAAAGGCAGCAATGTATGATGCAATATATATAGACATAGTCGACAGTGACATGAAAGGCCATGAAATTGCAAAGAGTATTCTAAATAGCGGCATTCAGGGGAAAATCATACTTTGCATTTCATCGCTGAATTACAGAGAAATCATAAGCAGTGAAGATGCAGAGCAGTTTTTATTTATTGATAAGCCTGTTAATACTGAAGAACTTAATAATACTCTTTCAATCTGTGAAGAAAATCGTAAAAATAGAGAACCTCAAATAGAAATACGTACAAAAGATGAAACTTTGTACGTAAAATACAACGAATTCTTATATGCAAAGGCTCTTGTTGCGGGTAAGACAACTATCGTATTAAAAGGAAGAAAAGATACTATTTATTATAAGGATATTTCAATGGTAAGAAAGGCAATAACGGAATATCCGTTTATGATTGCCGTAAATAAAGACACTGTAATAAGTACATACCACATTGACAGGGTTACTTCATTCCACGTACACATGGATGATGGTACGAGCTTCCCTATTTCTCTTAAAATGTCATCCGCACTTAAGAAAATTGTCAAAAATCAACACATATAAATTAATTATTCTGCAATTATGAGTTGGTTGTACCGAATTCAACATCGCTCCAGCCTGACTTAATATCTTCATAAAGTCTTTCTGCAAGCCTTGGTTCTCCGTCGCACACATGAACTGTCAGAGTCTCACCCGATTTAAGTGTAACAATAAGCTTCTGTATGTCCATATTTTCGGCACAACAGCTTGTATGCGATATAACCTCTTCCACTCTTCTGTATATCCGGCTTACGTCTTCATGACAAATATACTCAAAATGGAAACCTTTTCTGTAAAATATAACATCTTTATAAAATCTGACATTGAAGCCATACTTTAATGATTCCTTATATTCCTTATCAAGTCTTTCGTCTATTCCCTTTTTATATTTCATAGTAACCTCCATTTGTTGAAAAGTATGTTAATTATCAGGTCAATTGAGTTAAGCGGTATGTATGAATAATATATCATTATGCATTTCTGTGTAGAATTCGATATATCTTCTACATAGTCAGTGAAAATTTTAAGCTTCTTCGCACTATCTATATACAGCTTTTCATCAGTGCTTGTATTTATCTTAATTGTAACAAATAATCCTGAATTTGTATTAAGAAGTTCTATTCCTTCATATTTGTATTTATCAAATGCTTCCGTAACGGCTTTAAGCTTTTTTGTAAATAATGCTCGTTTCTTCCTTATTGCCGTATAGTAATATCCCTGTGACATATAATATGCCAATGTGAGCTGTTCTGCCTTTGAACAGGCTTGCGAATAATTGTTCCTGTTATTATCAAAGATCTTAGACAGTTCGTCCGGAAGGACCATATATGATATTTTTATTGCGGCAAACAGCGTTGATGTAAAGGAACCAAGATATATGACCCTGTCCTTTTTATCAAGACTCTTAATTGTCGGAAGCGGCTTACCGAAATACCTCAGTTCACTGTTGTAATCGTCTTCTATAATATAGCTGTCATTATTATCTGCCCATTTAAGTATTTCGTATCTATTTGCGGCGGGCATTACAACACCTGTCGGGAACTGGTTTGAGGGGTTAACATACACTGCTGACTTAATATTATTCGGAAGCGCATTTATATTGATTCCATTATCAAGTACATCAACATCGCATATGTTAAACGCCGCATCAAGAAACATTGACCTTACCGGATTGTACCCCGGCTTTTCAAGCGATATAAGATTTATGCCTGTCTTCTTAAGAATTCTTCCAATATGAAATATTGACTGCTGCGTGCCTGCTGCAATAACAATATTTTCAGGGCTTGCATTAACGCCTCTTGAATGGAACAGATACTTTGCAATTTCTGTTCTTAAGGAAAGCTCCCCTTTTAAATCAGAGCCAAATAACAGTTCATTACCATATTCCGTATAGATTTTCGATGAACACATTTTCCATTTCTTAAAATCAAAAGCCTGCTCATCATAAATATATTCCTGATTGTTAATAAAAATATCGCTTTTATCCTGGTAAGTCTCCTTAGTGACATCTTCATTAGTATGCTTAAGATTAATGTGTTCAACATAGTATCCGCTTCCGACTTTATTCTTAATATAACCTTCCGCTAACAGCTGGTTGTAGCTCTGCATGACAGTTGTTACGGATATAGACAAGTCTTCTGCCATTTTACGTATTGAAGGACACTTTTCCCCTGCTATCATGTCGCCATCAATTATCTGCTGTTTTAAAGCCTCATACAACTGTTCATATAAGAAAGTGACAGAATCGTTATTCTTTTCAATAACAATTTGCTTCATATTTCGATTTTCCTTAACACTGTTATTGTCAAAGTTTTCTAAATTGCATATTTTTATAATAACAGTTTTTGTGTATAATAGCAACATCATAAATTTGTACGCAAAGGAGATTATTATGAAAAACGAAAAATTGTATAAGGTAGTCCTTGTCGGACTCTTCGCTGCTTTATCTTATGTAGTATTCACATTTTTACAGATTAAGATTCCACTTCCGGGTGGAGATGCAACTTCAATCCATTTAGGAAACGCTGTGTGTGTTATTGCTGCACTTTTACTTGGTGGATTTTACGGCGGACTTGGCGGTGCAATCGGAATGACTATCGGTGACGTCTTTGATCCTGTATATATTGTATATGCACCTAAAACATTGATACTTAAACTTTGCATCGGACTTATCACAGGACTTGTTGCTCACAAAGTATTTCATATTTCTAACGAAACAGATAACAAAAAGCTTTTAAGAAATGTTACAATAGCTTCAGCATCAGGATTACTCTTTAATGTAATCTTTGATCCGCTGGTAGGATATTTTTATAAACTGTTGATTCTTGGAAAGCCTGCTGCAGAGCTTACACTTGCATGGAACATTACAGCTACGACAATTAATGCGGTAACTTCTTTAATTATTTCTGTTGCTGTATATATGGCATTAAGACCTGCATTAAAGAAATCAGGATATTTCCTCGAAATAAAATAAGGATTTTTATATGTCATACAATAAAGTACTTACAATACAGGATATTTCATGTGTCGGCCAGTGTTCCCTTACGGTAGCACTGCCGATTCTTTCTGTATGCGGACAGGAAACCGTTATTCTTCCCTCAGCCGTGTTATCAACTCATACAGGTGGCTTTAAAGGCAATACTTTCAGAGACCTTACTGAAGACATTCCATCAATTGTCCGTCACTGGAGGAATGAGGCGATACTGTTTGATGCAATCTACACAGGCTACCTTGGCTCAATAAACCAGATTGCCTATGTATCCGAAATCCTCTCTACAATGGGTAAAAATAAATGCATTAAGGTAGTTGACCCTGCCATGGCAGATAACGGAAGACTTTATTCAAATTTTGATTCATCCTATGCTGAGGCAATGTGTGAACTGTGTAAATCAGCAGACATAATTATGCCAAACATTACAGAAGCATGCATTATGACAGGTGTTGAATATAAAGAACAGTATGATGATGATTATATTAAATCACTGATAAAAGAGCTTAAAAAAACCGGCATGAAAACAATTGTTATTACCGGTGTAAGCTACGAAAAAGATTCAACCGGCGTAATAATAGCAGAGAACGATGAAATAAGCTATTACAGACACGAAAAACTTCCTAAATCGTCCCACGGTACAGGTGATATATTTGCATCTGCATTCGTAGGCGCACATCTATATGGGAAAAATCTATACGATTCAGCAAAAATCGCTGCTAACTTTGTACTAAACGCAATGAAGAATACAGAAGGCGACAGTTCGCACTGGTATGGTGTTAAATTTGAGCCTGTTCTTCATACTCTTATTGATTCATTATCGGGTAGGTAATGCCCGATATTTTATTAATCTATAAATTCAAAAACATCCTCTGAACATCTATCTCAGGATACGTATTCACAAGTGAATCCGTAAGCATAAACATATACTCCGATTTCTATTTTTTCTTCTGAGTTTTCTTATTTTGGCATTGCTATTTCTGTTAACACTTGGTTTTGTATATTCGTAATTTTCCGTATCAACCCATTTTCATAATAATTAATGTAACAACATATAGTACCGGCTGATGAACCATATATATTATCAGCGAATTTCTGCCTAAAAATGTTATAAATCTAAACCTGTCATTCATAAGGTACTTGATAACCGTGTTATTGTTTTTGATTATTTTTTGCGTGTAATAACCTGCTAAGTATAGGAATATCCATGGAAAAATTGCAAAATAGTCCGTTGAGAAAAAGTAAGGATCCGGGAATCCAAAAAATGTCATGAAATATCCGTCATACAGATATTTTGGAAGCAATGTCTTTTTAGGGAAGTAAATATATCCGTAATTTACATTAAAGAATGAAATAAACAGAAGTATCATGCCGATTAGCATTGTAAGATTAAATGTATCTTCTTCTATTTTTGAAACGGTTATTCTGTTAAGCTTATCAAATAAAACCGTAATAAATCCGGCACTTCCAAGAAATGTAAGTATTCCAAATACTACTCTGTTCTCAGGCATTAAAAAAACAGTAACGGCACTAATCAGCGCACCGCACATAAATATAATAACGCTTCTTTTTAGTCTTTTTTTACCAAATGAAAAGCAGAATCCGGAAATAAATATAAATGTAATGCAAATGCTTTTTTGCCATACGTTTGAGGCAGTTCCTTCATACCAGCCGATGTCAAAATCTGCAATGTATCTTAAGTCCCACAAAAAATGATATATAATCATCGAAATTAATGTGAAACCTCTTATTTCATCAATCCTTTGTAATCTGTTTGAAACTGCCATTTATTATAACCGTCTATTTCTTCTTTACGGAATACCCGAATGTACCAAGCTTTTTACCCATAGTAAAATATGTTCCGTGGCTGTAGCATACAGGGTCTGCCTTTTCCAAACAGAATCTGCCGTTTTCATCCATGTATTTTTCATCTGCATGAATATTTAATACATCAGCGACAAACATAGTGTGTGAACCATATTCTTTAATTTCGCGTACTCTGCACTCAATATTTACGGGGCTTTCTTTAATTAGTGGAGCCTTAACTGCCAGGGCTGCTTCCTTTGTGAGGTTACACTTTGCAAATTTGTCTTCATCCCTTCCGCTTCTTACCCCACAGTAATCTGTTGCAAAGCACAGCTCCTCTGTCGTTAAATTAATTACAAATTCACCTGTTTCCTTAATCATATTATAAGAATATCTTTCAGGACGAACCGAAATGTATGCAAGTGCAGGGTCTGTACAAATTGTGCCCGTCCATGCAATTGTAAGCACATTATCTTTTCCGTTATTATCAGTACATGTTACTAATACTGCAGGAAGCGGATATACCATATTTCCCGGTTTCCAAATCTGTTTACTCATGACTAACTCCTTTTATTCATTCATGTATGCAAGTAAAAATACAAGCGGTGAATTCCAGTAAATTGTAATTTCATTTGTTGAATAGCTGTCAAGCTCATCAATATAACACTTTGCAGGTGCTTTGTTGTTAAGCAATCTCTTAGCGACATCATCAAGAAGCAGCGGTTCTGCACCTCCAACAAGCATACCGGGCATCGGAGAATTAACAGCCGCAGACGGTCTGTGGTGCGGATGCATTACTGTATCTGTACCAAATCCTGTGACAAAGCACTTTGAATTAGGATTATTACCAAGAAGATAATGAAGCTGTGAATGAGCCATCATTCTGTATGAATTGGTTCCCTTTAATCTGTCGATTAAAATTCCCCTCATCGCATTGTTGGCTACTTCCATGTTGCAGCCCCAGTAATAATATCCGTAGATTGTACTCTTGTATGGATCCTCCAGGTACTTAAACTGCTTTTCACTTGCTTCGTTAATGAATTTTGCACTTACACGGTCATTAAATTCTTTATCCTTATTATGCGGAGCACTTAAATAAGCATAAAATCCGTAATCTCCGACTTCCTTCCAGCCAAAGTCTCCTGAAATTCCTGCTAAATCCATACCCTTAAGCAGTTCTTCGTATTTCTTATCTCCGGTAGTATTAAACATTTCGGCATATGCAAAGAAATATTCATCTCTTGTATCGGTGTCGCCGTATTCACCCGTTACTATACCTGCAGGATTGACAAATTCACCCGCATGATTAGTTAATAAAAATTCTATTGCTTTATTTGCAGCTTCTAAATACGTATCTGCTGCCTTTTCGTATTCCTTTGCACCGTCCCCGTACTTTTTAGAAAGGTCCTTATAAACTCTGTATGCATGCGCCATTGCTGCTGCAAAATCACATGTTGCAGCGTCTGAAACAGGGCTTACTATAAGTTCATCTTTTTCATATTCCGGCATCACAAATCCCGGGAACGAGCTGCATGTTACTTTATGATATACACCGCCTGTATCAGAATCTTGCATCTTAAGCATGAAATCAAGCTCATATTTAACTTCTCTTAATATATCAGGAACATTACTTCCATCATCAGGAATATCAAAAGGCTTTTCAAGAACATCAGGGAAGCATTCATATGCCATCATTAAATCTACAACAGACTTTGCCGCCGCAACAGTATATCTCCCATAATCTCCGGCATCGTGCCATCCGCCTGAAACATCAATATATTTATCTGTTCCGTATATTCTTGCCATAGTATTGTGACATTCTTTGTGTGCAAAAACACCCGCATATTTTTCTTCAAGAGCACATCCGCATCTTTGCAAATAAAACATTTTTAATGTAGACTTAAGCACATCTTCATAAATGTTATCCTTTATTTCAAATTCATATGACTTACCGTATTTTTCAGTCTCAATGACATATTTTCCCACCTTATTCAAAGAAGAAAAGTCGCCAACTCTGTTCACCTCACCATTAGGCTCTGACTTAATCTCTTTTGAAAGCTCACTCTCAAATACAACTTCATTATTTATAACATCTATTACCCTAAAGGTATTTCCCGAATTGCCGTTTAACTTAACAGAATCGGAGACACTGTTCGTGTCTTCGATTCTGAAAGTCGCAGTTTTGTAATCATTAGGTCTGTATCCTACCTGGTCAATCTGAATATTAATCATTTAACAGCTCCTTCATTACTTCAATTGCTTTATCCTTCTGAGCATCTGTTTTATCCTTAAGGTATGCTTCATAGTCAAGTTCCACTTCATAATCAGGTGCTATTCCTACGCCGTGAATGCATATGTCATTAGGAAGATAATATTCTGATTCCGTAATCTTTATTCCCGAACCATCCTCAAGTTCAAACAGTGCCTGTACTATTCCCTTTCCAAATGTATTCTTGCCGACTACCTTTGCAACACCGCGTTCCTTAAGGCATCCTGTAAATATTTCAGATGCCGATGCCGAATTCTCATTTGTGATAATCACCATCGGCAGCTTCTCGCAATCCGCATCAGCCATAAACTCCTGATTCTTTCCGTTTTTATCTTTTGTATATAAAATCAGGCCATCATCCAAAAACATGTCGCAAAGATCAATTACTACGTCTAAATCGCCACCCGGATTATCTCTAAGATCAACAATAAGCCCCTTCATTCCATCTTCCTTAAGCTTATTATAAGCATCTTCGAACTGGGACAATGTCTTACCTTCGAATTCATAAATCCATATGTATCCGATATTATCTTCAAGCATTTCGCTTTCGAGTCTGACTACCTCGATTTTTCTTCTCTCAACCGTTATAGTTTCGATTTCACCCTTATTCTCATGCCTGATTCCAAGCTCAACACTTGTTCCTTCAGGTCCTTTGATTTTGGCTACAACAACATTTAAATCCTGTCCTACAACATTTTCTCCGTCAATCTCACAGATGTAGTCATTAGGTAACAATCCTGCTTCTTCGGCCGGTGAATTAGGCATTGGTCTTGCAATATAGCTTTCCATTGTATCAGGATCCTGGGAAACATATGCCCCTATTCCCGAATATTCGCCGCTGTAGCTTTCAGTCAGTTCGTCAAACTCTTCCTTCGTATAATATACGCTGTATGGATCGCCAAGAGAGTTTACAATTCCCTTATATACTGCATCTTTAGCGCCCTCTATATCTTTATCTTCATCCCACAGATAATAATTATCTATCATCTTCCAGAGATGGTCTGCCTTTTCAACAACCTCTTCAGTTAAAAATGCAGACTTGTTTGTTTTAATACCACCTGCAAAATAAACAACCAGTATTCCAAATACAGCTATAACACTTACTATTGCAAGTGATATAATAATACCCTGCAGTCTTCCTCTTGACTTTTCCTTATTAAGTATTTCTTCAAGCTCTTCAGACGAAAGTTCGGCTATTGCCTCGTCGCTCAATGCTTCTTTATTGTCATTATACTGTGAAAATTCACCTGTTAATTTACTGTTATTGTTTTCGTCCATAGTATTACCCTGTATATTCAGTTATCTTTATGAAAAGAAGTTCCACGGATTAACATATGAACCGTCTTTACGTACACTGAAATGAAGATGATTTCCTGTACTTCTTCCGGTTGTTCCTACCTTTGCAATTTCTTCTCCTCTGACTACAACCTGTCCCTTTGATACTTCAAGTGCCGAAGCATGCATATAAATTGTAATGAGTCCGTCACCATGATTTATCATTACGTAATTTCCCATTGTAGCCGAATAATCAGCAGCTACGACTTCTCCATCGTATGCCGCAAGGATAGGTGAACCGCCTGGAGCTGCCATATCAAGTCCGTTATGGAACTGTTTTGTACCAAGAATCGGATGTATTCTTTCACCGTATTCATCAGATATTCTTGTATAATTTGGCGCAGGCCATGCAAACTGTCCTCCGTCATATGTTATCGCTGATTTGTTTTCTTCTGCGAGTCTTTTCTTTTCTGCTAAGATTGCTGCTTCCAAAGCTTCTACAACTGCCTTCTGTTCAGCAATATACGCTTCATACTCCTTAATTGCCGCTTCTTTATTATTGATGTCAGCAGTGTACATATTTATTGCATCCTGCTTTTGTTCCATCTCATTTTCTACTTCCTCAAGCTGGACAGTTAACGCTTCATGCTTTTTATTTAGCTCTTCTTCCTGGCTTAGAAGCTTGGCTTCCTTCTCTTCGATATCTTTGACAGTGTCCATATAAGAGTTAAGCATTTCCCTGTCATACTTTGAAATTTTATTTACGAATTCGGCAGTATTCAAAAAATCAGAGAACGAGCCTGCTGTAAAAAGAAGCTCAATATAGTTCTTATTGCCTTTCTCATACATGTACTGAATACGCTTTTTCATCGTATAGTACTGCTTTTCCTTAACGCTTTCTGCAACAATAAGTTCTGCCTGAGTAGTCGCAATTTCTTCCTCAAGCTTTGTAATATCCGCATTAAGAATTTCAACACTGTTATTTAAGTCTTCAAGCTTTGCATCTGCTTCAACCATTGCCTGATCAAGGGCACTTTTGATATTCTGTACTTCCTTAAGCATCTGCTTAACCTGTGAAAGCTTTCCTTCAACAGCCTTCTGATTGTCCTCAGCTTCCTTCTTTTTGCCTTCGCTTTCCTCAATAAAATCATTTGTTAAAGCAGCAAAAACCGATGACTGATAAGACACAGTCATCGATGCTATAAGCAATATGGAACAAAGCATTTTAACCGCTTTGCCTTTTTTACTCATTAAATTATTTATACCCATCCCTTTTCTAAACTTTAAGCCTCTTTCTTACTGCCCACATACTTCCGAGTACACCTACACCTATTCCGAGTGCGAGTGCGACAGGAACAAGTCTGTTAAACAGTTCGTTTACACTCATAAATTTAAGGATATCTGATAGTGCAGAGAACTTTTCCACTGCGTATACGATTACTTCCGTATAAATGAAATATATAGCTATAAGCGGAAGCATAGAACCGATAAGTCCGATTAATAACCCTTCAATAATAAACGGTGTTCTTACTATATAGTTCTTAGCTCCTACCAATTTCATTATTGATATTTCTTCTCTTCTTACTGCAATACCAACAATAATAGTATTGCTTATAAGGAAAAGAGCGACCGCAAGAAGAATTGCAACAATACCCATTGACACATATGTAATAAGCAAATTGATATTAGTAAGAATGTCAGCAGTGATATCCGAGCGGTTTATTTCCCTTATTCCCGGAACCGTTTCAAGATAATGAACAAGTTCTGTCTGTTTAGCGACATCATTTAAGTAAATTTCATAGTTATCAGAACCTTCAAGCGGGTTATCGCCTTCATATCCTTCAGCATATTCACCAAGATAGTCTGCCTTAAAGCCTTCCCAAGCCTCCTCGGCCGATATATACTCGATATGATCTACCTCAGGTCTGTTTTTAATTAGAGTACCTATTTCCTGCACTCTTGAATCATCTATGTCCTCATCGAAGAAAACCGTCACAGCAACGCTTGACTGTGCTTCCTTAACCGAGTATTCAACATTAACTAGTATTGAATAGAATATACCGAATAAGAAGATGCAGGCCGACATTGTAGCTATTGATGCAAGCGAAAACATCTTGTTAGTGAATATATTCTTGAAGCCCTGTTTAATAATATATCCTATTGAACTAATTCTCATCTATGTACTCACCCTTCTCTTCATCACTAATGATTACGCCCTTTTGAATTGTAATTACACGCTTTCTCATCGCATTGACAATTTCTCTGTTATGAGTAACTACAATAACTGTTGTTCCGCCTCTGTTAATTGTCTCAAGAAGCTTCATGATTTCCCATGTGTTTCTTGGGTCAAGGTTACCTGTAGGCTCGTCTGCAAGCAAAATAGGCGGATTATTAATCAGAGCTCTTGCAATTGCAACTCTCTGCTGTTCTCCACCTGATAATTCCTTGATTTTACTTTTATATTTACCTGCAAGTCCTACAAGCGAAAGCATAACAGGAACATTTTTCTTAATGTTTCTGTTAGGTACTTCAATAACACGCTGCGCAAAAGCAACGTTTTCATATACGTTTCTGTCCTTTAATAATCTGAAGTCCTGGAATACAGTACCGATCTGACGGCGATACAATGCAATCTTTCTGTTTTTAAGTCGTGTTATGTCTGTACCGTTTACGATTATTCTTCCCTGAGTCGGCTGAATTTCACGTAAAAGCATCTTAATAAGCGTTGACTTTCCGCTTCCCGAATCGCCAACGATGAAGACAAACTCGCCCTTTTTAATGTGAAGACTTATATCTGTGACTGCAGGTACGTCTTTTGCAGAAGTGAGCGTACCTGAATAAGTCTTTGAGACATGCTCAAGTTTAATCATATTAAATTCTCCCCTTATTGCGCTTATGCGCTCCCCTTATCCTATCTTATCAGATAGATTCTTCCATATATTTCATGTACTTGACAACCATAAGGGCAATCTTAAATGTGATTGCATCCTCAAATACCCTTAAGTCAAGGTTTGTGCTCTTCTGAAGCTTATCAAGCCTGTATACTAAAGTATTTCTGTGGATGTAAAGTTGTCTTGATGTCTCGGAAACATTCAGACTGTTCTCAAAGAATTTATTGATTGTAGTAAGTGTTTCTTCATCAAAATCATCCGGTGACTGATTGCCGAATATTTCTGAAATGAACATCTTGCAAAGTGGAATAGGAAGCTGATAAATAAGTCTTCCTATACCAAGAGCACTGTAAGCAATAACGTTCTGGTCATCAAAGAATATTCTTCCTACATCAAGTGCCATCTTAGCTTCCTTGTATGAACGCGAAACATCTCTTATCTCTTTTACAATTGTACCATATGATACGTGAATGATGTCTGTGCCTTTTCTCTTGGCATTAAATAAATCAAACACCTTACATGCTGTCTTTCTTACTTCATCATATCCTTCACCGTCTTCTACCCTCTTTACAACGATGATGTTCTTCTCATCAACAGCAGTAACAAAATCATTAGGTCTTCCTGCAAACATATTTTTAAGAAGCTCTAATGCATTTACCTCATTATTTATATCTGTCTCCGCAATGATAACAACTCTTCTTGCATCAGTCTCAATATGAAGCTTCTGAGACCTGTTATAGATATCAACAAGCAGAAGGTTATCAAGCAGAAGATTCTTAACAAAATTATCTTTGTCGAAGCGCTCTTTATAAGCGATAAGGAGCGTCTGTATCTGGAATGCGGCAATTTTACCGACTGTATATGAATCCTCCGATACACCTGAAACTACAAGTATGTAGCAAAGCTGCAGCTCGTCATGTATTTTGAAAAACTGATAGCCCTGAATTTCCTGGCTGTCAGCAGGAGAAGTAGCGAATGACTTTACAATAGATGCAAAACTTATACTCTCCTTAAAATTAGATGCAAGTACCTTCCCATCAGGGTCAATAACAGAAAGCTCTGCCTTAGTAATTGAAGACAGACCGTCTATTGTGCTCTGTAATATCTGATTAGTAATCATCACTTTCTCCTTATAAAACCCAATACATAATCAATTTTAATACAAACACACAATTTTTCCAAGGCTTATTTGGTAAAAATCACTATAAATCACCGTTATTTAAGTAACTTTATGACTGATTCTAATAAAAACATTACAAAAATGCATAAAACAATACCAATTATTCCGGTAGGATACAGTACTCTTTTCCTAGGTAATGCATTTGTTTTCTTAAATACCAACCTGAATCTGTCTTTCTTTCCTTCTAATGAGCATATTCCGTATAACAGAAGCCCTGCTAAAATCATTGATGCAAAAGATACTAAAAGAAGCCCAATAAACATAATAATAATGAACACTTTTGTGTATTGAGACGCTCCGCTCTGTTCATTCATCATAGAATCATATGCTTCAAACAGTCCGGTTCCTGCGGTCTTTTCCATAAATGCATTCATGGCATACAACATAATCACATTTTGTGTATTAACAACTGCATGGCAAATAAACGCAGGCCACGTACTCTCAAGCACTTCATTAATCAGTGCAAAAATAATTCCAAGAACAAATGCATAACAGAACTGGTTAAAATTCATATGCATCAATCCAAAGAATAGCCCTGAAACAACTCCCGATAATATATATCTTTCACTGCTTTTTACAAAACAGCTGTTAATAATCCCCCTAAAAACAAATTCTTCACAAAACGGTCCGATTATTCCCATAATAAGGACTATAGGAATCATAGGCATATCAAGCACAGAACCGGAAATACTCATGACCTCATTTTTTGTAAAAATCTGTGAGAAGACATTTGCCGCCATGACAAGCGGCATGACAAGCCATGTAAATACAATTAAAAGCGGTATCGAAACAAACCTTATCTTTCCATAAATCCCGGGAAATCCCCCATCCTTTGAAAGATTTAAGAAAAATATCAGTCCCGGAATTAAAATAATCAGCTGTGAAACAAGCAAATTCAGTACTATCGGAATTGCAATATCCTTAATACTTAACAGCGATACAAACAAATTGGCAAACAGTGCCAGTATTACAACTGTTAAAAATAGCAGGTTTGCTTTTTTTGCATATATATTTTCATTCATCATATTAACCTTATAGACTTTTCAGTAATTTCAATTTTTCGCTCTTTATATAGCTTTCCGACAGCACGCTTGAACTCATTTTTACTCATTGAGAACTCGCGCTTTATTGTTTCGGGTGAAGCTTTATCATTAAAAGGAAGAACACCGTCAAACTCTCTTATTACTTTCAACACCTTAATTGCATCTTCATCTGTCTGGATATAAGCAGGCTGCCTTATAGCAAGAGTTATTTTTCCATCATCCCTAACATCTATTACCCTGAACTTTTTCATATCACCGACATATATTTCCGAAAACAGTTCTTTCTTAGGTATAAGTGCCGAATACATGTCATCAACAGCAACAAATGCCCCGAAATTATCGCTTATTTCGTATACTCTGCCGAATACTTCATCTCCCTTTTTATATTTGTCGGTCGTTTCTAAGTAATCATATACCTTCATCGTTGCAGCAAGTCTGTTACTTTTGTCTATATAAAGGGCGCACAATACTTTATCGCCCTCCTTAACCTTCACAGTCTGCTGCTTGTATGGTAAGAATAAATCCTTCTCAAGCCCCCAGTCCAAAAAAGCACCGATTCTAGTGACGCTTGATACAGTAAGTACAGCAATATTCCCAAGCGTTAACATCGGTTCCCTTATTGTTGCAATTATTCTGTCTTCGGAGTCAAGATATAAAAATACTTCTATCTCATCTCCAACAGACAGATTGTCATCACATTGCTTAGCCGGCAAAAGTACCTTATCTTTAGATTCTTTATTTTCAGCAAGATATACTCCTTGTTTTGCCGAATTTATGACTGTAAGCTTTTGTTTTCTTCCTAATTCTAACATTGTTATCCTCATAAATATAAAGGGAGCCCACAAAACATAGGCTCCCGGAAATTAGTAATTACTGCGATACTAAATTATCTCAAATATCTTCGCAAGAAGTGCAAGCAGATTAAGTAAAAGAAGTATCAGGTTGATAATTGAGAGTAGTCTTAATCCACCAATACTCTTCTTAATAGAATCATCCGCACCCGCGTTTTGTTCTTCCATAAGCTTCTGGACATTTCTGTATACTTTGACACAATCATTATGGATTGTCTCATCAAGCTTCTTATACATATCCTCAGCCTTAGACTTTGTAAGAACATCTTCATCATCAAGTGGAGAATTCTCTTCATCAGCCTTTTTAGACAGTCTGTCTGTTGTGTTTCTGATTTCAGCCTGAATTCCTGCAACATCAGATCTTAAAGCATTTAAGAGAGCATTATTCGTGCTTGCAACATTTAACACTTCCTCATTGCCGTTTGATGTATTAACACCGACATTGTTTTCCGATGTTCTCTCAATCTCATCAGAGATTTTTTTAATCATGTCTTCCTGATCCGAAAGTGCTTCTCTTATCTGATTAAGAATAGAACTGTTGCCTCTTATTAACATTGGAAGCTGTTCTTCGGCAAACTGCTGTAAAAGATCAGAATTCGAATTAACTGTTCTTAATATCTCTTCGGATGAAGCTTTAAGCTCTGTGTATAAGCCATCGTCCTCGTTCCTTACTTCACAGCGTGAATCGCCATCCTCTTTAGCTTCTTCCCTGTTAACTGTCTCTATTAACTCATCAATAGCAGCTAAAATCTGCTTCTCTGATTCAAATCTGTCATCCTTGGCATCTTCAAAAAGATCGTTAATCACTTCAAGCTGCTTGCCGTTGCTCTCATCAACAAGCTGAGCAATTTCATCTATGCTTGGCCCGCTCTGTGAGCCTTGAGAATACATTCCTCTTCTGGATGTTCTCTCATATCGATCGTAGGTTCCTCTTTCCTGAGTGCCTCTGTTTAATCTGTCTCTGAAACCGTCCATTTATTTCCCCCATCATTATAACAATAACACAGCCGTCTTATGACAGCTGTATTTCAAACAAAATAATTAAATTATTAATCATGTAGATACTCTGATTATACAGACATATCAAAGTTAGAGCCAACGGATGGATTAACCGATAACTCCATCATCTTCACAAGCTCATCTCCTTGAGCACTTGCAGTATCAAGAGACATACTTAAAAGTCCTGTATTAACTTTACTTAAGGTATCCATCTGCCTTATTCCCATGGCAAGCGTTGTGATTGAATCAACTGAAAGTCCTGTAATATCCATAACTGTTGCTCCTTTCCTGTATTATATATCAGAAATTGTAATTTTAGCAATATGATGAAAACATCATTCCGGAATAATTACTTGTAACATAAGGGCTGACAAAGCTCTTTCCCGGATTTTTGTAGGCAACAATTGTCTTTTGTGTGTAATCCATCGGATTAAGTGACACTTTATTTATCTTATCAAGAACGCTTCCTGTGAAGCTCTTTATATTCTTAAACTTCGATAAAGCATCCTCGCTTTGTGCTGTTTTTGACATTGCCTCTTTATCAAGTTCAATCGTTCCGTCTTCCCTAAGATTAAGACCGACCTCTGAGAGTTCTTTGCTGTAATGAGACGATATTGCCCCCATCTCTCTCACAAGTCTCTTTGAATAAGGCTGTGAGTCAAGATACGCCGCAGCTTTATTTATAAATGAATTATACC
>SFNX01000121.1 GCA_004552595.1 Lachnospiraceae bacterium | reverse complement strand
TGATTTATGTAAACCAAAATCTCTCGATAAGCTTACAATCTACGCTATCACGCTTGCTGCATTAATCGCCCTGACCGCAATAGTTCCTGATATGAGTATATTAGGAAAGCTTCTTAAACCTTCTTGGAAGACAGACGATTATAAGATTGTTACAGATAAAATGCATAACAACATCACGCATGCCGGAACGCTTGATAAGGATTATATCGAGGGACTTAAAGTTGATAAAAATTTAAGGCTTATCGGAAGATATTACGTTAAGGATGCAAAGAGCGGACTTTACTTAACAGATGATGAATCGGGTGTAGCACTTAAATCAATTGATGAGCCTAAGGTTTCCGACAGCATTATTCTTTTTGAGAATAAGCCGGGCAGCTACATAATCAGATTCCAGAAAACACAGAAGGTTTTAGATGTAATGAACGGCGTGATTAAGGAAGGCAGCCCGCTTCATTCGTGGGAATATAACGGGGATATGGGACAGTGCTTCATACTTAATGAAACATCAGACAATGAGTACAGCATTTTATGTGGCGATTTTGCTTTAAAGGCAGCAGATGAAGGTATAATTCTTACAGGAAAAGATGATAAAGATAAGCTTTCAATAGTTCTTGAGAAAGTAGACTGAATTCCTGCAAATTAAACGAATGGAAGGATAAATTCAATGAAATTAATTAAAAGATTTGCTAAATTTTCAAAGTAGACTGAATTCCTGCAAATTAAACGAATGGAAGGATAAATTCAATGAAATTAATTAAAAGATTTGCTAAATTTTCTATAAAACACCCGATAGCAGCACAGTTTATAAGCTGTTTACTTATCGGATTAGTTATCGGTACGCCTCTTAACATTATTTCGATAGTTCAGAATATGAAGATTATAAAAGGTGATATGGAGCTGTTCATGGAACTGATCCCGGGAACCATTGTTATGATTGTGGTTTTAGCAGTATTTGCGTATCCGTTCATACTAACGATTTATGAGCTTATCAGTATGGTCAGCAGGATATTTGATCATGTAAGCAAATTTATTATTGCGGTTTATGATTATTTTGCGCTGCTTATCGGTATAATACTTGAGTATATGCTTCTTGAGTTAGGATATAATGTATTGTTTAATAAGCAGTGGTTTGAAGAGCTTCATAACAGTGAACTTCATATGCCGATAAATACGGATTATGCATTAACATTTGCAGTGATTTTTCATTTATTCTTTGCCGGAATGTTTATATTATCGGCTACTGATACAAATGAGCGCCCGCCGCTTGTTACGCTTTTCTGCTTTGCGGGAATGTATATTGGAGTAATTGAAGCTGTATTATTTACAATTCAGATAATGGGCATGAATTATACGATGGAAGGCGGCAAAGAGTTTTACTGTTATGATGCAGGACTTCTTTTCACTTTGTTTATTCCTGTTAATATGATAATAATGACTATAAGAGTCATGCTTGTTGAGATTCAGGCATATAAAATCGATGAAAACCGTATGTCAAAAGTCGATTCTGTACCTTTTCTTAAAAAATGCAACGATATAATACGTGATTCAAAGAACTGGCCGTTACTCGCACTTATTTTTATGATTCCTTTGCTGTGTGTAATCATAGTGATTCTCGCACTATTTGGACAGGCGCCTGATGCAGCAATAAAGAGTTTTACGGAAACTGCCAATTATACTTTTTCTACAAAGATACCACCGCAGAATATTTTTTATGATGAACATTATCTGTGTACTGTGGCAGCAGGCGGACATGAGAAAATCGTTAAGCCACTCCGTATGGGAAAACGTCACGGACATGATGTAATTGTCAACAGGCAGCTTCTTATCGCGAATGCATTTGAGCAGATTATTGAAGAGAAGACGCCTAAGTTTCATAGGGCAGTAAGGCACTTTTACGATACGTACGGATTTCCGGTAGCAAAGCTTATTAAGAGTAAGATTGTTGCCGATATTATCTGGTTCATAATGAAGCCGCTTGAGTGGGTGTTCCTTGCAGTAATTTATTTCGTGGATGCACACCCGGAAGACAGAATCGCAAGTCAGTATTTATAGGAGAAGGAAAGTGAAGATTATAATTGTTGGTTGCGGAAAAGTAGGAATTACACTTGCCGAGCAGTTGACGAAAGAAAAGCATTACGTAACAGTTATTGATACAAATTACGATAAGATAAGAGCAGTGACTGATTCGCTCGATGTCAGATGCATTGAGGGGAACGGTATTTGCTCGGATGTATTGCTTGATGCCGGAGTTGATACTGCTGATATATTAATTGCGGCGATGGAGACTGATGAAAAAAATGTAATGTGCACTTTAATTGCCAAGAATTTAGGAAACTGCCAGGCAATTGCACGTATCAGAACTGCCAATTCTTGTTATGTGCATTGACATGCTGGCAGGAAGACTTGAACTATTCCCGATATTGCTTCTGTTCTACTTAAGAACGTGGAAAAAGACTCTGTAATATTATCCATAAATTAAAGGGGAAAGTCCGATTTGACGGCACTTTCTTTTTTTTTCAAAAAAATAAAAAAAATTGAAGACATTTTAAATTCCGAATCGTTATAGTAAATGAAGCAGTAAGGGAGGTGGAGAAAATAGATTCAAGGGAAAACTTAATAAGACTTATTGAGCAGTATCAGAATCTGGTTTTTTCCATCTGCCTTAAAATGACCGGTGATTACTTTACTGCGGAGGATTTGGCGCAGGATACGTTCATTGCCGTTTATAAGAATTACGAAAGGTTTGATGGCAATAATGAAAAGACCTGGATATGCAGAATTGCCACAAACAAGTGCATTGATTATTTAAAAGCAGCTGCAAGAAAAGAGGTTGCACTTGATGATGAAACGGCAGAGAGTATATCTGCTTCAGGGGAGCTTTTGGAAGAGGTAATCAATAAGGAACTTATGGAAGACTTTTTAGCAGCGATTGAGAGTCTTGATGAACCGTACAGAAGCGTTTCAAAGAAGCACTTTATTGATGGAAAAACAGCAAAAGAAATATCTGTTGAAACAAAGATAGGTCTTAAGACAATTCAGACACAAATTTACAGGGCACGAAGCATGCTGAAAAAAATAATCAGAAAGGAGGACCTTATAGCATGAATGAATATAATTACTTATCAGATAATGAACTTGAACGATTGATTGCTGATATTGAAGAAAATGATATTGTTAAGGCACCTCCGCATTTTAAACAGGAGATTATTGAAAGAATTGATAAACGTAAGCAGATAATCGAATACAAAAGATTCAGGAACAGAGTTATTGCTTCTGTGGCAGCGATAATAATATTATCTGTTGTTGCGCCTTCAATTAAGCAGATGATGCCGATTAACATATCTATGGTCATTGCTGAGAACAATCTTGACTTAAGAGGTCAGAGGTTACTTAGCAATTTTGGAAATACACACTATATCAGTGATTTACTTAACAGAAGAGAGGATTAGAGTATGAAACCTAGAAAGAAAAACAATTTTTGGACATTTATTTTTTCATTCTGCCCGGGAGCGGCTGAAATGTATATGGGATTTTTTAAGAACGGACTTAGTATCCTTACAATATTTTGCATCCCATTGATTATTACGGGAGTTTTGTACGGCGGAGATTACCTTGCAATATTATCAGTCGTTGTTTATGTTGCGGCGTTTTTCCATGCAAGATGTCTTGCAACAACGCCGGATTCTGACTTTGAAGCATTACAGGATAAGTATATTTGGGAAGAATTTATTGATGGAAAATCAATTTCAATTAATACAGAGAGCGCTAAAAAGTGGGGCGCGGCAATACTCATTTTTATCGGAATATTTGGATTGTTTGAAATATTAAGAGACAATCTTTACAGTATGCTTGACAGATATGGCGTTGCAGGAAGAGAAATGATTATGGATGTTGTTGACAGTATACCAAGGCTTGTATTCTCGGTATTTGTAATAGTTGTCGGAATACTTATTATCAGGGGTAAAAAGAAGAAATTATTAGATGACGAACATGAGTAACATGAGCGCTTTAATGAGGGAGCAAATTGATATGCATAAGGAAGAGAGAGTACACAGGGTAGGCTCGATTACAGCCGGCTTATCCATGATAATATGGGGAATTATGTTTGCCCTAAATGAACTTAATATTTTAACGGACCTTAGATTTGTATTAAGTGTATGGCCGTTAATCCTAATCGGTCTTGGTGCTGAGATGTTATGGTTTACATCAAGAGACAAAAGAGTAATATATGATAAGGGCGCAGTATTTCTTATGATTGGAATGTCGTTTTTTGCAATGATGATGGCGGCGGCAAATATTTGCATTAAATATAGTATTATTTTATAAAGCTAAAAGCTAAGGCAGCGGGTTTTAAATGTACCCGCTGCTTTATTTATGTGCGCTCTGATTAGCGTATTCTTATACATTTTTTTGTGAAAGAAAAATATTTTCTAATAGCATTTTACATATATCAAAACAAGGGCTATAATAGTGTAGGTCTGTAACACTTTTTAATTATTTTTGAGAAATGAACTTATTTAACAATAAAGTAAAACTGAATATTTATCAGATAATTGCTTTAGTATACTTTAACATTATTCTTATCGGTTCAATACTCCTTGTATTGCCGATTTCATACAGAAGCGATATATCCGTATCATTTATGACAGCATTTTTTACAGCCACATCGGCAGTATGTGTAACCGGGCTTTCTCTTGTTGACATCTATACAACTTACACACTGTTCGGTCAGGCTGTTGTTTTACTTCTTATCGAAATAGGAGGACTCGGATTTATGTCCTTTGTTTCGATACTTATACATTTAACAAGACATCAGAACAATGTTCAGGCATTGACTCTTACAGCTGAGTCCCTTGGCTCTGATACGTTGATGAAGTCTATCGGACGTATTCAAAAGCGACTTATTATCGGTTCGGCATTTTTTCAGACATTGGGAGCAGCAATTCTGTTCCTTAATTTCCTTCCGCTTATGAAGTGGGACAAAGCCATATGGTTCGGACTTTTCCATTCGGTTTCCGCGTTTTGTAATGCGGGCTTTGATTTGATGGGAATGTTTGCTAAGGGCAGCAGTCTTATTACATTTTTCAATAATCCGGTTGTGTTAATCACAATTTCTGTGCTTATTATTGTCGGTGGACTTGGATTTGTAGTCTGGGACAATATTGTAAGCTCGAAAAGCATAAGAGACTGGTCAATTTACACTAAATTGGTTCTGTTTGCGACAACAGTTCTTATTGTTATCGGTACAATTATGTTTTACTTCTTTGAATGTAATAATGCTGCAAGTATCGGTAATTACAGTACTGCAAACAAGGTTGTAAATTCCATATTCCAGGCTGTCACACCAAGAACAGCAGGCTTTGCTGCAATTGAACAGTGTAATCTTACGGATAACTCTATTGCACTTACGTCAATTTTAATGCTTATCGGTGGCTCAACAGGTTCAACAGCCGGCGGTATTAAAACAGTT
>SFNX01000030.1 GCA_004552595.1 Lachnospiraceae bacterium | reverse complement strand
TTGCTGTTGGCTTTGATTCAGTAGTTAATAAAGCAATGGCAATATCAAGTGCTTCAAGCGTCGTTTTATCCCACCCGAAATCATCTCTAAATCGAGTGCGATGTGCAATTAATGCTTTAACAGCGTCTTCGTTACTCATCATTTACCTCCATCTCCGCATTCCAGCAGGCGGCGCAAAATACTTTTCCCAAGCAGAAGTAGGACAATCACAACGGTTCAGGTCAATATCATCGTTCCATTCAACATTCTGTCCGATTTTACTATCTGCAAAATGGCAAATACAATTCACAGATATACCATTGAGCGCATCTCGCTTGATTAAAGTTTCAATTTCATCCAGTGACAAGCTATCTTCCAAATCGCAAACATACAAAGTCATTTTATAGAGCTGTGCCATAATTATTCTCCTTTCGGTGGTTCCGGCAAATAAGACCAGGTCTTTCCACTAACGGCATCTTGAATGGTCTTTTTGCAAACTCCATATTCTTTTGCCAATTTGCCAAAAGACACACCCTGCAATCTCTTTTCCCTTATTGTCAAAACATCTAATTCTGTCAATTTTGCTTTTGGGTGTTTTTCTCCCTTCGGTGGATTGTTTCTACCTTTTCGCTCACGATCATCTACGTTGTCTTGCCGTGTCCCCGCAAAAAGGTGGTCAGGGTTTATACAACAAGGGTTATCACACTTATGACATATTTCCATCCCTTGCGGTATTTCTCCATAATGCAATTCATATGACAGCCTATGCGTTGACACAGTTTTTCTTGTTCCGTCTGTTCTACTGCCAATAATCATTCTTCCATATCCGTTTCGTTTGCTCCCTTGCCACTCCCAACACCCAGTTGTTTTGTTTATTTTCATATGGCTAATGAGTCTTTGATAGACATTTGATTTGTTTTCAATCATTTTTTACCTCCGGGGCAAGTGGCAGCGGTATCCAGTGAGTTACGGAGAATAAACCATTGTGTTCAGAAAGCCAGCCATATGTTTCCTCAAACCAATCATTTTTTGCTTGCCTATACTCCATAACTCTTGGTATGTGCATATAGCCGTTGTCCTCAACAACCTGTGCAAGCACCCAATCGTGTTCTTTGTTGTCCGGCAGCCTATCCTTAACGCTGATCCATCCGTTCAGCGGCTTGCTTTCCTGATCCTGCTGTTGCTTAAGTGCGGAGATTGCCATGTCCAGAGCTTCAAACAATGGCTTGGAATCTGCATCACTCATTTCTGAATTCAAGTTATCCCGCCATGTGCCAAAGTTAAATGTGCGGATAGTTTCTTCTCTCGTCATTCCTCTTCACCGCTTTTCAAATATTAGTTACATCAATACCAGTTATTTCGGCAAATATATTAGCATCAAAATTAGGTATGGTTTTAATTATCGCTTTGTCTTTTTCGGATAAAGACGCCCACCAGCTTGCACAAGCTTCTTTATACGGGATTGTTATTAGTTCACCGCTTATAAACCTTTTCCGCTCGTCCTGTGCTTTTTCTTCATCGGTGTAAGCTCTCCATTTGGTAAGATTAAATTCACCCGAAGTAAGTACTGCATACCATTCGGTTTTTATAAATTCTTCTATGGTAAAGTCGGTTTCTTTGTTAAACAGTCTCAATTTTGGAGAGTTTGTGCAGAAAAAGCCGCTGTTACAATTGCCACTGTTCCAATCGCCGCTGTTCCAATTACCGCTGTTACAATCGCCGCTGTTACGACTGCCGCTGTTATCCCTGCCGCTGTTCCAATCTCCACTGTTACAATCGCCGCTGTTACGACTGCCGCTGTTATCCCTGCCGCTGTTCCAATTACCGCTGTTACAATCGCCGCTGTTATCCCTGCCGCTGTTCCAATCTCCACTGTTACGACTGCCGCTATTCCAGTTGCCGCTGTTACGACTGCCGCTATTCCAGTTGCCACTGTTACGATTGCCACTGTTACAATCACCGCTGTTACAATCGCCGCTGTTAAAAATGCCTGTATTTCCATTTGTTAAGCCACGCATTATATTAAGCTCATCGCCTGAGATTTCCCTAACTATACGAATGCGATTGCTTCCGCACTTGGTATCGTCAGAAACGAGCGCACCCAGTACTTCTATTTCGCAAAACCGGTTATCTTCTTCAGGTATTACAGAGTAATGGGTATGAACTTTTCGCAACGAATCGCAAAAATGGAACACTGTATTTGTGCAAAGACTTATGTCGGCATCAGCGACACCAGTGCTGTACTCTTTGCCAACCTCGAATTGCATTCCACGGCAACACAAATCTTTATCAAAACCTTTAATGTACATTGTTGTCCTCCTCTCCGGCACGGCGGTTCCACGCTTCGATTGCATCAAACAAAAAAGTGCCGTTTTTTTTACAATCATCAAAACTTGCTGATGAGCTCTTGCATTTTTTGCAATATACCCACGCCATTGGGTGGCTTGGTATAGTTTGCGTTGTTGACGTTTTAACACACGCTTCACCGCCGCAGAACGGGCACGGCTTCAAATCAATCAGCTTTTCCCTAACATTCATTAGTCAGCACCTCCCATCCATTTTTGCACCACAGTTGGGACAGAATTGCGTCATCAAAGGTATCGGCTCTACACTGTCATATTGTGTACCACTCCGTCCGCCGCATTCCATACAGACTGTATACTCCCCTTTATTAATCCATCGCCCATGCCGAACTGGGACAAAAACCTTAACTATGTCATCCGTATCTCTAATATGAACATCAATTATCTTGCCATCCTCATATGTCACACCTCTCAATTTTCCAGAGAGTGGATTTTTGATATACTCAGCCATCAGTTAGCATCTCCTTTTCGTTCGTCATCTAATATATTTCTACAAATTCCACTTGTCCTAAATCATTGAACAGCCTCATAAGTCTTCTCAAAGATGTCGGCTTTGCACGGATAGATTTCCCCATTTACGCCGCGTATAATATAATCTCCAGCTTTGGCAACCATTGTTCCCTCGAGTGTTTTTATTTCGCACCATGCCGGGCCCGGGTGGTACTTCCCAAAGTCATGAGTGATGATTGTGTTTTCCGAAACCGCGTCCCAAAACCAATCTTCTCCAACAAGTCCTCTCTCGTTTAACTGGAACGCGTCAATAACCACTGGCTTTTTTCTGTACTTACTCATCGCGCTTCAACTCCTCCTTCTCTTAGTCTTCTTCATCGTCTTTAAGAAATTTTCCATAAGTTAACAGGATTCCAATGAGGATTCCCGGAAATGTGAATGTAAAAAACAGACCTAAATACTGCATGATTAACCTCCTGTTCTGCTTTACGAGCTCCATTATCGCCTTATCATTTCTTCGCATCCTTCTGCGGATGCGGCATAGCGGTCTCCCTTTCTTCTTTCAACGGAACAAGTCGCCTTCCGCAGAACGGGCAAACTTCAATATAAAAATCTCTGCATTCTCCACGAAAATGTACAGTCGCCCACCACGCTTGGCTTTGATATCCGTTTTCTTTCCTTGTTGATGGATGGATGTTCATTTCCATTCCATCTTCATCATCATAGCTGTGTTTCAACATTCCGTGTCCTTCGCCATTATCGCAACAATATGGACAACTGGATTCATGCACCGTTACACCATTGCTGATAAGGTGGTCTGCAATTCTTCTAATCTTTTCTTCCTGCCACCATTCGTCAAGCACTTTTCCCTCAAAAGGTGCTTGCTTCAAAATCTCCACCAGCTTTCCCTTAACATCCATCAGTCAGTCCTCCGTCCATCTTCGCCCCGCAGTGCGGGCAGAATTTATGCGCATAATCATCGAAATCGTTATCCGGGTGCAGGCAACAGCTACACACTCTATCATGAAAATATCCTACCTCCCACCTCCCATGCTGCACCGGTGCAACGTTGGCGGCTGGAATATTCTCAATATACTGTGACGGCTCAAGCCCCTTCGCCCACGCATGTTTTACAGCTTCAATAGCCGCTTCTCGCTTAATATACTCATCCATCAGTCAGCACCTTCTTTCCGCTTACCGTAGGAGCAAAAATCGTTATATCGTACTATTTTACTAAGCAGACGACAATGCTTGAACCCTGTAACATCAGTGTCTTCATGATATTTGCACTTCCAACACCGGACCATTTCTACAGCATCCACGGTTGGTTGTGAGTCTATACTATCCAAGACAGCGTTAGTATCATATACATATTCATTTTTACCGTTTTCCAGCCAATCATCACGCATGATATTTGCATCAATCAGCCGCTTTTCACTTGACTGCTTCTCCCTAATACCCATTGCTATATCTCCTCATCGTTTAATAGTATAGTCGTTAATTCGTTATTTCTGTCTTGCAACTGTCTGCGGCAGTTGTAAACCACCCCTTACCATTGGCCTTGATATGCTTTATATAGGGCTTTCAACCCCTTATTTGTCAAACACCAATATTCTGTTTCATTAAGTTGACGTGCTTGCCAGTTGCTATAATAGCTATACTTAATAAAGCCTTGTTCTTGCGCTTCTTTTAGTTGTTGCCGTGTAATGCCATCGGCTTCAAAATGGTAAAAATAGCTACCGCCAAAATAGCGCTTGCTTAATTCTTTGAACCACTCAAAAGAACCTTTTTCATAACCATAAATATCAACGAGGTATTTACTATCAGCTTCAAAATGTTTTGCCGTTTCCTTTGCATTATCAAACTGTTTTTTGAAGAATTCACAAAGTTTCATATCTCGTTGCCTCCTAATTAATATCAGGTGTTACCATATTTTTTCTTCTTTTCTTATTTTCTATATATATTTTATCAAAAATTTTTATAAAAATCAAAGGCGACCACAAGGCCGCCTTGAAATTAGCTATTTGGTTGCGCTCACTCTGCCTTGGGCGCACTCGTCATGAGCATGAAAGGCAAGAGGTTACTCATATCCTTATTACCGCACAGCGCCATAAGGAACATCGGATTGTTTATATCCATCTTCTGGCCCTGACCGGAAAGGAAAAGGAGAGGAAGCATATCATTATCCTTCTGGTCAGAGAGAAGCAGCCAGGGCGCAAGATTACCGAAAGGATTCTTCTCATCAGCCTTAAAGCCACCGGCCATATCGACAAGGCATATAACTTTCGTATAGAAGTCAAAACCAAAGATGCTCTTGATGGGACAGATGACCTTTTCCTCAGCATTGATGATATCAATAGTCTTGAGGCGCATCTTGCCATCATTGTCCTCGATATTAAGCACGAACATAGGCTTTTTGGCATGCATGATGATATCACCCACCTGAATCTGATCAATGCCAACAGGCATATTGTAAATCAGGTTAGACGCATTGAAATTAAGAGGGGTAACGTCGATTATGTTACCAGATTCCTTATCATAGGCCTGCCACCTATCACCGGCATAAATTGCAATGCCCTTGGGGCTAAGGCAAGCGATATCAGAGCTGACAGGACCAAAAGAAGCATTAGGGAATATGTTATTAAGATGAACCATATTGTTATTTTTTCCTTTCTGACTATTGATTTCTTTTTCTTTCTTGCTAAAAGTATTTATTTTTCTTTCGAGCTGATAAAGTCGCTCATCATAATCAGACCAACTAGATGTACTGCAAATTTTGTCAGATTGATCCCAATCACAAGGAATTGTAAAAGTTGCGATAGTGGTCGGACAATTATTATTATTTGTAGAAATTGCATTTAAGTCCAAATCAGCGGTAATCCAAACTGATTCATCACTATTGACCCAATACAAATTATTATCTTTAACTTTTAAAGTCATATCGAGAGGAATTGTATGCATTTCCTAATTTACCATAAACGAATTAATCCTTTCTTTACATATTCATATTCATCACTTGCGAGATGTGAAATAGACAAACCAAGGCACATACATGCCTTGGAAACATCATTATCAGAGTCCAGAGAAAGTTCTGGATGTTCTCTGAAATATTGAATGAGCCTATCCAATTCATCGGTATGCATAGCATAAGCATTGAACGCAATAGTTTCAACAGAGTCGGTAAACCACGGAGGGGTAATCATAAAAAGCTCCTTTCTAATTAGTCATTTTCGACAAGAGAACAACGAGTGAGAGTAGTCTGAGCAGTACCCTTATAGACATTATGAGCTTTAACAGTACCGGTCAGAATCCAATGAGTACCAGCTTCAAGGCTCCGAGTTGTAGTGAACCATACATAGACGTTCTCATATTCATCTTCAAAGGTAATGACGTTTTTATCGCCAAAATTTGATGTGAACTGATTACAAGAAACTACCATGACAGGAATGTTGCGCAAACGCTCACCTATTTCACCCTGATGAGTGGACTTACCCGCACCATAGAGGAGAGGCTCAACCGCATTCTTTATGACCTCTTCGTTGTAGCATTTGCCATCTTCGCCACCGACGAGAGACCAGTCAAGTCGAACAGGTTCAAGACCATCGATTTCCGGCACTTCCTTGCCGCCAGCGATACTCCAGCCCCACCAACGAGTATAAGTAGCGCCGGCTTCGCGCAGCTCTTCCTTTTTTTCAAACGTTTCGCCTTTGAAGATAGTAATATAGCCTTCTGCAAAGCCGAGAACTTCTTTCTGACTCTTTTTTGTCTCTTGGGTAGCAGATTCACCATACATGGCACGATATTCGTTCTCAGTATACCAGCGTACCTGACGCACAGTTTTGCCAGTATTAACCTTAACATACATGCGGCCATTTACCAAATACGGTTCACCTACAAGAGGATAATTCTGATAAGACTTTGCGACCATAAATATTTATTTCCTTTTCTTATTTTCTATATATATTTTATCAAATTTTTTTATAAAAATCAAAAAAGCACCGCTTAAATGCGGTGCTAATTAATGATTTATTTAATTAAGGCCCATGAGAATGCTGGTATCTTTGCCAAGCATGTAGACAGGAAGTTTACCATCCCACTGTAAAATATTATAATATTTAAGTACATCTGGTGTTAGAACCTGTGCAATTGCATTAATGCGTGCGGCTTCCTTTTGGCCAGCATATTCGGCCGCATCCGCCTGAATCTTGGTAACTTCGAGGTCAGCCTGTGCCGCAATTTTCGCCTGTTCCGCATCAGCCTGTGCCTTTATTACTTGACGGTGCGCTTCCTGCTCGGCTTCCATCGTCAACTGAGCCTGCTTCGTTTCCGCCGTGAGTTTATCCTGCGCCGCAACCTGTTTTGCCTCAACCGCATTAGTGAAGGCGTCGGTAAAGTCAATATCCTGCACGCTAATATCGCTTATGATGATGCCGTAACGGGCAACATCGGGGATAACAAGATCTTTAATTTCATTCGATAGATTTTCTCGGTTGCCGATAAGCTGTTCAGCGGTATAGCTAGAGAAGACTGACTTCGTGCTCTCCAACAGACGAGGATATACAATATTCGTGTAATATTCTACGCCGACAGTTCGATAAAGATTCTGTGCGGTTTCCTGATTAATGGAATAGTTGACCGCAAGCATAATATTGACTTCCTGTATATCCGACGAGAAAGCCTGAAACTCTTCGACCTTCTTCTGCGTACGATTATCCATCTTTATTACCTTCTGGAATGGGGATTTCCAGTTGAGGCCTTCAGTTAGAATGCGGTCTTCAACCTTGCCGAAGGTAGTAAGGATACCGGTATGGCCGGCGGGCACGGACGAGCAGCTGTTGGTGAGAAAGATGATACCGATTAGCAGGATAATACCAATAGGTATCCACATCCAAAGACGGCGACGAATCTTCTTGGCACGAGCGGCTTCATTTTCATAATCGTTAAACATAGTTACTTTTATACTCCTTTATATAATATTTTCGGACTAAGTTTAAGTGGTACTTAATTTTTATCCTTATTTTTTTTACATATATATTTTATCAAATTTTTTATTAAAAATCAAAAGTGGAACTTTGAAGGAATTTTTTGTATAATTATAATAGATGAATATCTATTTAAAGGAGATGGTGGAATGGTAGAGGCAATTTGCGCAGGTATCGTTATTGGGCTTGGTTGTGTTGCTGATTTATATGTTAGTGGGATAATGGGTTCAATTTTATACGCAATTGTAATTATGAGTGTTATTTATTATGATTTAGATTTATTCGTGGGGCATACAGGACTATTAAATCCTAAGTAGACAGATATAATAGAATTGGGTTTAATTTTCTTGTGGAATATTATTGGAGTATCTATAATTGCGCTTTTGACATTTTGTACGCCCGTGTATCGGGAACGAATTGCGGCAAGCGCACACGAGTTATGGGCATTTTACGACAGTATCGGTCCCTTTGGCGTTATCCCGCTGGGAATATTTTGCGGTTTAACCATGTATGGGGGTATAGTAGCTTATACGAAGACAGAGAACTATATAATGACTATGATACCTATTATGATGTGCGTTTTAGCACATTGGCCGTTCATACCGAATATGGTATTTTTAATGTGGTTTAATTAGGCAAAAGGATTGGACTTAGCTATCGGTACTCTTGTTGGCAATCTTATCGGCTGCAATGCGTGGCTCCTCATTAGGGGGCGTAGCGACCGTTTCATTGACACCTTGAGTCCGCCCAAACGCACTTGGTGGGATTATTTTAAAAAAGATGGATAAAATACTAAAATGGTCATCGTAAGTAAAAATGGTCAAAATTTTCTATATGTTGGTCAAAAATTTCTATAGAAGTGGTCAAATTTTTCTATAAAAATGGTCAAAAATTTCTATTATTTTGGTCAAAATTTTCTATTAAGGAAGAAGGAAGAAGGAAAAGGAGGGGTATACTTTGAAGATTGAATTAAATTCACGGTAGATGCCAGCAGCACGGGATATTGTAAGAGAAAAGAATTATTGTGATTTGTTATATGCATGGTTGTAGTGTAATTCAGAGAAAGTTTATATTGATGGATACGATAGGCGCATAGCTAAGAATAAAGTAAAATGGACGGCTATTGAAAAAGATTTTACTCGTGTTGCGGTTGATGGTAGTGAAGAAAAAATAATGGGTCGAAAAACTATTGCAAAATACTTTGATACTTTAGTACAGCTTGGTTTGGTTACTGAAAAAGATGATGGTTATTATTATTTAACTTTATTAAATGCGCATGATGCTAATTTAATTGAATATATTACATTAAGTAAATTAATGAATGTATTATAGAAGAATAGTATTAACATTTATATTTATTTGTTTAATCGTTTTTATGCAAATGGTTGTGAACCTTTTATTGCTACTATGAAACAAATTAAAGATTATATTGGTATAGCTACAAGCACTACTTCAAATAATTTAATGGTTAGTGATACTATTGAAATATTAAAAAGATTAGGGCTACTTGACATGGAAGTAGAATATGACGCCGTAGAGATGAAGTCGTATATGAAATTCATCTGGATAAATAATCGACTACCCGATTAAAAATGGTCAAAAATTTCTATTGATATTGCATAGACGTTCCATATAAAATGGTCAAAATTTTCTCTACGATGGTCAAATTTTAGATATCTATTAAATATAGCGAGTTGAGTGCTCGCAAGCTCGCATTTAGGCTTATAAAAATATTTTTACGCAACTTCGTTGCTCCAAAATATTTTTATAAGCCGGGCGCCTCTCATATAGGGTATTCGCGCACTTGCCTTGTACTTTACTTATGCCTTACTATTGGGGGGTAGGAGGAATTTTAGAATTTTCATTTGAAAATTAGGGGGTATCCTTATGGCATATTAAGGGTAAATTTAGAGGGGTAGGCTTATTTCAAAAACCCCCCATATGGAACTAACAAAAAATGAAATGAAAAACACATATATGTATTTAGTTGATTGTAACTAATTTGAGTACAGAGTTTGATAAAGGTTATTTAGCTATTATTAAATATAATAGGAAGAAACGCAAGTATAATCGTAAGTTAGAAGAATATTAGAATAGACAGTTAAAAAAGTTAAAACGCAAGTACAAAAGACGAAGATATAATTAATTACTGTTGCTACTGGAGGCATTATAATGGAGATAAACAATATTGATTACACAATAGACTATAAAACTGCTACTGGAGAGAAGATATTTGAATCGAGGAGGGAAGAGACTCCAATTATTAAATGGATAAGGTATATACTGTATAAAGAACTGAAGAAAATAAAGAATAAGTTTAAGATAATTATAACAGTTGACACTACAACAGGAGATATTAGTAGTAGGTTAGAGGCGAATAGAGATTGTAATATAGTGGGAGTAGAGTGGAGATAATGTATAAGATATTAGATTAATGTAAATATATAGAGTAAATAGGTTGGATGGAGGAGTGCACTAAATTAACTAAATAGATTAAATATTGTTAAATTGGTGAAAATAGGGAATTTATCGAATTTATCGAATTTATCGAATTTATCGAATTTATCGAGTGCGCCTAGCCCCGTACGGTTACTGCAATCCCATTCACAGTACCGAAACACTTCCTTCCACATAACCTAGCGCATTAAGATGCACAAAAAAGACCGTACGGTTTCCGTACGGCCTCTAAGAAAGGAACCAACTATGTTTTATTTCTTAATTAAATAACTCTTTAAGTAACTTGTGTAACTCGGCGTCGATGTCAGAAATCTTCTCCTTCTGCTGGGGCTGATGCTCCTTGCACGCGCACTTTGTATTGGGAGCGGTCTCGTGATGCAGACGTGTGGGCTGCTCGTCCATATCCTCATTGAGGCTCTTCTCCAAGGAAGTAAAGATCTCGCGCAACTCTGTTGCGGCCAGCGCTGCGGCCTCGGTTGCCTCGATGATTTCGCGCACATCATCCTCATCAAACTCGCCCTCGTTCCAGTCATAGTACTTATGCATATATGCGTTGAACATATTGCAGAGCTCAGTCATGTCCTTCTGCTTCTCTGCATCCTTCTTTGCGGCTGCTTCCTTCTTAGCCGCTTCTGCCTTGCTCTCTTCGTACTCCTTGAGAGCGGCATTCAGAGTGTCGGCAATCTCATTGGCGATGGCCTGAGGGTCGTCACCCTTCTGAAGACGTGCCATAATATCATTCTTTGTATACATAGAATTACTCTCCTTTTTATTGTAGTTTATTTTTCTTACATATATATTATACAAAAAATTTTTATAATTTTCAAATATTTTGCGCAAAATCCGTTCGGTTACCGTACGGGAACGCGCATTTTCTTCATTTTTGCTCCTGGAAACGCGAAAAATGCGCATCCGCCATCGATTTTTGTAATGCGAGAGCATAGATTTTAATACACAGAAACATTTATTTGATATGTCTCGTGAAGAAATACACTGGAAACGAAAAATTTTTGACATTTTCAATTAGATTTAATAAAAATATTACGTTTTTTGGCATTTTTACCTGCTCCTGGCCCGTTCGGGCGCCGAACGGCTGTGAAGTGAGCAAAATTTTTGCATATGGAGCGGTTGCCGAACGGGCGCCGTTCGGGTGTCAATTTTCGGGAAATAGAGGCGCGATATGGAAGCCTGCTTGTGTGAGCAAAAATTTCGCATATGGGGGTACCGAACGGGAACTCGGCCCGCGCCGCTGGATAGCGGGCCGGAGTCAAAATGATATATTGTTTAACCCGGGTAGAATTATATACTATATATTATTTTATATAAACAAATAAAAAAGAGAGGCATTACGCCCCCTTATCATGTGCATTTACCCATTGGACTGTGGCAAAATAGTTATGTCCATTTTCTCGCCAACTGCTTACTTCATATCCCAATATAGTTAGCTGTTGTACCATATAATCACGGATAGATTGGCTGATAGTGTCAGATACTCGGAGAATAATCTCATATTCACCTTTGTTCGCTCTTTCTCGGATACCCTTTTCCATCTGCTTAAAGTGTTCTTCAGTTGTGATTTTTATGCTCTCATTTGTCAGTTCGTAGGCTTCTTTTGCGGTCATCATTTTTGATGTCCTCCTTTCATTTGATGTATTTATTATAATAGATGGCTTAAAATTTGTCAATAGGTTTTTGTAAATATATTTTGAAGCCCGGGCCTGATAATATATTATATATTTCCCCCTAAAAAAAATTATGGGGATGCTTTCGCACCCCCTCAAGGTTAGCTCTGCCGCAGTTCCTCGGCGATGTGGGCAATCGCCTTTTCCGTCCACGCAGTAAATGCGGCGCGTTCGCGTTCTCCGTGTATCGTTCCCGCGAGCTGGGTTGCGGCGGTGCGCAGAGAGGTGATTTCGGGTTCAGTGTCATACTTATTAAGGATAATTTTACCATTCTCACCGAGATAGAGTTCCATCGGGTCGCCTTCCCGCAAATTGCAGGTGCGGCGAATTTCCTTCGGGATAACAATACGTCCAAGGTCATCAATGCGGCGTACAATTCCGGTTGCCTTCATAGTTCCTTCACCCCCCTTAATAGTGGTACTTGTCGAGCCACGCGGCAGAGCCTTCGGCGGCTTCCACGGCGCGGTCAATCATTTCCCGTAGCATTCTGCCGCTGATACTTCCTTCAGGGACACTCTGATTGCGGTTGACCATCTCACCCCGAACGCGGGACTTTGCGGGCGCGGGAGCGGGGCTAACAAGCCCCATCTTCTTTATCAGCTCCATTGCAAGAAGAAGCTCGTCATCCGTACCACCTATCACAAGGCAGGACATACCATCGGGAATGTTGATTTTGATGGCGCGCTCATCCTCGTCATCATCATCCCACTCATCATCATCGTTAAGACGAAATGGGGAATCGGGACAGGTGTCACGGTCGTGGCACTCATTGCAAAGAGTGGGTTCATCCTTGGGCTTTTCGCCTTCATCCATAGTGGCGCGAAGCTCGGCGCGGTCATCGTCATCCATCAGCGAGAGGATAAGGGAGAGAAGTTCGGTTGCATTTTTGTTGTTCTTGATACTCATTATTTAGTATCTCCTTTCTTTTGATGTACTCATTATACACTAATGCGGCAAGTTTGTCAATAGCTTTTTTGGAATTTTAAGAATATATTTTCGCGCCCGGGCTTGATTGTATATTATATATAATCGGTGCAGATAAAAAATTAAGGGGACTTGCGCCCCCTTAGTTATTACATAATGCCGTTGAGGTAGTTCTGATACTCATTCTTGAAGCGAATAAGCGCAGGTTCTTCGATGTAGGAATTGCGGTAGCCGTAATACTGATTGATGTGCATAGTCCGCGGAATAATATCCACGCAGACGAGCATCTCATTCGTCACTTTGTCGCACACAACAACCAGATAGCGATCGCCAGAGCGGAGGTACTCATTCCACTCAATCGTGTTCACGCAGTTGCAGAAATAGTCGCCTATCTCCTTGCACTCGGCGCGGTCGAGAGGAACGCGAGTATAATAGCGGTCGTTCTCATAATAAAGGTTGTGGGTAGTCTGCGCTTCGCGGAAGGCGCGGTTCTCGCGGGCGGTGCGCTCCTCGTGCCAACGGGCTTCAAGGTCTGCGAGAGAGCGATCGAGGTTTTCCACTTTATAATCGTTCAGCCCTATTTTATTGATGAAGTCCACGATGCGCGTCATCTTGCGGCAAACATGGTAAATCTCGCTCGAAGCATTATAGCGGTAGAAGCGAACGCCGAACAAGCGGCAGATTTCGTCCTCACTATCCATACCGAAAAGCTCCTTTATTTTTGCCTGCGGCTCTGCGAATCTATCTTTTGCGGCAGTACGAAGCGCGGAGCGGAAAGCCTTGCAAGAATTGATATAGGGGTAGAGGTTCACGGGAATGTAATCCGCAAAATCAGCCAAACCGTACTTTTCGAGGGCGTCCATGCCGACCGCCCTGCCTATGATATTATCGAGATAATCAACTTTATTGGGGAGGGTAGCAGGATTGGCACTCCACTTGCGGAGCAGGGCGAGGGTGTCTTTCATTTGGGCATATTATGGATTTCACCCCACTCGGAGTAGAAAATGCAGTTCATAGCGAAAACTTTGACGGCAATCGCAATATCGGGAAGGCTGATGATGCGGTCGATATACTCGCGGTTGCAAAGGTCACAATGATTAGCGGCGGCATCAATAAAGGCGTTGCCGATGCGTGTGTTTATCTGCTTCGGAGCATTGGTCAGCTCCCTGCCCGATATACCGATGACGCGGAAAGGGTGTTCGAGATACGCGACAATGTGCTTGCCAGTATCGAGGTCGATGGTGTAGGTATTGCGGTTACGAGTGATGTTAATGATGGTGTCCATTAGTTTGTATCTCCTTTTCTTTGATGTACTCATTATAGCAGATACAAATTCCGTTGTCAAGCACTTTTTGCTAAAAAAAATAATATATTTTGGCGCCCGGGCGGTATTGTATATTATATATTCTTTGAAAACTGGTGAAGGCGTAGGAGGGACACCACTCACCTCGCCACGCCTTGCCAGAAGGGAAAGAAAGGAGATTAATCAGGAGGGGCATCAGCTTCGTGCACCCCCAAGAGATAGGCAATATTATTGAGTGCGGTAAACTCTTTCATCGGCTGTTGGATTTCATCGGGGATAAGTGCGGCTACGCTTGGAGCGATGTTCTTCAAGCCAGAGTAAACCATCGCTATCCAATTACCCCTGCAAGCCACGCAATAGTTACGCATAAAGTCTTGGTAAGTAATGTCCACATGGGGAGCGGTATGGATAGCAACCACAATTTGACCGCCCAAATCTTCGCCCCAAAGGTCGATGATGTCTTGATAGATTTCTTTGATGTCTTCATAGGTCACTTTTATTGACTCCTCTCTTTTTGATGTACTCATTATAACAGATGAGCGCAGAAATGTCAAGGGGTTTACAAAATATATTATTGCGCCCGGCCTTGAAAATATATTATATATTTTGTAAATAAAAAGAGGGCGAAGCCCTCAATCATTCGGCATCGCAAGAATTGCAATAGGACCGAAGTATCTGCCGTTTGCCCATTCGGTGTCAAGTACCTCGTCCTCGCACAGTTCCTCGATACAATTCCAACCGTATTTATGCCACCAATGCTTATGGTCAAAAGATACGATAAAATGGAAATCATCAGCACCAGTGCGGAACAGGATAATGCGCTCATCGGGTTTAATCTCCTCGAAGGTCTGTACTCTGCGAACGGACGGGAAATCTTCAAGAATACGCTTTACAAACAGATTGAGCAGGGAAACAACATAGGTATGAGCAGTTTCTCTGGCATCAATGCGGTCAGCCATGTTGTCGGCATCTTCTGCGACATCAAGCCACATCTGAATGCCAGCCCAACGCTCGTAAATCTGCATTTGCTCATCTGAGCGATAAGGCGCATACCACGAGTAAGTGCCGAGAGCGAAGCCACCGCAGTTATAATCATCGGTGTCGGTGTTGGAGCGGTTGCGTTTACCATTGTGGTTAAAGGGGTCAGTTCGTGCGTAGGTCGAAAACATTTGTTTGGTCTCCTTTCTTTCATCTATTGGTATTATAGCATATTCTTATTTATTTGTCAAGTAATCGAAAGAATATATTTTTCGGCCCGGGCGAGATTGTATATTATATATTGCGCTTAAACCCGAAAAAGCGCCGTATGGTGGCGGCGCTTCATCGGGGAAAGAGAAGGAGGTTAATCGAAATCAACGCGCTTGTCGCGCTGACGGGAATATTTTTTTTTGTCTTTGAAAACCACAGGGCGCGGCATTGTGGGGCGTTCTTCCCCTCGCACACCTGCGAGAAACTTTAATAGGTCTTTGTCCTTTTTGGACTTCTTCTTCTTGTTCATTGGTCTGCTTTCCTCTTTTTGATGTACTCATTATAGCAGATTTGAACGCATCTGTCAAGGGGTTTTTTGGAATATATTATATATTATTTGGGGGTAACAATTTGGGGAACTTGCGTTCCCCTTTGGATTAGGTCTTGGGCGGTCTATGCTTGGTCAACTTCAAAGTGTAGTTTTCGCCGTTGAGCGTAAACTCAATCTCGGTTTCAGTCTGCACCTTTGTAATAGTTGCCTGCAAGCCTGTAAGAGTAGTCTGACAAGCCGTAAGGATTGCTCCTTTTGCTTCATCGACTTTGCGCTCCCTCTGTACGGGCTTGGTGCGTTTATTGCCGCCTGCGTTTCGGGCTTCTTTGCTTGCCTTTTTCTGTTCTGGAGTAAGCTCGAAAAGGTTTTCGCCCCTGTCAACTGCTTCATCGTCACGCAGAATCTCAATGGCTTCTTCTCTTGAACAATGCAAACCTTCCATTACTCGCAGAATGTCAGCTTCGGCCATAACTTTTCTCCTTTCCTTGTGGTACTATTATTATACTCAATCAAGTTGCGTTTGTCAAGTAGTTTTTGAAAATATATTGTATATAATCGAGGTATTTGCTCCTTGTCTAATATTTCTCCTTTTTATATTTTCTATAATTATTATATCATATTTTTCCGTACTTGTCAATACTTTCCGCTGCGGAAAATAAAATATATTTTCCGGCCCGGGCCAAATTGTATATTATATATTCTGGCGCACAAAAAAAAGAGGCGTTTTACGCCTCAATGGTGTTGAGCATCTCGACCGCCTCGGCAACCCATTCGTCAAAGTGGTTTTTGATGGCTTTGGCGATTTTGGAGTTGCGGCAGATAAAGTGGTCGATACCGCTCTGCACTACGACCTGCGGATAGTGACGTTCAATCTTGGCTCGGAGTATAGCTTCAAGCGCAAGCCTTTCAGCCTTTGTTCCATCAAACTGATAAGACTTTGTAATATAACGCTTTTCCACATACCATAGAAGTTTGGCGCGCTGTTCAAAATTAGCGGTTTCGCCAATCTTAATAGTGAGGTCGCCGTTCTCAATAGCATCGGCGAAGTAGATGTAGGAAGTTTCTTTCATTGGGGTATTCTCTTTTGCTTTCTTTGATGTACTCATTATACACGCTCTGTTGGTATTTGTCAAGCACTTTTTATAAAAAAAAATAATATATTTTCTGGGCCGGGCCGAAGAATATATTATATATAATATATTCTTCAAGCAAAAAATTGAGGGGCTTGGTAGCCCCTCGGTGTCGGTTAAGCAAGGCTGAAATAAGCCTTCCGCTTTACTACCTCACGCTTTACCGCTCCGTCCTCTACGAGCTGACGGACAAGAGCTGAAGCCTTCTGGTTGCTTGCTTCATGGAGCGTGGGAACGGCGGACATAATCTCCGTGACAGTCCTCGCCGTGCCGTCCGCAAGCAGTGCAAGGATTTCCGCCTTAATATTGCCATTAGCGGTCTGGGTTGCCGTGGGCTTTCTATCCGCCGTGTTCTTTTTCTCAATCGACGCTTTGAGAGCGGTCAGAGTGGTGCGAGTATCCTCGTTCAGACCTTCCAGAGCCAGAGCGTTGGTGAGAGCATCTGCGTAAGTCATCGGGTTCTTAGCCATAGTTTAATTTCCCTTCTGGTTTAGTCGGTTTTCCTTCCCTGATTTCTGTATTGATTATACCACATGGGGAGCAGTTTGTCAAGCACTTTTTCGCTTTCTGAATAATATATTTTCTTGAGCTCCTTCGGTAGAGGCTTTACTTATTCAGTCGCTCCCCTTCTTGGTACACTGATAGTATAGCACAAACGGGGGCAGATTGCAAGCCTTTTTTGCATTATATATAATATATTCGCGCGCCCGGGCGAGATAATATACTATATTATATATTCTTAGAGCTAAAAAAGAGGGATTTATTCCCCCTCGGCCATTCGCTCCTGCCATAGCTTGTAATACTTGCGTACCTTCATCCACGGATTGTAGCAAGGCGTATCATCGTACTCCATTTCTGACAGCTTGACAGCGAAGTATATATCTTTTTCAATTCGTACATCTTCGAGCCCTGTATGCGATTCGGTGAAATGTATATCATTCTGTAAATACGCATAGACGACTTCGGCAGAGGTCGGAATATTGCCCTTTTCGGTCAAGAGATTGTTATCTATGATAAATTGTATGTATTCATCGGTCTGACAGATAGAGGTGCAAGCCATATTCCAAATGCAGAAGAAATTAATGTTAGCGGGAAACAGTTGACGCAAATAATTCGTGAGTTCTCGCACATCATTAATCACCGCTCGTTTGTCAAACTGCATATTGTAAGCCCCAACTTCGGTCACATTCCACTTTTTAAGGTCATCAAGCAGGATTTTGCGGATATTGAGAAAACGCTTCATTACCCGCTTGCCGTTCTGTATATCTTCCCAATACTGCGGCATCTTGTAGGCATAGTAAGCACCAGCCATCAGTTCTTTGTTGAGAAAAATCTCCGCAACCACGAATGAACGAGAGCAGACAACTCGCCCTGTCTTATCATCGAAAATGGCATAGCCAATATCATAGGGGAGCGGTCTTTCCAAGCCGTTTGCGGTTTCGGTGTCAATAATCATTTTATACATTTCAAAGGTCTCCTTTCCTTCATCGGCTCTATTATACCATAGCGGTCAAAAAAACGCAACCCTATTTTGCATTATATATTATATATTCGCGCGCCCGGGCGAGATTGTATATTATTTGAGATAAAAAAAGACGCTTGCGCGTCTTATGTTAAGATTGTTTTACATTCTGTATGATAAGGGCGGCATTCCTTTTCAAAGACGGCACGCAAATCCTTTTCAAGATTTTCTTCGGAAGTATTGACAAAATTGTCGCACCCACAATAGGTCATTAACGAGGTCTGCGCATCGGTGATTTGGAATACATAAGTGGGGATTTCGTGAGCGTAAGCATAGCCCTGTTCCCAGTTAGAGCCTGCTGTGCTAATACGTCCAACAGAGATAAAGAGGAAAATGTCGCTATGCAGGATAGCTTGCACATCAGCCTTAAATACTTTTTCTGCCCAATCTTCTTGGGTCATATCCCACGCATTAGGGATTTGGAGTTCAAAGGGGCAGTACACATCATACCCCAACGAGCGCAGAAGCTCGGCAACTTTGACCATTCGTGTGCGCTCGGTCGAACCACACGAGCCGCAGAGGTAAATCTTCATTTTTGGTATCTCCTTTCTCTTGATGATTATAGTATAACACACTTGTCAAGCAAAGTCAATACTTTAGAATAATATATTTTTGCGCCCGGGCTGAAGAATATATTATATATTGCCGTTCGGCAAAAAATGAGGGCAACCGCCCTCATTCGGTCGGGTGCTTCACCTTGATGTAGGTGATACCTGCGTGTTCACGGCTTTTAGCGATCTGCTGTTCTTCCTTGCACTTCTCGGAATAGAACTCGATCATCATATCCTGCAAGGGCTGTTTGTCGTAGTCCGCAAAGAGCATCATCTTGTCCTTGTGTCCCTTCTCCCAGATGTAGACATTCTGCTTGTAGGGGTCAACCTTTACGCACAGGTTGGGGAGGCGGTTTCTGCGATGGCGGATTTTGGTGCGAAGCTTGTCGAACATAGTTGTTTATCTCCTTTTTTTTGATATTATTATTATAACAAATTATTTTTTATTTGTCAATAGGGTATGCAAAATATATTATTTGCGTTTTAAGAGGTAGAACATGTAATAGGTAGAAAAGGTATACTGATATTCAAAGCCGAGCTTTTCAAAAATATGACACATTGTGGGATTGGTAGTCCACGGAGTCGCGCCTATCTTTAACATACTGAAATAATCGCAAAGCCACTTGACCATAGCGGTCGCAACGCCATTGCTCCTCGAAGCCTTGGCGAAAACGCACAAACGCTTGATAGCGTGATAGCCGAAGTTAGGTTCAGCAACCAAAGCGCACGAGCCGAGCAACTTGCCCTTATCTTCTGCCACAATGAGCCTATTGGCGCGAATATCCTCGCGAACATGGGTGGGCTGGTTGTAATCCATGTGCTTGTTCTGTATGGCGCGGATAATGCGGATTTCATCTTCCTTTGTCGCAAAACGGATAGTCATTTTAGCTTCTCTCTTTCTCTTGGTGATTATATTCTAACACAAGTCAAATGAAAAGTCAAGGGGTTAAAATAATATATTTTCCAGCTCGGGCGGGATAATATATTATATCATCCCGAGGGCAGAGCCTGTAAATAGAAGAATGAACGGGAAAACGAATAGCGCAAGCAAGGCGGGAACATTCACTTTATCAAAGTTAGGGTCTGCCGCAAGCCACATTCCCCAGAAGCCAACCGCAAACCAGATAAAAGTAATAGATAGCATAATTGCGATAGCCATAATTATCACGCTCCGTAATACAGAATAAGGAAGTAAATATTGAGGGCAATTCCTGCCAAGTGCATCAAAATGCCGTTGATGTGGCGGTCGCTTGTGAAATCTTTAATCAGTCCAACAATTGCGATACCCAGACCGAACCACGCAATCGACAAGCCGAAAAACATTATCAATACAACATTAGCGATGGTCGCAAGGCAACGAAGGTCATTCCACTCAAAGCGGTACGGCTCTTCGATTTTGAAAAACTGCTTTACTCTTTCCATTGGTTTGTATCTCCTCTCTTTGATGATAATATTATAACAGAAGTCAAATCAAATGTCAAGGGATTAAAATAATATATTTTTGCGCCCGGGACGCAAAATATATTATATATTATTTTTTCGCTCAAAAAAAAGAGGGGGTGTCCCCTCTTTTAGAACGGCAACGGAATATCGGCGGTCAGCTTCTCAAACTCCTTGCGCTCCTGCTCGGCTACTGCTTCATACTCGGCAGTTACGCTCGGAATGCCGATAAAATTACGACTTGAAATATAATCCGCATAATGTACGAGCTGGTCGAGCGATGTAAAAGGTCTATCCTCTCTGTCTGTGACCCATTGACCCATGTGGGAGCGGATAGCCATAGGAATTAAATCAGGCATTTTGCCATAGCGGTCGGCATATTCTTCGTCCCAAAACTCTTTTACCATCTCGGCGCAAATTGCGCCATGTTGTGCATAGTCGTCTTTGTCCATTTCGTCCCCCTTGCCATACTTGGCGCAGTCATGAAGCAGGATTGCAACTCTGGCATAGTCCTTGTATTTATCGGGCATATAGCTCCAACGACTTAAACGCAGTAGTTCTTCGAGGAACATACAAGCGGCTTTAACGTGACGGACTAAACCGCCTATTCCCTGCGAAAAAACAGGGTGAAACTTGCCCGAAGAAGAAGCACCGCTTAACCAAAACCATGCGCCTACACGTTCGTCCAGAAAACGGGCGCAAAACTCGCGCAGGGTGAGGTCAGTAATGCGTTCAAGCTCGGTCTGAAAATAAAGTGACTTTTTCATTGTGGTATCTCCTTTCCTTTCCACTATTGGTATTATAACAGATTGAAGCGAAAATGTCAAGCACTTTTTCAAAAAAAAATAATATATTTTTCGGCCCGGTCGCGCAAATATATTATATACAATCTGTTGGTGTAACATAAAAGAGCTTTACAGCTCTTTTAGCACTTCAAATATTTCATCTTGTCGGTAAGCTCTGCCTGTCCATGCTCTGCGGTTGCGTTCTTCGTCATCAAACAAAATGTCATTTCCTTTGTTATAACGATTTTTGGGAGTTCCGTAGGGGATAATGTGAATTATGTCAAACTGTACACTCGGCAAGTGTTTTGCGAGCCAATTCCGCTTTGCTTCGGCAGTGCGGTCATTATATTCGGGAGTACCGCTTCGGGAACACCAAGAAATAATGCCGAGGGTGTAGCCTTCACGCTTTAAGCGGTTCAACATACGGGCGAGGGTAGAAAAATGAATGAGGGGCTTTGCAACTTCGTAAGGGGTGGTATCGTGGGCTTCAAGATAATTCAGCCAATTTTCCACACCGTAGAAGTCGGCAATCGTTCCGTCCATATCGAAGTAAATAGTCATTAAGGTATTCTCCTTTCTCTTTTTCAGCATAGTAATTATACCAAATCTTTTATGAAAAGTCAACCTCCTTTTTACAAATATATTATATATAATTGCGGCCGGGCGCGAAAATATATTATATATTTCCGAGGACAAAATATATTCCTGCCTGCGGAGGCGACAGGCAGGAATGGTTTTCCCTTATCGAGCGAGAGAGAAATACGCCTTGCGCTTGACGAGTTCGCGCTTGAGGGTGCCGTCCTCTACCAACTGCCGTACGAGGGCAGAAGCCTTCTGATTGGAAGCACCATTGAGTGTGGGTACCGCACTCATAATCTCGGTCACGGTGCGGGGGGTGCCGTCTGCGAGAGCAGCAAGGATTTCAGCCTTGGTATTCTCGTTCGCGGTCTGCGTAGCAGTGGGCTTGCGGTCTGCGGAGTTCTTCTTCTCGATAGAAGCCTTGAGCGCAACGAGGGTGGCGCGGGTGTCCTCATTCAGCCCATCAAGGGCGAGGGCATTGGTCAGCGCGTCCGCATAAGTAAGGGGGTTCTTTGCCATAAGTGGTAGCCTTTCTCGTTTTAGAGGGTGTCGTTCCCTTGTTGTGATTATATTGTACCATATGGGGTGGGATTTGTCAAGGGGTTTGAAAAATATATTTTCTTGACTTGCTCCCGCATTTTCATTATAGGGGGCTTGCTCCCGCACTTGCGTTATGGGGGCGTGTCCCGCTTCCCTTTGGAACATCTGTATTATAGCACATTGAGGGTGGGACGTCAATAGGTTTTTTCATTATATATAATATATTCGCGTGCTCGGTCGTCGTTATATATTATATTATATATTCTTGGGGAGTGCTGAAAAGGCGGGATGTGTAGTCCCGCCTATCAGCAGAAAGAGATGGAGGTATATCGAATGGCAGATAATTTCTTGGTTGCTTTTGCTATTGGTATTATAGCATATAGGGAGTGAATTGTCAAGGGGTTTTTGAAAAGTTTTTCAAAAAATTTTTTAAGTCCTCTCCGATATGCCCTACCTTCTGCGGTGGCATAGCACGTGTCTGTGTTCCAAGACTTCCGACAAGATTTCTTGCGATGGTCGTCTTTCCTCTTGACAATGCTATTATAGCATAAAGGGGGTGGGCTGTCAAGGAGTTATGGGAAAATATATCATATATAATGCGGCCCGAGATTTGCGAAGAAAAAATTGTATATTATATATAAAATCGAAATTCCGGCCGCTGCGTGGGAAAGCGGCCGGCCAAAAGCATTATATATAATATATCTTCATTTAGAATATAAAAATAAGGGGGTTTTCCCCTTATTCTTCTAAAGGCAGGTCGAGTTGATCGACATTCTCCCATTTGTCATTTTCTTTGTGCCATAAGGTAATAGTCATGGGACTGGAGCTCATCTGACTTGCGGCAACGATACTCTCATAGGCTTCGGCAGTTACTTCCGTGCCATTGTAATAGAGGTTCACACGGTTGTCGTTGGAATAGATTGAGATGCAGAATTCAGCAGTTTCCATTGATTTATATCTCCTTCTCTTTTGTTGTCATTATTATACCATATAATGGAACATATGTCAAGGGGTTTTTAGAATATATTATGCATATCTAAACATCATGAGCATATCATTATATGCGATTGCACATTCGTCTGATTCATCATAATGTAAACATACATAAGCACGACTATCGGTAGAGGACTTAAGGTAAACTTTAATTTCCTTTGGATTAGTCCAATGAATAAAGTTAATAGAGGAAATAGGAATAATATAATTTTCGTGTGTAATAGCTTTCATTTGAGGTATCTCCTTTCAATTTCTGATGCTATTATATCAGATTACGCTGAAAAGTCAATACTTTTTGGGAAAATATATTACATATAAATCAAAAGCCAATTTGTAAAGAAAAATTAGTATATTATATATTAAATCGAAACACCGCTCGTGGCGCCAGTTCACGAGCGGCTCAAAACTTTGCATATAAGGCAATAAAAAAAGCCCCTTATTGGGGCAGGTTTGCAAGGGTGCTTTCGTTGCAGAGGGTGGCACGTTCCCACTTTATCTGATACCCCACGCCATCAATGTAGATGTCAGGGTGAGTGAAGAATGGGCGGTTGTCCTTGTGCCACGGCTGACCGTGCATATGGAAGATGTGGCTCTCGAATACATCGCCCTTGTTGTAGTTGTGTTCGGCTTTTGCCTTTTCGCAGTCCGCCTTAAACTGTTTTTCGGTGTAATCCTTGAGCTTGCGCGCGCCGTGGTTGAGAAGTATGAACTTTTTGTCATATGTAGGAGCATAGCGGAGGGAAGCGCCGTTGTCATCGCTTGCTTTATCCAGCTTGCAGACCGCATATAAAAGGTCATAGTCCGCTTCGACAACATACATTTCGCCATAATAAGCAAAACCAAGCAAAAAGTGAGATGTAACAGAATTTTTGCGATAAGCTGCAAACAAGGTGTCATAGGTATAAGTAGTTTCGATAGTCATTTTTATTTACCTCTCTTTCTTTCGGTAGACCTATTATACACCATACGACCGCTAATTTCAAGCGTTTTTGCACGGAAAAAATAATATATTTTCGGGAAATTTGAAGTAGTATATTATATACAATTTTGCAATTGAAAAAAATGGTATATAATATATTATCGAAAACACGGCTCGTGGCGCCAGTTCACGAGCCGCCCAATAAAAAATGGGGGCAAAGCCCCGTAAGTGTGTGCAATTAGCAGTCATATGAGTAGCAACCCTCATAAGGATCAAATCCCATTTCGAGATCTACTTCGTCGCAATCGGGCTCTTCATCTTCACCGTTAATTTCGGCGAGATAGCCTTCAAAGCTGTGCCAGCCGGTGTAATAGTAAAGGATAGCTTCGGCGGTTTCAACAGTGCATCCGCCGACTGCAAAAGCAAGGTCAAGAACTTCGGTATTATCGGTGACATATTCGGCAAGAAGGTCATAAGCAGTTTCAAAGTTCATCATAGGGTGATTACCTCTCTTTCTTTTGATGTACTCATTATAGCAGATATGGAGTGAATTGTCAATAATTTTTTTGAAATATACAATATATTATGGGAGATTAAAAGTGCGTATATTATATATTTTTTGTGTTGTAAAAATTTGGTATATAATATATTATTGAAAACACGGCTCGCTGCGATTGTTAGCGAGCCGCCAAAAGTAAAAGAGAGCTTAGCAAGCCCTCTTTAGATTTTTACTCCGTCAAAAAGTCTTAATAAAGTTTTTTGTCATTATGAAATCGTTCATATCTGGCTTCCAGAAAGTCAAGAATAAATTCGTAGTTATCAGCATCTATGGGATCGGTGAATGTTTTTACCAGAACCTCGCCAGTATGATCATTATAAATTCGAATCATCTCCATTTTGTCTGCCTTTCTCCCCGTATAGCCTGTTAGGACAGCTTGAGAAATTTTATTATTTTGCTCTTTCTTCGTTAATAGTTCGAATTCTGATTTCAAGGTCAGACAAAAAGTCAGTGCCGAATGTTTCCGCGATCAATGTGAGTTTCTTACGCATTATAGCATAATGATTATCAGCGCAAATTCGTGTACTCAACGACAGCTTACCATAAAGATATTTTTGTTCACTCCAACTTCCAATGATACGATCAATGATTGCATTTACCTTTTCATAGTTAATAATTTCCATAGCTTTTACCTTTCGTACGTTTTACAGCCGCCGCTTGAATTGTGGTCGGTCTCCCTAACCACGAATATAGTATAACACATTTGAATTAGCATTGCAAGCGTTTTTGCACGGAAAAAATAATATATTTTCGGGAAATTTGGAGTAGTATATTATATACAACTTTGCGATTAAAAAAAATGGTATATTATATATTATTTCAAATGCGGCTCGTGGCGTCAGTTCACGAGCCGCCAAAAGCAAAAAGGGCTTGCGCCCTCTGTTTAGTCGCTTAACTTGGCATCGAAGGGAAGCACCATCTTGGGATTCCACATAATTGTATACTGATAGGGATTTACATACGAGGAGTAAATATCTTCTACGAGGTATGTCACATTGTCGGATAAGCCAACGATAGCCTTCTTATAAGTTCCGCCCTCTTCTTCAATCAGGATTTCAAGCTGATTGTCGGTTCTGTCGGCGGTGATAGAGATTTTGCCCTCACACTGGAACAGAACTATATTTGTAATGCAATCAACGACGGTCACACGGCGGACGCAGTTGAAAGCATCGGCTTCTTTGGCAAGGTTTGTGCGCACACGATTAGCTTCATTGTAGCAACCTATGCAAAGCAAAAGAGCGGTCAAAAGAGCGATAAGCAAAGCAACGAGTTTGATGGTGGTTTTCATAGTTTTTATCTCCTTTTTTTGATGTCTATATTATAGCAGATAATGTTGGGATTGTCAATGGGTTTTTGAAAATATATTATATATTCATTAGGGGCATTAAAAAAGGGCTTGCGCCCTTAATAGGTATCCAAACCCATCATTTCAGCCTGCGCCCAACTTACGCGTCCGTGGCATTTGAGCTTTTCGTTGGGGAAATTTTCAGCGGCGATATCACCTGCGATTGCGCGAGGGTCTTCTTCATCAGCGTTTACCTCTACGAAAAACTCTTCGCCGCAAAGGTCGCTGTCCTCACCGATTACTTCAAACCAGAAAGTCAATGTCTTTTTCATTTTTATTTACCTCTCTTTCATTTCTGTGACTATATTATAGCATACCTATTGGAGCTTGTCAAGTAATTTTTTCAAATATATTATATATAATTTCGGGATATAAATAATATATTATATATTATCGCGCTATTGGAAGAAAAAATGGTATATTATATACAATGTAAATTACGGCGCGCTGGGACCGTTAGCGCGCCGCCAAATAAAAAAGGTGGCTTACACCGCCACTCGGTCGTAAAAGACCGACTCGCCGACCTCGATAGCCGCTTTGGTGGCGAGGTTGTCGCGCACACGGTCAGCTTTATTGTAGCAACCTCTGCAAAGTAGAAGGACGATCAGAAAGGCGGTCATAAGAGCGATAAGCAGGGCAATGAATTTGATGAAGGTTTTCATAGTTTTTATCTCCTTTTCTTTTGGTGTTTTAATTATAGCATATAAGGGGTATAATGTCAAGAGGTTTTTTGGAATATATTTTGTGAGGGTGGAGAGGGCTTATGCCCTCTCGACCATATGCAGGAAGTGTACCTTGATATATTCCATATGGCAGTCATCATCATAAGCGATAAAGCAGGCATAATCTTCGCCGTCTTTCAACCGAGCAAGGATTTCCGACTTGATGTAGTTGTCGTTTACGATATTGCTATCGCTTATATCCCATATGGCTTCCGCCACGAGGTCAACACTGAGGTCGAGGTCGTCGGTTACAGTGGGGTAGTCATTATAGGGGCTTTCTACGGAGTAAATAAGGCGGTTAGTGCGGGTGGTTTTCATTGTGATTATCTCCTCTCTGTTTCTGTGCCTATATTATACAGCATAATGAGGGTGCTGTCAATAGGTTTTTGAAAATATATTATATATAATTTCGGGAAGGGAAAAATATATTATATATTATGTGCGGCGGAAGGGAAAAATTTGGTATATTATATATAATCTGAAAATCGCGCCGTGGCGTCAGTTCACGGCGCGCCAATCGAAATCATATATAATATATAATCTGAAAATGTCACACAATTATGAAAATATATTATATATAATTTCATATGTAAAAAAGGCTTTACGCCCTTTTCTTACAATATATTTCTTCGAGCTCGCCGGTCGCGGTGTTCATTACCGCCGCCCATTTCACAGTTGGGAAATAATTTTTGGCATATATAGCGAGAATACGAATTGTCGTTTTGTCGGCTTTCATTCCGTCGATTACAGAGCCGTTGTTGTTGGTGATTATAAGTTGATACATTATTGTGTTCTGCCTTTCCTTTTTTCTGTATTCATTATAGCACATTATCAGCGGATTGTCAAGCATTTTTTTGAAGAAAAAATAATATATTTTTCGAGGGTGGCGGCTTACTGCTCGCAGTAAGCCAGCCCCATAGTCCTCCAACAGAGAACGGAAATTTGTTTGTGTTCCTTGCCGATGCTAAGAGCTTCGCGCTTAGTGTTTACACGACGGGACGGATCAACGTAATACAAACCGTCGGAGTACCAGATGCCGCAATTGCCGCCATATACGGAGCGAGCAATTGTCATTGCCTGTTCGGCGGTCTTGACGATGCAGCCCTCTTCGGCTACCTGCCAACCGCTCTTGTACTGAACGGTCTTGCCATTGCGGAGCGTCATTCCGTCATTGTTGGCGAGCTTGCGGATAGAGCGAACATTGATGCGGTGAGTGGAAGTTGTCATTTTTTTGTACCTCGTTTCTTTCCTTTTCTGTGCCTTTATTATAGCATACTTTAATTGGGCTGTCAAGCGTTTTTGCTCGGAAAAAATAATATATTTTTAGTGGATTTGATACTCCACGCAGTCCACGAGCGTATCGCCGCAGAACTCATATTCCACATAGTAATAGTTGTTATAGAATACCTGAACGCAGGTATTGCCGACCTCGGTTTCGAAGATGTCCCAATCCAGCCCATTCGCCATAGCCTCGTTGATAATGTCGTTCATTTTGATATCCCCCTTGTTTCTTTCTATAAGTATTATATCACCTTAAGCGCACGAAGTCAACAGTTTTTTGAAAATATATTATATATAATTTCGGGATCCAGATTGTATATTATATATTCTGTGTTGGCTCTTGGATTTTTTCAGATAATATATAATATATAAAATTTCGGATATATTATATGTTATATCGTATATCACGGCAATGTAATAAAAAAGAGCTTGCGCTCTTAACAATATCTAAGTCCTAATTAACGACTATTTGCTGATAGCTATTACCAATTGTTTACGGCAATCGCCCACGCTCTCGTATACTCTACAACATAAATTTCTTTAGTAATCTCTGTAAAACCTACGCTTATTAGTCTTTCTGCTTCTGCTACATTGTCCGTACAAGTCAAGCCGCCTGTTTTGTAATTGATGAAATATTTCATTATACATACCTCATTTCTGTCTTTTTGTCAGTCTTCGTAAGTTTTAAGCTCAACATACCATTCGCCATTATTGATTGAAGGATGACGTCTTTTTGCATCTTCCCACGAATAGCCGAATACGCAAGCCTGTTCGCTTATTACCCTGTTCCTGATATAGAAGCACCACATTTTTGTTTACCTCGTTTCTTTCTTTTTTCTGATTAAATTATATCACAGTCAATATTGCAAGTCAAGCGTTTTTTGAAAATATATTATATATAATTTCGGGATCCAAATAATATATTATATATTCTATGTGCGCTCATTTGATTTTTCAGATAATATATAATATATAAAATTTCGGATATATTATATATTATATCGTATACAACGGTAGTCCAAAAAAAGAGGCTCATGCCTCTTTAACTTTTACATAGCACCTTATTTCGAGCCTATCCACATGCCAGCCTGCCCAATCTTCTTCTTCGTCGATGGCTTCCTGTATTCTTGCGTTTATGCTTTCAATGGTGTAATAATCTTCTTCCCAATCCTGCAGGATTTTCCAAACAGTGATGGCGGCATCTTCAAAGGACTTTGCAATAGTGGGGATTTCAGCGGTGGCGGTGATTACGAACATTTTTTTGTACCTCTCTTTCTTTGATGTATTCATTATAACAGATATGGAGCGAATTGTCAAGCGTTTTTTTCAAAAAAAAATAATATATTTTCGGGATAGTCCATTCAGTTAGCCGCAGCTAACCGAGCCACGCGATTTTTTCATATGATATATAATATACAATTTTTCGGGGTCGCTTCGCTCATTTTGTAATAGTTCGGTAGAAAAAGAAAAAGGGCTTTCGCCCTTTATTCTTTAATCAACAGCGGCAATGCCAGTATCACAAGTAGAAAAAGCACGAAAGTTATTCCAAACCTCCTATTATTTCCAAAGGTAGTTTTTATAGAAGCCGTATGTTGCAGTCACTCCAGATACTTTGGAATAACAGTTGCACTCCGGCTTCCATTCGTAAGGATATACAGTCTTTATGCGCTTTGGAGTGCCTACATACACTAAACCTTTTACAAGCCGCCCATTTTCAACGTAAAACTCCAAAGTGCCAAAATCTTTCGCTTTATGCCAACCGTCAGTGTATGTTGTTCTCTTTGTCATTGTTATTATCCTCCTTTTTACTTCCTTTTGGATTGTCTTAATTATACCACTTTTTCCGAAAATTGCAATACCTTTTTTCATTATCTATTATATATAATTTCGGGATTCGGATTGTATATTATATATTCTATGTGCCTCGTCGCATTTTTTCATATAATATATAATATATTATTTTTCGGGCTCCGCCCGAATTTTACGCACCTCTCGGAAAATATAATATATAATATATTATTTTTTTGCTACACTTCGAACAAAATATATAATATAATATATTATTTTATTGCTACAAATAATATATTATATATTATCGCAAGTTGTTTGTATCGGGAAAAATATATTATTTTTTTACCCTCGCGCGATGGGGAGCGTTTTTTTGCGGCTGCCTGTGCAAACCTAAACTCGGCGCGCCACAACCGACGCCGCGCCGAAGGCCAACATATTTCCCTCTATAATTAACCAGAATATTTAGCCTTATTATATTCTTAACAATATATAGTCTATATTATACTATCTATATATCTACTATATACATAGTATAGATATACTATATGTATATATCTATATATTATATTATATATATAATATATTATATATATCTATACTATGTATGTATGTTGTGTGTATATATATCTATTGTATGTATGTATGTATATATATGTATGTATGTATATCTATTGTCTGTATGTTGTTGTTGTGTATGTATTGTCTATATGTTATATGTATGTTGTTGTTGTGTATGTATTGTCTATGTGTTGTGTTGCTGTTGTGTCTCTCTTGTTGTGTGTGTTGTCTATGTGTTGTGTATATATATATGTCTATGCTATGTTATGTATGCTTGTGCCTTACCATGTGTCTATGTATGTATATTGTACATCATGTACGCTTGTATTATATATACTCTTGTATTATGCATGTTCTAGGTTGTATGTATGTATTGTTACTAGTTGTGTCTGTACCATTGTGTGTACATGCGTGTGCGTGTGTGTGTATGTAGTTTGCTAGCACCTGTGTAGTATAAGCCTACCAATAGCGCACAAGAAAGCTGCATTTACTGATTGCATTTACAAGCATAAAAATATATACTTATTTGCGCCTCAGAGATGTGTTATGAAAAACTGCTAAATAGTAGCTGTTATAGTTTACTATAATGTTTAGCCAAGAGCGCAAGTAGTGTATGTGTGTATTATCTTGTATGTATGTCTTGTATATATTGTATTGTTATTATATGTATGTTAGTTTGTTGTATTTGTGTTAATGTGTATGTAGTTGTATGCATGTGTATGCGTTAGTGTTGTTGTGTATGCGTTTTGGCTAGCCTCAAGGTTGCATGTAGTCTAGCGTTCGCGCTGTCTATGTTTATTATACACGTTATTCAGAGCTAGCCATTTTAAGATACTGACCTATATCGGGAAAACGCCTTGAATATCGAGAGCGTTTGCGTCCGAAACACTTTTTGCTGAGACTTAGAATTGTGCCAAACTAGGGATTTTTACGCCCTTGACGAGAGCGCGCACTAGCACAAATATGCGCCTTAGCTAGCCTCATTGTGGCATTAAGGTCACGGAAAGCGCACTCTCTTTACTATCTTCTGTTGGATATTATAGCAAACGTTATTACATTTATATTATTATTATTTGTTCATTATTTTATCTATCATTATTGTATCAATGATAATATATTGTGTAATGTATTGTTCTTTATTTATTGTATGTTATGTATTATATATCTATTGCTTGTGTTTTACTTCATCATCATCGTCTTTTGGCTGTTTGCCCAGGCCTGTGTGTTGATTGTTTGTCCCGCGTTTTTGGGGAGGGTGCAGTAGGCCTCTATGTGTGCGTCGGATAAAAATCGTCCACTACATGGACGTATTTTTTTCACATAAGAATCTGAAATAAAAACCGGGGGCGTGGTATTGGGAAAAAAATTTATTTATTTTAACTGGATGATTTCGTCTGGCCATCTCTCTCCCCAAATTAATTTTCAAATTCAGAGGACGGAATAATACTATCCTCCCCAAATCAAATTTAAAATTCAGACGACGAGTTAATACTATTCTCCCAAATTAATTTTTAAATTCGGAAAATGGTAATCTCCCTAAATTAG
>SFNX01000120.1 GCA_004552595.1 Lachnospiraceae bacterium | reverse complement strand
GTTTAAGCTACATTACGTTATTAATTTATCCAATACTTGCAGTGATTTTGCTATTTGGATTTAAGAGGGCGAAAAAGGGAGAATTTAACGAAGAGTGGAATTCTTTTTCAGAAACAAAGGCTATTCAGGGACTGATGGCACTTTGCATTGTGTGTCATCATACTGCACAGCAGACATGCGTTAACTGGCTTCCTTCCGGTAATATAGTTAACGGACTGAATGTTTTTTCGGACACCGGTTTTTTATTTGTAGGTGTATTCTTTTTCTGGTCAGGCTACGGACTATTTAAGAGCTTTAAAAGCAAGCAGAAATATTTAAGCGGATTTATTTCAAAAAGGGTAGTACCTGTATTAGTTCCTTATGTTATTGTATGCTTTCTTTTTACGCTTGAAAGAATATTTGTATTTAAGGAAAAGATGCCGTTATGGTTTAAAATTACAAACTTTACCGGAATAACGATAGGATATTATTTTGGCTGGTATATCCAGGCAATAGTTGTGTTCTATCTTGTTTTTTACTTTGCATTTAAATATTCACGCTATGATTTTGATGCGATATTGTATGTTTTTGCAGGCGTCTTGTTATGGGTAGTGGCAGGATTGATTATTGATCACAACGACTATTTTATGAGAGGACAGTGGTGGTACAATTCAACAATGCTTTTCCCATTTGGAGTATTATTCGCTAAAAATGAAAGTAAAATAATTGAGTTTCTTAAGAAACGGTTTAAAATACTTGTTCCATCATCAATCATTTTATTCTTTTTATCGTTTTTCTTTTCAAGATTTATGGAATCTATTGGTGGATATTATGGGGAAATGATGGGCTTTCCATTTTCAAAAAAGATATTATACAGAGTCCTTACATTAACACCACAGCTTTTAGCCGCTGTAATGTTTACTCTTATTTTGCTTCTTATCTGTATGAAAGCAAAATTTCATAATAAAGTACTTGATTTTTTAGGTTCACATACATTAGAAATATATCTGACACATGCGTTCTTCCTGGAATTTTTTGCAATATCTTATAACTATAAAAGAGACAGCATATTCTACGCAAGGCCATGGTTACTATTGCTTGTAACATTTATACTAACAATACCGACGGCTGTTTTGCTAAAGAAAGTATGCAATTTACTTTGTAAAAAGCCTGTGAGGTAAGCGGAGGCAATTATGAGAAATTTGACTGAGGGGAAACCGATTAAATTAATTTTATTATTTACGGTTCCGATTCTCATTGGACAGATTTTCCAGCTTTTATATAACCTTGTAGATACAAGAATTGTAGGGCAGATACTTGGAAAAGAGGCACTTGCCGCTGTTGCATCAACTACAAGTTTATCAGATCTTTTGATTACCCTTATTTACGGGGTTACGAACGGTTTTGCAATAATTACCGCATCATTTTTTGGTGCTAAGGATGAAAAGAATTTGGAAAAGTCAATTGCCGGTACATTTTCGCTTGGAATACTTATAAGTGTTATTTTATCGGTATTCTGCCTTATATTTCTTGATCCTCTTCTTAAGATAATAAAGGTTGATGAGAGTTTATATGTGGCAGCGAAATCATACATCGGAATCATTCTTGCAGGACTTGTTGTCACCGCACTTTATAATATATTTGCGTGCACACTAAGAGCAATCGGTGATTCTGTTACGCCTCTCATCTTTCTTATAATATCGGCATTTTTAAATATAGTGCTTGATTATTCATTTATTAAGTTTTTAAAAATGGGTGTTGCCGGTGCGGCGTATGCTACCGTTATTTCGCAGGTTGTATCGGTAATTCTCTGTTTTATCTATATAAGAAAGAAATATAAACATCTGATTCCTTGTAAGGAAGATTTTAAATACGACAAAAACATTATTCCAAAGCAGCTTATGGCAGGTACTTCAATGGGATTTATGAATTCCTTCGTAAGTATCGGAACCGTATGCCTGCAGACGCAGATTAACACGTTTGGTTCTCAGATTATTGTGTCACATACTGCGTCAAGGAAAATGTTCTCTCTTATGACAATGCCGTTCTTTGTTCTTGCCACTACTCTTGCAAGCTATAGTGCACAGAATATGGGAGCAGGGAAATATAAAAGAATCAAAGAAGGATTAAGAGACACTATAGGAATATGTGCAGTATGGACTGTAGTCTGCATATTTGTATGCAGATTCTTTACGAAAGCAATCATATATCAGATAGTAGGAATGAATGATGAAGTAGTGCTTGAAACATCATCCAGATATATGCAGTTTCACAGTTATTTCTTCTTAGTGGTTTCGGTTGTATGTGTTTTCAGAAATGCAATGCAGGGGTTTGGAGACAGTATTACACCTATTTTTTCAAGCTTTCTTGAGCTTTTTGTTAAAGTAATTGTCGCATTTTTGCTTGTCCCTCACATCGGATACGACGGAGTAATACTATGCGAGCCGACAGCCTGGTGTATTATGGTAATTCCATTAATTGTCAATATGTTAAAGAGTCCGGCATTTAAAATGGACAAGACATAAGCGGATTATTGATAGTTTAGAAGAAATATATTAAAATGATTTACTAGAGTGAAATTGCCAAAGGGCAATAAATTATATAAAAAGGAGAAATACTATGAATCTTTCACCACTTCAGAAAGCAAGATATGAGTATAGCCCAAAGTTACCGGGTATGCTCAGAAACGGTATCGCAGAAATCTGCGTTAAGGAAGGTAATGAAACACAGAGTGTTGCAGATCAGGACAAGATTAAGGCTTTATTCCCTAACACTTACGGTAAGAAGGAAATTACATTCGAAAAGGGTGCCAATACTTCAGCTGCTAAGAAGCAGGTAGTAGGTGTAATTCTTTCAGGCGGACAGGCTCCTGGCGGACATAACGTTATAACAGGTCTTTATGATGCTCTTAAGGCTACAGACAAGAATAATGAACTTCTTGGATTTAAGGGCGGCCCGGACGGACTTCTTAATAACGATTATGTAACATTTGATGATGCGTTCATCGATGCATACAGAAACACAGGTGGATTCGATATTATCGGTTCAGGACGTACAAAGCTTGAGACTAAGGAGCAGTTTGCTTTAGTCGCAGAAAATGCTAAGAAGTCAGGACTTACTGCAATTGTTATTATCGGTGGCGATGATTCAAACACAAATGCCGCTACTCTTGCTGAGTATATGGCAGCTAACAATACAGGAATCCAGGTTATCGGATGTCCTAAGACAATTGACGGTGACTTAAAGAACGAAGATATCGAGGCTTCATTCGGATTTGATACAGCTACAAAGACATATTCAGAGCTTATCGGTAACATAGAGAGAGATGCTAACTCAGCTAAGAAGTACTGGCATTTCATTAAGGTTATGGGACGTTCTGCTTCACATGTTGCACTTGAGTGTGCGCTTGAGACACAGCCTAACATCTGCCTTATCGGTGAAGAAGTAGCTGCTAAGAAGATGTCACTTGCTGAAATTACAAATTATATCGCTGACTCAGTTGAGAAGCGTGGAAATAACGGTGAGAACTTTGGTGTTGCAATCATTCCTGAAGGTATCGTAGAATTCGTTCCTGAGTTCTCAAAGCTTATTGCAGAAATTAACGAGCTCCTTGCAGGAGAAGCTACAGCTAAGTTCAATGCTCTTCCTGATTGGAATGCCAAGTATGAATTTATCAAGGCAGGTCTTACAGAAGAATCATTTAAGGTATTTGATATTCTTCCACAGGGTATTCAGCAGCAGCTCTTCCTTGAGAGAGACCCACATGGTAATGTTCAGGTATCACTTATCGAGTCAGAGAAGTTATTCTCAGAAATGGTTAAGACAGAGCTTGCTAAGAGAAAAGAAGCAGGAACATACAAAGGAAAGTTCGGTGCACAGCATCACTTCTTCGGTTATGAAGGAAGATGTGCATTCCCTTCTAACTTTGATGCTGATTACTGCTATTCACTTGGTTACAATGCATTCATGCTTATCCAGTATGGCTACACAGGATATTTATCAAAGGTATCTAACATTTCCAAGCCGGCAGATGAGTGGGTTGCAGGTGGTATGCCAATCACTAAGATGATGAACATGGAGAGAAGAAACGGTGAAGACAAGCCTGTTATCAGAAAAGCATTAGTAGAGCTTGACGGAAAGCCATTCAAATACTTTGAGGCTAACAGAGAGAAATGGGCAGTTGAAACATGCTTCACATATCCTGGTGCAATTCAGTACTATGGACCGGCAGATGTTTGCGATCTTACAACAAGAACACTTGCTCTTGAAAAAGGCTGATAATAATTATTTCCCGGTCGGTTTCCGACCGGGATTTTTTTATTTAATAAATATATTTGTATTATTAAAAATACTTTAACACAACCTTGTTTTTTGGTATCATTACAAGGGTTTTTAGAAATGTGAGGAAAGACATGGGATTTGAAATCGAGAGAAAGTTTCTGGTTAGCGATGAAACAGCTGAAAAATATTTACAAATGGTAAGCGAGGGGAAGCTTAAAAGTCATGAAATCGAGCAGGCGTATCTTACTACAGATCCTGTAATAAGAGTAAGAAGGTCTGATGATGAATATTACCTGACTTATAAGGGAAAGGGCTTATTAAAAAGAGAAGAATATAATCTTCCACTTACAAAAGCAAGCTATGAAACTCTCTTATCTAAGGCGGACGGAAATATAATAAAAAAGACGAGAATTCTTATTCCGTTTGATAAATACACAGTAGAGCTTGATATATTTAAAAAGCCTTTTGATTACATTAAGATGGCAGAAGTAGAGTTTGAAAGTGATGAGGAAGCAATGTCCT
>SFNX01000119.1 GCA_004552595.1 Lachnospiraceae bacterium | reverse complement strand
AAGTGCTTCAAAGACAGAACGACATTCATTAAGCCTTGATACCATTTCGGCATAAGTAGTAGGCATATTTCTGAAATCACCATAAACACCTCGAACATTGTTTAGGGCTTCGGTATCACCAGCATTATACTTAGCAACCAGCAAAGCAACATTGCCGGTATCTTTATTACTCTGAATAATAGCATCAAGATTCTTTTCACCAACTACACCAACAGATGTAGAACCATCATCAGAAGTGACAAAACCGTACTCTGCAACTATTTTCGAACCAGGATTGCTAACAAAAACATTACTATCAGAAGTAAATTGATTACGAAACTTCATGACCATCTGTAAAACTCCTTTCATCAATTTTAAAGTCAGTACCATTTGCAAGAACAACAAATTTAGTTTCAGGAAAACCTTCAATAATTCCAGTCTTAGAATCAAAATCGCCGATTTTAACCAGGCGGAAATCTTCAGGGTAAATTGACATAATATTCTTACTGTTATCAAGAAAAGATGCACGAAACATTCTAATAGCTAACTGCTCATTATCAATAATAAATGGATCTGCATAGCCTGACTTTAAATCCTGTACAGTAACAACAATTTTTTTCATAATTTGCTCCTTTCAATTATTCCATGAATTATAATTACATACACTACAACCTAATACCGCCACGAGGCACAATAGGCGACAGATTGATATTCTTCGATTTTATAGCAGTATTTCTGAATATCTTCTTGTCCTTACCTTTCTTTGCTTTCTTCCTGTATGCCATATACTCACTCCTTTCTATAAACTCCTCTGCAATGACTTTAAACGGGCAATTAAATTATCTTCTTCAACCTGGAGTTGCTCCAGGTAAGATAAACTTGTTAATGACATTTTAGTTTTATTATTTTCTTCAGCAATTTTTCTTCGCTGTTCTCTGACTTCATTATATTCCTCAGGATATTCTATGTCAAACAACCTATCAAAATATTTAGGCGGTTTAGCGAGAACAGACTTATCAGTACCACGAGGAATAATAAGCTCATCAGTACTGTATATTTCCTTACACTTAGAATCATAATAATTGCGAGCAATGCCAGGCTTTCTGCTGCAGAGAGAAAACTCAGGGGGATAATTATAAAATTCATAGACCTGTGAAGCTGATCCGTTTAATTTTTTCGTGCAATAACGAGCAGTATACGCACAAGTTTCCCAAGAAACATTAGCCACTGTATGAAATCCGAGGCTTTCTCGAGTATTCTCATTATACCAACATTCCGAAATAGTTTTACTAACATAGTAATTATGTCCGAGAGCATTTTTTCCTATCACCTCTAAATCATCGAGTTTCAGACCAAACAATATCAAATGATAATGCGGTCGCATTGATTCAGAACCATATTCACCACAACCATAGAATCTTATTTTATCAGGAGCAACTGCTTTACGAAGTCTTTTCATAAATAATTGAACATCACGCTTTTTTAAAGGATTAACAGGTGACTCAATATATTCACCTGTAATATCATCAATTATCAAGTTAGGTTCAGGCAGATTTTCGTCATTATATGTCAATGTTACGAAATAATTACTTTCGTGTTCCTGGGCTTCAAGCATACATCTATTAGCCCAATCTCGACTTTGTTTCAACCTACAAGATATACAATGCCCACAAGGGATTTCTATAAAATCCGTTTTAAACTTATCACCGTGAGAACGCATACTATTTACAACTTCAACAGGTGGATACTCGTCAAAAACCTGTTCCCAGGTTTTCATATATTGAGATTTCCAAAGATAATTAACATTATATGATGTTATTAAATACTTCGGCTTGCCGGATTCATGAAATCCAACTTGCCAAGCCTTAAGAGGATGTTTACAACTCATATATTAAACCTCATATAGATAAATGTAAAAACAGACGGACACCTCAATTAGCTTTTAATATTTTTTTTATTTTTTTTAAGTTATTTTTATATTATTTTTATAAAAGCTGTGCTTCGGTGTCACTCAGCCCCATTATATCAAGTAGTAATGGGGCTGAGCTAACGCGACCCCTATCGGGGTCTTGTTGTTCCGCAAAACTTCGCCTTCGGCTCCAGTTTCGCGGCTTAAATAAGAAATCAAAAGATATTCTTATAATATTTCATTTTACCGGTATATACATACCTAGCAAGCATATTACGCTGATACAAAGAAGGATTCTTAATTCCCATTAAGAGAAGAGAATTATTAATATAATTTCTACCTTTGTTATTCATATTCTTATAAAAATTAAAAGAATTAGTACCAACATTCTGCAAGCGAGAAGCAGAAGATTTCTGAAGATATGAAGTTATAGTACTCTTGCTAATCTTATTAAAGGTAGGTGTAAACTTTTTAGCAAGTTTACTAGAATATTTATCAACAACTCCAGCGATAGACTGCTGAGGCTTATTTTTCGCATTCCATCGTTCTTGCCAATTTCTTCTTTTCTGAACATCAATCTGAGCAGCTGCAGCAATACTGGCAGCCTGAACCTGAGCAGCTGCAGCAGCACGAGTAGCAGCAGCTTGCTGCTGAGCTGCATAACGAGTAGCTGCTGCCTGTTTAGCAGAACTAATAACATTAGAAGCTGCAGAAATACCTGAATCGCTATTAGTTGATGAATAAGAAGCACCACTACCACCAGAAGATAAAACAGGATTAAGACCGGCTTTTTTCAAATCTGCAACCTGTCTTTGATGTGCAGTATTAGATATATTTGTTTCGTGAGCCCATTGCTCACGAGTAAAAGACTGAGCTTGCTTAGCAAGTTTCAAAGCATCAGTATAAGCACTCATATAAACTCCTTTCTAAGGAGCAAGCCCCCGAAGGGGCTTGCTGACTTATGATAACTTAGTTATGGTCAATCAGACCCGGGATAGAATAAACAGGCATAGGACGAGCATAATCAGCTTTAATATAGAAATCAGCGATAAGCTGATTGGAAACCTGACTTGTTACAGCTAAAGCTCTATCTAGCATTGTTTTATCTTCTCGAATCCAATCGGCACTAAGAGACGGCGCAGTTTTATAATTATCAGCAAGATGCCAAGAATCAAGGGGAGTAGCATATGCAGAACGCATTTCTCCAGCTACTCTATTAGGCTTGTATCTATAGTCAGCCCAGGCTTCCTGATAACCAAATACTGACTCATTCTGTACAGTATCATCAGTGAAATATATTTCCTTTTTAAGAATAGGAACTTCACCAAGATTTGCAAAAGTAGGATTATAGAAATCAAATAGATTTTTTCTAAACCACATTCTTTCTAGACCTTGCTGATAAGTATGATGGTATCTAGCAACACAAACACCAATAAGAAGTCCATGCTCAGTAAATGACTTTGTAAAATCAGAATTAGTATCACCTGTAACAGAAAGACCGAAAACAGAACCGGCTGGAGTAGGCTGGTCTTTAGTAGACGATTGCTGAGCAACCTGTTCAACATCAAGGTATATTCTATTACCGCCAAGATATTCAGCTCTCTGAAGTCTTGCATCAGGAGAAGTAACACCATAAAAGGCTTTTATCATTTCAATATATCTTGAACCACCTCTTGCAAGTCTTTCATAGTACTTCTGAATTGCGAAAGCCTGTCTTAATTCATTAACTGTAGATGCAGTAGCCTGTGATAAATCTGCATTGAGTCCATTAAGATTAGCATAAAGGTTACTAAAATGTAAATCACCAGTATCAGAACCAAGGTTACCAGGATTATAAGTTGAAAGAGTAGCATTAGCATCAGAACCAGTTCCTAAAGCCCTACCAGCAGCTGCAGAACCATAAGTTGAAGCACCAGCAGACTGATAAAGAAGCTGTGGAGCAACAACACCACTTGGGATAGTATCTCCAACTTTATGACTTGCAGTAGAATAACCATCAACAGGAGCTAAACCATTTAATGGAGCAACAGAACCAAGAGGAAGAGTTACATCAGGACCTTTCTGTGGTTCCGGAAGTGATGCAGTGAAATAATCAAATGTTTTACAAGCAATAAACGGCTTACCACCTTTTACAATATCTGTAACCTGGTCGCTACCATTAGAACCAACGATGTCAGAATCATCTTTATTAACATTAACTGGAGTCATAAGGTTCTCACTTCTAAACCACTGGTCACATATTAGTGCATATGCTCTAAAAGGCATAGCAGATATTTTCTGGCCGCCAGCATCATTAATAGGAACTCCCATATAATCAGCAATAGTACCGGCTTCAAAACCACCGAGAGGGATTTCGCACTGAGGAACAGAATATTCAACTTCAAGCTCCCAGGCAGAAGCAGTATTTTCGCCCATGAAGTTTATCCAATGATTCCAAATAAGTCTATAAGGAACAAAGAAATAATAAGTATCAAGGAATACTTCGTCCATAATAGGAGCAACCATAGGCTGAAGTCTAACTACTTTCGATGTATCAATAGTGACAGTATCACCAGGCAATATATCGTCACACATAAAAGGCACAACATCGCCAACATTAAACGAGAATTTAACACTGTGGTCACGATTAATAATACTACGACTAATATTGACCCCAGTAGGGTTACCAGCAAATCGAGACTCATAATTTCTATCCATTTACAACCTCCTTTTCTACAACAGGCTGAACATCTACAGAGGGCTTGACATCTGAATCATCAGGCAAGATATTACCAGGTTCGTCAACAGTAGGCTGTCCAACACTACCAGCAACAATATTATTAAATCTTTCAGATCCATACTCACTCCAAAAAACATCAGGATTATTATCAAACTGCTCCTTAATATCAACAGGAAGTGCTTCAAAGACAGAACGACATTCATTAAGCCTTGATACCATTTCGGCATAAGTAGTAGGCATATTTCTGAAATCACCATAAACACCTCGAACATT
>SFNX01000002.1 GCA_004552595.1 Lachnospiraceae bacterium | reverse complement strand
ATACCAGGAAGAACCCAGTTCCAAGGAAGACCTTGAAAAGATTCCTCTTCTTAAGATTTCTGATATTAAGAGAGAGGCGAAGAAATATAAATATAAAGAGAATGAAATTAATGGCACAAAAGTAATAACACATGATATTTATACAAATGGAATTGGATATGTGACTTTGTACTTTGATCTTAGTAACGTCCCGGTAAGTTATTATCCTTACGTTGGTCTTTTGACTAATATACTAAGTTTTATGAATACTAAAAATTATTCATATACAGAGTTTACTAATAAGGTTAATATCAAAACGGGTGGTATCAGTACAGCAACTTCTGTTGTAACTGATTATATTGACTATAAGAAATATACCCCATATGTTAAAGTCAGAACCAAAGTATTATATGACAATATGGAGCATGCATTTGATTTAATGAGAGAACTCATTGTAAATACTGATTATTCTGATGATGAAAGACTTCTTGAACTTCTTAATATGATTAAGGCAAGAATGCAGCCGTCAATATTAAGTGCAGGTCATTCGACAGCGTTTAAGAGAGCGTTGTCATATATTTCAAAGCACGATGCGTGCAAGGAAAAGCTTGGCGGACTTGACTTTTACAGAGTAATAAGCGGGCTTATTGATGATTATGACAATAAGAAGGATGACTTAAAAGAAAAACTTAATTCTATTACAGCCGCTTTATTCAGGAAAGAAAATCTTACGGTTGATTATATCGGAGATGAAAAGTATAACGATACAGTAATTAAGCTTACTGATGATTTTGCCGCAAATTTAATAACTACCGATATTGAATTACCAAAGGAGACACTAGAACTTAAGAAATTAAATGAGGGATTAAAGACGAGTGGCCAGGTACAGTATGTAGCAAGAGTTGGTAACTTTAGGGAGTCGGGTCTAGAACCTACCGGAGCACTTATGGTTCTTAAAGTAATTATGGGATATGATTACCTTTGGAACAATGTTCGTGTTAAAGGTGGGGCATATGGTTGCATGAGCGGATTTTCACAGGACGGAATCGGATACTTTGTATCATATAGAGATCCTAACCTTAAAGAAACAATAGATATTTTTGAGAAGGCTGCTGATTATATTGAGAACTTTAACTGCTCTGAAAGAGATATGACAAAGTTTATTATCGGAACAATGGCCGATATTGATTCGCCACTGACACCTTATGATGAAGGAATTGCAAGCCTTGGTGCATACCTTTCCCATAAGAGCGATAAAGATAAGCAGAAGAACAGAGATGATGTTCTTAACTGCAATATAGATAGGATTAGAGAGCTTGCTGACTACATAAGAGAGATTATGAAGGCAGATGCAATTTGTGTTGTAGGTGCCGAAGATAAGATTAATGCTAATAAAGACCTGTTTTTGAATATAGAAGATTTGTTATGATTGCGTAATGCAGAAAGGGAAGGTATGAAGAAAGTATTATCATATTTAATAACTGCCGTTACTATTGGAGCGGTTTTGGCAGGCTGCGGAAGTGGCTCCAATTATAAGTCGACAGAGGCTGCGGAAATGGCACCGGAAGAGTATCATTCAGATGATATGTATGAAGCCGATTATGGAACCGGTGCATATGAAGAGGCGGTAGAAGAAGAAGCTGCTGTAGAGGATGGCGTTGACAGCATTGATGACGGAGCAATAGAAAACTCAAGCAGAAAAATTATCAGAAATGTTAATATTTCTGCAGAAACAGAAGAATTTGATTCTTTTGTTTCCAATATAGATAAAAAAGTAAAAGAACTTGGCGGATATATGGAAAGCACAAATATTTCAGGAAGAAGCATAAGTTCTTCAAGTAAGAACATGAGAAGTGCTGACTTAGTCGCGCGAGTTCCGTCAAATAAGCTTGACAGCTTTGTTTCAAATGTTGCTGACATTTCGAATATTACAAACAAGTCAGAGTCAGCAGAAGACATTACACTTAACTATGCAGATACACAGGCTCATATCAGTTCACTTAGAACTGAACAGCAAAGACTTGACGAGCTGTTACTTCAAGCGGAAGATATCGAAACAATCATAGCTATCGAGTCAAGAATAACAGATGTTCGTTATGAACTTGAGTCATATGAGTCAAGACTTCGTACAATGGATAATAAGGTTGACTATTCAACTGTAACAATATATGTCAGGGAAGTAGAAAGATATACACCTGTAGAAGAAGTAAAACAGACTGTATGGCAGAGAATTGCGGTAGGATTCACAGAGAACTTACTTGATGCTAAGGAGCTTGTAATTGATTTCATAGTAGGATTTATTATTTCGATTCCTATTCTTGTTGTATTAGCCGTATTTGTAGCGGTACCGGTTGTTATTATATTCTTTGTTGTAAGATTCTTTGTTGAAAAGATCAAAGGACCTGAATACAGAGCACAGGCTAAGGCAAGAAGAGCGGAAAAGAAAGCAAAGAAGAAAGAATTAAGAGCAAACAAAAAGGTGAATACCGATAATGGAACAAAACCAAATGCATAACAGTAGTTACAGGTCAGGGTTTGCTGCAATAATCGGCAGACCTAATGTCGGCAAATCGACACTTATGAACAGGCTTATCGGGATGAAGATTGCAATAACGTCCAATAAGCCCCAGACTACAAGAAATAAAATCAAAACAGTTTATACATCTGATGAGGGTCAGATTGTATTTCTCGATACACCGGGTATTCATATTGCTAAAAACAAGCTTTCTGAATATATGGTTAAAGCTGCAACATCCACATTGAAAGATGCGGATGTTGTGCTTTGGCTTGTTGAGGCTTCAACCTTTATTGGAAGAGGAGATAAAGATATTGCTAAACAGCTTGAAAGTATTAATGTTCCTGTTGTTTTAGTAATTAATAAGGCTGACACGGTTTCTAAAAATGATATGTTTGCAATAATTGATTCATATAAAGACCTTATTAACTTTAATGATATCGTTCCTGTATCTGCTCTTAAAGGTGATAACTGCGATGAACTGATTAAAGTAATTATGAGTTATTTGCCATATGGGGAACCATTTTACGATGAAGATACAGTTACAGATCAGCCTGAAAGGGCAATTGTTGCAGAAATAATAAGAGAAAAAGCTCTTAAGTGCCTTGATGATGAAATACCACACGGAATTGCTGTTATTATTGACAGAATGAAATATGGGAAAGAGATATGCAATATTGATGCAACAATTATTTGTGAAAGAGATTCTCATAAAGGCATTATTATAGGCAAGCAGGGGAATATGCTAAAAAAAATCGGTTCCGCGGCAAGATATGAGATTGAACGCCTTATCGACACTCATACGAATTTGAAGCTTTTTGTAACTGTTAAAAAGAACTGGAGAGATTCCGATATGCTTCTTAAAAACTATGGATATGTAGAAAATAAGGAATAAGTATTAATGAACAATTTGGTTCAGGTTACGGGTATGGTACTTGAAGTATACCCCGTTAACGATTATGACAGGCGTGTTGTAATACTAACTAAAGAAAGAGGCAAGATTACGGCTTTTTCAAGAGGTGCAAGACGTCTTAATAATAAAATGATGGCGGCGACAAACAGGTTCTGCTTCGGACAGTTTAAACTATACGAAGGAAAGAATGCATATAATCTTGCGGATGCAGAGATTTCATATTACTTTGAGGAATTAAGAGAAGATTTTGAAGGTGCATTTCTTGGCATGTATTTTCTTGAAGTTGCAAGCTACTATACAAGGGAAAATAACGACGATACACTCATGTTAAAGCTTTTATTTCAGTCGATTAAGGCAATTATAAAAGAAAGCCTTGATAACAGACTTGTAAGAAGTATTTATGAAATAAAGGCACTTGTAATAAATGGCGAGTTCCCGGGGATTCCTGGAAATATAAATTTAAGTGGTACTGTCAGATTTGCAATTGATTTCATAGTTTCTTCAAGTATTGAAAAACTATATACGTTTACTTTATCGGGGGATGCAATCGATGAACTTGCTTCTTTTGCTAAAGATTTATTCAAGCGGTGTACGGATAAACCGTTTAAAAGTGCCGAATTGTTATTATAGCTAAATTCAGTTGCTCAAATTTGTTGAAAGCGTATATGTAATAGTATTATAATAGATTAATTATTATTCTTAAGAAAGGTTCAAGCCTTGAAAAAAATACTATTTTTAATTCTTTGCAGTATTATTGCCATATCTCTTCCGGGATGTGGTGCTGATACGAAAGAAGAATATTTTGAAACTACATTATTTTTTGAAGAAGACGGTAAGATTACAGACGTTATTGTAGAAAGCTTTGATACTCAGAAATATTCAGAGGATGGACTAAGGACTTTCTTCAATGAGAAAATAAGTGACTATAATTCTACTAATATCGGCAAGGGTGAAGTTGAACTTAAGAAACTTGATATTAGTGAAGGAAAAGCAAAGGCAACGCTTTTATTTGACAGCTGTGACACTTATAATGAGTTTTATAATTCGACCGCATATTACGGTTCTATTAATGATGCATATGATAAGGGATTAATTTCGGAGACAGTACTTAAAAAAAGAGGCTCTACACAGACAATTACTAAAAACGACCTTATGGGTATGCAAAAAGAAGATATAATAATTGTAAGTGAAGTAGTAAGAATAAACAGCCCCAAAAAAATCGAATATACATCTGCAAATGTAGATGTAATTGATGAAAGGAATGCCAGAGTCTCGTCGGAATCGGCCGGACTTGCATATATAGTAGTTAAATAAAGGAGAATTGTAATGGAAAAAACACTTGATAAGATTGTAGCTCTTTCAAAGAACAGAGGTTTTGTATATCCCGGTTCTGAGATTTATGGCGGACTTGCCAACACATGGGACTATGGTAACCTTGGCGTAGAGCTTAAGAATAATGTCAAGAGAGCATGGTGGAAAAAATTTATTCAGGAAAACCCATATAATGTCGGCGTTGACTGTGCTATCCTTATGAATCCACAGACATGGGTGGCATCGGGACATCTTGGAAGTTTTTCGGATCCTTTGATGGATTGTAAGGAGTGTCATGAGAGATTCAGAGCTGACAAGATTATTGAGGATTTTGCAGCTGAGCACGGTATTACTCTTGAGACATCGGTTGATGGATGGTCAAATGAGGACATGGTTAAGTTCGTAGAAGACAACAACGTTCCTTGTCCTTCATGTGGCAAGCACAACTTTACAGATATCAGACAGTTTAATCTTATGTTTAAGACATTCCAGGGCGTTACTGAGGATGCCAAGAACACAGTATATCTTCGTCCGGAAACAGCTCAGGGTATTTTCGTTAATTTTAAGAATGTACAGAGAACATCACGTAAGAAGGTTCCATTTGGTATCGGTCAGATTGGAAAATCATTCCGTAATGAAATTACTCCGGGAAACTTTACATTCCGTACAAGAGAATTTGAGCAGATGGAGCTTGAATTTTTCTGTAAGCCGGGTACAGAGGACGAGTGGTTCAATTACTGGAGAAGCTTCTGCAGAGACTGGCTTATTTCTCTTGGCATGAAGGAAGAGGAGATGAGACTCCGTGATCATGACCCTGAAGAGCTTTCGTTCTATTCAACAGGAACAACTGATATCGAATTCTTATTCCCATTCGGCTGGGGTGAGCTTTGGGGAATTGCTTCAAGAACAGATTATGATTTGACACAGCATCAGAATGTATCTAAGGAAGATATGACATACTTTGATGACGAGACACAGGAAAGATACATTCCATATGTTATTGAGCCATCGCTTGGTGCTGACCGTGTTGTTCTTGCTTTCCTTTGTGCAGCATATGATGAAGAAGAGGTTGGAACACCTGAAAAGCCTGATACAAGAACAGTACTTCATTTCCATCCTGCACTTGCTCCTGTCAAGGTCGGAATCCTTCCGTTATCTAAGAAGCTTAATGAAGGTGCAGAGAAGATTTATGCTGAGCTTGCTAAAAAGTGGAATGTTGAGTTCGATGACAGAGGTACTATCGGTAAGAGATACAGAAGAATGGATGAAATCGGAACTCCATATTGCGTAACATACGATTTTGATTCAGAGACAGATGGTTGTGTAACAGTAAGAGACAGAGACACAATGGAGCAGGAGAGAATCAAGATTGATGAACTTTCAGCATTCCTTGAAAAGAAGCTTGAGTTTTAGTAAAACACTTTGGCGTAAAATGTATTATTAATATACTCTATGTAAAAAGAACCGGATTTCGAAAATTTTTGTAGTTTTTTCGTATTTTCGGTTCTTTTTTTAATAGCCAAACTTAAAATTATATGGTAATATATTCGCATAAAGAAAAATCAATCTGGAGACCTTAGATGATTGTATTTATTTTGGAATTAACAATGGAGTTAATAAATGATGCCAAGTTACCGAGGGGGTAAGTTGGCTTTTTTTATGCTTTGTTTAAATTTGTATCATTTGGGTGGTTATATTTTAACGTTTTCTAATAAGGATTTCGGATTGTAAATATGATTTGGAGGTAGAATGATGGCAAAAAAATGGGTATATACCTTTAAAGAAGGTAATATGTCAATGAGAAATCTGCTTGGTGGTAAAGGTGCAAACCTTGCAGAAATGACAGAGATAGGACTTCCTGTTCCGCTTGGATTTACAGTTACAACTGAGGCCTGTACTCAGTATTATGAGGATGGACGTAAGATTAACGACGAAATCATGAATCAGATCATGGAAGACGGCGTTAAGTGGATGGAGGAAGTTAACGGCAAGAAGTTCGGAGATTTAAAGAATCCTCTTTTGGTTTCTGTTCGTTCAGGTGCAAGAGCTTCAATGCCTGGTATGATGGACACAATTCTTAACCTTGGTCTTAATGATGACGTTGTAGCTGCGATGATTGCAGGTAATCCTGATCCTAACTTCGCACGTTTTGTATATGATTCTTACAGAAGATTCATCCAGATGTTCTCTGACGTAGTTATGGAAGTAGGTAAGAAGTACTTTGAGCAGCTTATCGATGAAATGAAGGAGAAGAAGGGTGTAACCTATGACGTTGAGCTTACTGCTGATGATTTAAAGGAACTTGCAGTACAGTTTAAGGAAGAATATAAGAAGCAGTTAGGCGAAGAATTCCCTTCAGACCCTGTTGTCCAGTTAAAGCTTGCAATTGAAGCAGTATTTAAGTCATGGGACAATCCACGTGCTAACGTATATCGTCGTGATAACGATATTCCTTATTCATGGGGAACAGCGGTTAACGTTATGCCGATGGTATTTGGTAACCTTAACAATAATTCAGGTACAGGTGTTGCATTTACACGTGACCCTGCAACAGGTGAGAAGAAGCTCATGGGTGAATTCTTAAAGAATGCTCAGGGTGAAGACGTAGTTGCCGGTGTTCGTACACCAATGCCTATTGCACAGATGGAAAAAGAATTCCCTGAGGCATATGCTGAATTCATTAAAGTTTGTGAAATACTTGAAAATCATTATCATGATATGCAGGATATGGAGTTCACAGTTGAAAACCAGAAGCTTTACATGCTTCAGTGTAGAAACGGTAAGAGAACAGCTCCTGCTGCATTAAAGATTGCATGTGACCTTGTTGATGAAGGACATAAGACAGAAGAAGAAGCAGTTGCAATGATTGATCCTCGTAACCTTGATACACTTCTTCATCCTCAGTTTGATGATAAGGCACTTAAGGCAGCAACACCTCTTGGCAAGGGACTTGGAGCTTCACCTGGTGCAGCTTGCGGTAAGGTTGTATTTACTGCTGATGATGCAGTTGAATGGGCTGAAAGAGGAGAAAAGGTTGTTCTTGTACGTCTTGAGACATCACCTGAGGATATTACAGGTATGAAGGCAGCACAGGGTATTCTTACAGTAAGAGGCGGCATGACATCACATGCAGCCGTAGTTGCAAGAGGAATGGGTACATGCTGTGTATCAGGATGTGGCGATATTATTATTGATGAAGCTAATAAGAAGTTTACACTTGCCGGCACTCTTTTCACAGAAGGTTCAGAGATTTCAATAGACGGTACTACAGGTAATATCTATGAAGGAATTATCCCGACTGTTGATGCACAGATTGCAGGTACATTCGGAAGAGTAATGGCATGGGCAGATAAGTACAGAACACTTAAGGTTCGTACTAATGCTGATACTCCACAGGATGCAAGAAAAGCAAGGGAACTTGGTGCAGAAGGTATCGGTCTTTGCCGTACAGAGCATATGTTCTTTGAGGAAGACAGAATTGAAGCATTCCGTGAGATGATTTGTTCTGATACCAGAGAAGAAAGAGAAGCAGCACTTGCAAAGATTCTTCCATATCAGCAGTCAGATTTTGAACAGTTATATGAAGCACTTGAAGGAAATCCTGTTACAATCAGATTCCTCGATCCACCTCTTCATGAGTTCGTTCCTACAGAGGAAAAGGATATTACAAAGCTTGCATATAAGCAGGGCAAGAGCGTAGAGCAGATTAAAGAATATATCAATTCACTTCACGAGTTTAACCCTATGATGGGTCACCGTGGAATCAGACTTGCAGTAACATATCCTGAAATTGCTAAAATGCAGACTCAGGCTGTAATCAGAGCAGCAGTTGTTGTAGCTAAGAGACATCCTGAATGGAATGTAAAGCCTGAAATCATGATTCCGCTCGTATGTGATGTTAAGGAACTTAAGCAGGTTAAGGCTATCGTAGTTAAGACAGCAGATGAAGAAATCGCAGCATCAGGAATCAACCTTGAGTATGAAGTTGGTACAATGATTGAAATACCAAGAGCAGCACTTACTGCTGATGAAATCGCTAAGGAAGCTGATTTCTTCTGCTTCGGTACTAACGACCTTACACAGATGACATTTGGTTTCTCAAGAGATGATGCAGGAAAGTTCCTTGAGGCTTACTACAACACTAAGATTTTCGAGAACGATCCATTTGCTAAGCTTGACCAGACAGGTGTAGGAAAGCTCATGGAAATGGCAATCGAACTTGGAAAGCCGGTTAACCCTAACCTTCACGTTGGTATTTGTGGTGAGCATGGCGGCGACCCAACTTCAGTTGAGTTCTGCCACAAGATTGGACTCGATTATGTATCATGTTCTCCATTCCGTGTACCAATCGCAAGACTTGCAGCAGCACAGGCAGCGATTGCGGAAAAGAGGAATTAGGCAACAATATATATAGTTCTGCTAGGGAAAGCATTTTGCTTTCCCTAGTTTCATTTTGTGCGTCTATCAGAGGATTACTGAAAACAACGACATAATCACAGATTTTCAAACGGACAAACTGATGGAAAAAGGAAAAGACGTGACTATATGATCGAAAAGCACACTACAAAAAATTCACAGAAATTTTGTTGCAAACATGAACTTATTCAGTTATTGCGATTACTTTAATATCAATTTTTTGGTAACAATTTAATAGTAACCATAAAGGTGTATGGAAAAAGAGAAATCAAATCCATACACCTTTTTTATTTTGAGATACCGTCTTGTGAATTTACAGGGCGGTATTTTTGCGTTTGAAAAGGAGAAAAATTATGGCAAGAAATATCTGGAGCAGGGATTTACTTTTTCAAACTGGAACCTCGGATTCCAATTCAGCTTTTTTTGAGAAAGTTGGTGCAAAACTGATTATTTTGATATAATTACATTAGAAAAGTTTGATTGGAAGGAGGTAGTGCTATGCCAGCAGTGAATGTGAATATTCAGCCAGAAATAATTAGCTGGGCTTTAAGTCAAACACAAGAAGAAAAACTTGGCGATAAAATGATGAACAACATAACACAGTGGCTTAATGGTACTAAGACTCCGACCTTTAATCAGATAGAGGATTTTAGTAAGAAAGCCAATATTCCATTGGGATATTTCTTCTTGCAGACACCGCCAGTAGAACAGATTGAATTACTGGAATATCGTACTGTGGATAGTATTCAGCTTGCCAATCCAAGTCGTAACCTGATTGATACAATTCATGAAATGGAAAGTGTTCAGGATTGGATGAAGGATTACAGACAGGAGATGGGGTTTGATGTGTTGCCTGTTGTTGGTTGTATGAAGGGTGTTAAGGATGCCAGTGTTATCGTTGATAGAATTCGCAATGATTTAGACTTAGAAGATACTTGGTACGAGAAATGTAAGGACCCTAGAGAAGTTTTCAGTTACATCAGAGGAAAGCTGGAAGAATGTGGGGTAGTTGTGATGATGAGCGGTGTGGTAGGAAAGAATACACATCGTGCATTGGATGTAAATGAGTTCAGAGCGTTTGCTATGGTAGATGAATGGGCTCCGCTTATATTTATTAATACAGCAGATTCTAATGGTGCTAAGTTATTCTCTCTATTACATGAAGTGGCTCATATTTGGATTGGCGAAGATGATTTGTTTAATGACAGACAAAATCGTGTGGATGGTGTGAGTGCTACGGAAGTAATGTGTAATGCAGTAGCTGGAGAGTTAATTGTACCAAAGAGTATATTCTTGAATAAATGGAATGCTAGCAATAATGATATGGATGTGTATGCAACCATTACAGAACTAGCGAAGTATTTCCGTTGTGGTGAGATTGTTATTGCAAGAAAAGCAATGGATTGTAAGAAGATAAAACAAGATGAATATCACCATGTAGTGCAGACTGCAATCGACAATTACAATCAGATGAAAGAGAACAAAGAGAGTTCTGGTGGTAATTATTATAATACTATGGGTTCTCGTTTAGATGGGTGCTTTGTAAGAGCGTTGTGTGAAAGCATCAATATGGGGAGAACTTCTTATACAGAAGCATATCGCTTGACAAATACGAGCCGCAAGACATTTTCTGATGTAGTGCAGCGTCTTGGAGGTGTGGAATGGTAGAAGAAAAGTTTTTAATTGATTCCAACTCCTTTATGGCACCATATAGACAGTATTATGCTTTTGATTTGATACCAACCTATTGGGACGAGCTATCGAAGCGTACTGAGTCAGGAAGACTGGCGTTGCTTGATATGGTAAAGGCTGAGATTGATAAAGGTGAAGATGATTTGGCTGAGTGGGTAGGAAAGCAGACAGGATTTGAAATCTGTAACCATGTTACGCCAGAGATTATTAGTAAATATCAGGATGTTTTGCAGTATGTGCAGAGTTGTGGTTTATATAAGGAACAGGCTTTACAAGCTTGGGCTCCTGGGCATATTGCAGACCCTTGGTTGATTGCAGCGGCTGCGGTAAATGATTATACAATCATTACAGCAGAGGTATCATCAGGTGGTTTGAGTACAAAGAATCCTAATAGGAATGCTAAGATACCAGATGTGGCAAAGGCTTTCGGTGTTAGGACCAACAATCTGTATTATATGATGCGACAGTTAGGAATTAAGATATAGAAAATTACATAGTCATGGTTAGGAGTATTAGCTTGCGTTTTTTGTGTTGCTCTGTCATGTATTCTCAAAAGTTTAAAAGTGGATGTCAATTTAGATTCATAATAAAGGAGATGTTTTATGGCAACTTCAAGCATCACTAAGAATTTTATCATATCCGGTCAGAAACAGGTGGAGATGTTTGCCGATGCGATTGAAGAATCTGCCAACGACAGAACACCTCGTGTACCAATCAATGTTACCTACTTACAGGGAGCAGATGATATCATAAAATTCATGGAGAAAAGGAAGAAAACGGATGCAGCCAGCAAATAATTTTATTGTGCTGAACATTCGTGAGTATTTAGCTTAGGAAAGTCTCATTGCAGTCTCACCATAGTCTCACTGAGTCTCATGCGTAGATGAGATTCAGTGAGACTTAGTTATAAAATCTATATATGAGACCTAAAACAAAACAACAAAAAATATAAGTACCTGTCCATATGTTTGGACAGGTCTTTTGCTAGTACGCCTAGCGGCGCACGTTTCTAACGGGTTAAAGTCCCGAATCCGTCCCGGTAGTGGGAAGGATATAGCCGAAGGCAATGGTTAATGGGTTAGCATTTGACAATCCTACTGGTTGGGAGATTGCCATTGATTGAATACAAAGTGTGTGATATACTGATAGGACTAAGTGGTACTACCAGTCATTTTTCTATGTGAGGTATAAGATCAAACATGAGTAATCAAACAAATAGTGAATACCAGAAGGCTATAGACTATTTATACCAGATGGCTTCAGACGGTCAACTGATTGTGGGGAGCAAGATTCCGTCAGAGCGTGAGTTGGCTCAGAAAACAGGAATCAGCAGAAATTCCACCAGAGAAGCAATCAGTATTCTTCGAGGCATAGGTATCGTTGAAAGCAGGCATGGTTCTGGCAATTATGTTTCAAAAGATCCAGGTCCATCCATTTCAATGATTATCAAGGCTATGCTTGCATTAAAATCCACTTCTAAGGCTGAAATTATCCAAGTACGAAAAGTGATTTCCTATTCGGTATGTGAATTGATCATGGACAGAGGCCTTACAAAGGAGGAAGTCGCAGATTTTCAGAGTATTTTAGATGGCATGATAACTGCGTCAAAAGAAGAATTTGCTGAGTATGACAGGATCTTTCATCGAAAATTGATGCTTTTGACGGATAATACTTTATTCAGAACCTTAATGGAGCCTATTGGTGAAGCTTATATGGAACTGATACCAGAAGTGATTGGTCATACAGATGCTGACTCAAGAAAAGCATTGGTTGACATACATGCCCTGCTAATCAGTGGGCTTGTAGATCATGATCGTGAAAAATGTAAAGCCTATTTTGAGAAACATTATGTTTTTGTGGAGGACGGTTTAGAATTATGAAATACATCAACCAATTTTTAATTATTTTGTTAATTTCCTTTTTGGGGGAAATATTGAAATGCCTTTTGCCGTTACCGATTCCTGCAAGTATTTATGGAATGATCATTTTGTTTTTGGGACTCATGACTAAGGTAATTAAATTAGAGTCAGTGAAGGAAACCGGCAAATTTTTGATTGAGATCATGCCAATCATGTTTATTCCAGCGGGAGTTGGACTGATGACAACCTGGGGGAGGTTACAGCCAATCTTATTACCTGTCAGCATCATTACTGCAGTGACGATTATTACAGTTATGGTTGCCACGGGATGGGTGTCTCAAATCATTATCAGAAAGGCAGGAAAAAAGAAAGATGAATAATTTTTTTCAGGAATCATTGTTTGCAGGACTGGCACTTAGTCTTGTTGCATATGTAATCGGCATTGCACTTAAGAAAAAATTGAAAATAGGGATTTTCCACCCATTGCTGATCTCCATCATCATTTCCATTACTGTGCTTGCAATGGGAAACGTGGAATATGAAGTATATCAGGAAAGTGCCAAGTATCTAAGTTATCTTTTGACACCGGCAACAGTCTGCCTTGCAATTCCCTTATATGAGCAGTGGGAACTTCTGAAGAAGAACTACTTGGCGGTTGTATGTGGTCTTATTGCAGGGGCCATTACCAGCCTTGCTACGGTATTTGGACTTGCAGTTCTTTTTCATTTGTCTCACAGGGAGTATGTAACCCTTCTTCCAAAGTCCATTACCACAGCAATTGGAATGGGGGTATCAGAAGAACTTGGCGGATATGTAGAAATTACGGTAGCTGTCATCATCATTACAGGAGTTCTTGGAAATGTTTTTGGCGATATAATATGCAAAATATTTCATATCAAAGAACCTATTTCAAAGGGACTTGCCTTTGGGGCCAGTTCTCACGCAATCGGAACTGCCAGGGCAATCGAAATTGGTGAAGTAGAAGGAGCCATGAGCGGCCTTGCAATTGCAGTTTCGGGTATTTTTACAGTTGTATTGGCCTCAGTATGTGCGAACTTTCTGTAGATATCATTTCATTGAAAAAAGTATTTTCGTAGGAAATCAATAATGGAACTTAAAGAGCAGCCGGGAACCATAGTAGGTAATTTTTGCTTCAAGGGTATTCGCGGAAAGTAAAGAGCTTTACTTTTCTATTTCGATATTTTTGATTCCATGCTTTAAGAGCAAGCATATTAATTCATTGCGGGAATAATTGCATTCTGTAGCAATATTATCTGTCTCACGTAGAAGATCTTCTTTAATTCTGATGGTAATGACTCTGTTGCCGTCATCCCCACGCTTTTTGATTACAATTTTGTCATTGTTGTTCATACAAAGTGACTCCTTTTTGTAATCATTATAAATTGACAGAAAATATAAAAATATAATGCAATATAATATCGAGTTGTATTACACAATAAAGATAATGTATCAGATGGTAATTTAGTAACTGATGGATCAGGCAATATTTCGGTATGTGACACAAAAAATCTATCTTGGTCGCTATACGAAGGAGTTAATGGCATATTAGACGCTGGTATTCAAGGCATGAACTACCAGTTGGAGAAAAATATTAATAATAATGAAGCAAAAAATATAAGCTTTTCAACTGATAAAAAAGATAATAAGCTATTTCTCATCAAAACTTTTCAAACAGAAGGATATAATGCTACAACTAGATCAAATGAAATGATTACAAGTTATGGATATATTGATGTAATCACATATAATTCATTAGGTTTAGTGGAAAGTATTGAATCGTACAAGGATGGTCTTTCACAGGGGCTTTCACCAGAAAATTTGGATTCAAAGTTTTTAGAAGGATTTACCAGATATACATATGATTCACAGGGAAACGTTACTCAGATGAATTGCAGACCATCTTCTGGAACTGTTGAGACAAAGATTACATATTCTTACGGAAATGAAACTTCCGCAACTGAATCGGTATCATCTTCTGACTCGACATCTGATCTTGCAAGTGTTATAGTAGGCACTTGGAAAGATAAGACCGGTCTTAATGATGTATCATTTGAATTCTACGAAGATGGAACAGGTCGTGAAAATTTAGGTGGTGCAATCCTTTTTGATTATACAGTTAATGGTGATGAGGTTACTCTTGTTATGAGAGCTGGTAAACTACCAAATACTGTAATGAAGTATCAAGATGGCAAACTTGTTGCTGGAGATATGAAGGTTGAAAAGATAAACTAGTGTAGATGGTCTGGCAGCAATGCCAGACCTTTTTTGAGAAAAGGGGTCAAGTATTGTGAAAAGCAAAATGATAAAAGCGCTGGTTGCGCTTATACTGGTATTGGGATTAACAGCTTGTGGAGAAAGTGCAAGCACAGATAGTGCTACTTCTACAGAAAAGACAGCAGTTGACTCTCAGGCGAATGCTAATACTGAAACTGGCGAGAATAAAGAGAATCTCAATAATGTTGGAAATATTGAAATAAGAATTACAGAGAAATACTCACCACAAACGCTAGAATTGGAAAGTGTAAGCTTAGATTATAGTGTTCGCAGCTGTAGAATTGAAACGCAAAATTTGTTAATACCATCTGTACTGACACTTGGGGCAAATGATAAAAGTCAGCAGAAGATTTATCTTTCACAGGAAAACACTAATGCCTTACGTAATATGTCAATTCAAATTTATGATGAGTTGATAAAAGATAACCAAGATGCGTTTGATCAGATATATCAAGAAATGTGCACTAGACTTGCAGATGGTAATACAGATCATATGCCTTGCAACACAGACACTGAACTCAGCCTTGATTTAGGTGGAAAAACATATCAGGGAATAGTGGAGTCGTCGGAGGTTGAAATAGGCTCAATAAGAGGAGCTATTAAAGAGGATAAATTACCTGAGTACAAGGCAAGTGTTAGAAAAAGGACTAATGACGCTGGGGTAGTAGACTATTCCGTGGTACAAGATATTCAGATTGTAGTTAAAGCTCAAATTGAAGGTTTTGATGAGCTTGAAGCAAGTATAATGCAAATATGGGATGAAGATGTTAATGCTGGATATGACTATGTTGGTGCAAACATTGATTTTATAGACCAGTGCATTGCAGGATCTTCAAGTGCAGTAGCAGAAAATACGGATAGTGGTAATGCAGATGAAAATATGGGTGTAGTAGGAAGATGGGTTCCAGACCATGGTGATATGTATTACTGTATCGAATTAAATATGGTGCTTTCTGGAACATTGTATCGAGCAGATAAGACTTATCCGTTAACTTACACCTTTGATGGGAAAAAAGTAAGGATTGTTACAGATTTTGATGGATCATCTATTAAGTCGGAATACTATTATGAAGATGGAAAATTAATTAGTGATCAGGATAATACGATCTTTATAAGAGAAGAATAATTATAGTGAACTGTTAGGGTTACTAAAAAGTGTTTGAAGCATTCTATGACAATTAATAATAGGAATATAGCTTGAATTATACTTATCAGCCCCACATTAAGTTGTGGGGCTTTTCTGTTGTTTTTACAGTTGACATATACCCTTATGGGGTATATTATATAAATACCCTGGCGGGGTATAATGGAAGCGGATTAATTATGATTGATAAGGTGGCATATATGAATAAAGAAACTATTGCAGATAACGCAACAGATATAGATATGACAAATGAAAACGAAATATGCTGTTGCTTTAAGACAACGGCGCGCACAGAAGAAGAGAGAAAGAAGCTTATACACCGCCTGAATCGGATTGAAGGACAGATTCGGGGAATTAAAGGGATGGTTGAAAAAGATGCATATTGTGCAGATATTTTGGTACAATCAGCCGCTGTGAATGCTGCGGTAAATGCATTTAATAAGGAGTTGCTTGCACATCACATTAAAGGATGCGTAGCAAGAGATATTCGCGAAGGTAAAGATGATGTAATTGATGAGTTAGTTGCAACTTTGCAGAAGCTCATGAAATAGAAGGAAGAAAATTAATTATGGAACAATATGCTGTAACCGGTATGAGCTGTGCTGCATGTGCAGCCCGCATTGAAAAGGCAGTTTTGAATGTTGATGGAGTTACTTCATGCTCAGTTAGTCTGCTCACTAATTCAATGGGAGTTGAGGGAACGGCAACCTCTGATGAGATTATTGTGGCTGTACGTAATGCAGGATACGATGCGACACCTAAAAATATTAATGCAAAAACCATAGATTATTCACCTGATGAGGAAAGTCTTAAGGATAGGGAAACGCCTGTTTTAAAAAGGCGTTTATTAATGTCTCTTGGCTTTTGGATTGTACTTATGTATGTGTCAATGGGACATATGATGTGGGGATGGCCATTGCCGCCGTTTTTTGATGATAACCACGTTGCAATGGGGCTTGTGCAGCTTTTGTTAACCGGCATCATTATGGTAATTAATCAGAAGTTTTTCATTAGTGGATTTAAAGGACTAATGCATCGTGCACCGAATATGGACACTTTGGTTGCTCTTGGTTCCATGGCAGCGTTTGTTTACAGTACAGTTGCGCTTTTTGCAATGACTGATGCGCTGGTAAAAGGCAACTCAGACCTTGTCATCACATACATGCATGAATTTTACTTTGAATCTGCAGCAACAATACTTACGCTTATCACTATCGGTAAAATGCTTGAGGCACGTGCAAAGGGCAAAACAACAGATGCGCTTAAAGGATTAATGAAGCTTGCTCCAAAGACGGCAACGCTTTATAAAGACGGAACAGAAATTATTGTACCGATTGATCGGGTTGTTATTGGCGACATTTTTGTTGTGCGTCCGGGCGAAAGCATTCCTGTTGATGGGACTGTTGTTTCAGGTAATTCAGCAGTTGATGAATCGACTTTGACCGGCGAGAGTATTCCTGTTGATAAAGAGGCCGGTGATTTGGTTTGTGCAGGAACACTTAACCAATCCGGTTATATTCGTTGTGAGGCGTCAAGAATAGGCAAAGACACAACCCTGGCTCAAATTATTCAAATGGTCAGCGATGCCGCATCTACAAAAGCGCCGATTGCTAAGATTGCAGATAAAGTTTCGGGAGTATTCGTTCCGACCGTGATTTTAATTTCTGCGTTAACTGTTATTGCTTGGCTTGTCCTTGGACAAAATATTGGTTTTGCTTTGGCAAGAGGAATTGCCGTTCTTGTCATCAGCTGCCCTTGTGCACTTGGTCTTGCAACTCCTGTTGCGATTATGGTTGGTAACTCAGTAGCGGCAAAAAACGGAATTCTCTTTAAGACGGCGGTGTCACTTGAGGAAACCGGCAAGGTGCAAATTGTTGCCCTTGATAAGACGGGAACGATAACTAAAGGAGAACCAAAGGTTACAGATATTATTCCTGCAGATAATAAGAGTGAAGAGGAACTGTTAACGATTGCCTATTCACTTGAAAAAAGAAGTGAACATCCTCTTGCAAAGGCTGTCAATCTAAAAGCTGATTGTGAAAAAATTATCGCAAAAGAAATCACTGAATTTGAGGCATTGCCGGGAAATGGACTTAGGGCAATATATAACGGAAAAAGAATTCTTGGTGGCAGCTATAAGTTTATCAGTGCAAAAATCAATGTATCTGATGAGATAAGAGCCAAATCGGAGTCTCTCTCAAGTGAAGGAAAAACGCCATTACTTTTTGCATATAACGAAGAACTTATAGGTATTATTGCCGTTGCGGATACGATTAAAGAAGACAGCCCGTATGCAATACAAGAGATGCAGAATATGGGCATTCATGTAGTCATGCTTACGGGTGATAACGAAATAGCTGCTAAGGCAATAGGAAGTAAGTCCGGTGTTGATGAAGTGATTGCAGGAGTTCTTCCTGATGGCAAGGCAGGGGTAATTAATAACCTTAAGAAAAAAGGAAAGGTTATTATGGTCGGCGATGGAATAAATGATGCTCCTGCACTTACAAGTGCTGATATTGGTATGGCAATTGGTGCGGGTGCAGATGTGGCAATCGATGCTGCAGATGTTGTGCTTATGAAAAACTCTCTTAGTGATGTTACAAAAGCAATACTTGTTAGCAGAGCAACACTTAAGAATATTCATGAAAATCTGTTTTGGGCGTTTATATATAATGTAATCGGTATTCCTTTAGCTGCCGGTGTGTTTATAAAATTTCTTGGATGGCAGTTAAATCCAATGTTTGCAGCAGCTGCAATGAGTCTTTCGAGCTTCTTTGTTGTAACAAATGCACTTAGATTAAACTTTGTTAAACTGAATAAAGCTAAAAATGTAAATACAATAGTTCTTAGTGATTCTAAAGCTGACAAAGTAATAGAGGAAAACGATTTTAATAATGGAATAGAAAATAATATTCAAACGGAGGAAAATTCAATGGAAAAGACATTAAAAATCGAAGGAATGATGTGTGGGCATTGTGAGATGCATGTAAAAAATGCATTGGAAGCAATTGATGGTGTTGACAGTGCGTTAGTAAGCCATGAAAATGGAACGGCTATCGTAATTCTTAGCAAAGAAGTTTCTTTCGATACATTAAAACAGGCAGTAGTTGATCAGGGTTATAAAGTAATTGATTAATATATTTTCCTTGTTTTCATATTGACAACACGTGGTTAGTTATAATAAACTCTAGTGGGTTAGAATTGACTAACCACGTGTTTTTATGAAAGGAGCGCAAATGGCAAATATTATTATTGTTATAGTTTTAATTGTATTGGTAGGAGCGGCAGGTTTTTATATTGTAAAAGAAAAGAAAAAAGGTTCAAAATGCATAGGATGTCCTAATTCGGGCTGCTGTAATTTAAAAAATTGTAAATCTGATAAATAGTTGATTGCTTTATTTTTCATAGTTATAATAAATCAAGTGTCGGAAATATATTAAAAATACAGATATGTAAAGGTTTAATAATATGAAGCTGACTGTAAATACTAAATATATAATCATTCAAGGCCTGTTCTGGATGCTTTTTTGTATCGGAATGGGCTTTATGTCATTATACCTATTAGAAGAAGGGGTTTCGAATATTGCAATTGGATTCATGTCTGCTTCATTTGGCGTGATTTCAGCCATTTTGCAGCCAATTCTTGGGCGGATTTGTGACAGAAATGCTAGATACTCATGGAAAAACATGTCGATAATTTGTGCGGCATTATTTGCTATCGTATGCCTTCTTATGCTTTTCTTTGGCGGTCCTATATTTTCAATAATTGCAATCGGAATGATGACACTGATTGCAAACCTTATTATGCCGTTTATTAATAGTGCCCTGTTTTATTATAAGAATGCTGGTGAGAACATAAATTTTGGAGTTGCAAGAGGAACAGGCTCTCTGATGTATGCTTTGATTTCACTTATTGCAGGAAATCTTGCTGCAATTTATGGAACAAAGGTTGTACCTGCGCTTGGAGTCACAGTTGCGCTTTTCTTTATTTTTATTATCTGCAGCATGCCGTATGACTTGAATAAAGACACGGCTAAGCTTTCTGAAATCAACCGGGTAAAAAATAATAAATCAGCTGCAGCTGATACCAATGAAATTACTCAAAATCCAGATGCAAATTGTAAGAATGGTGGAAGCTTCATCAAGGATAACAAAATCTTTCTTATGATGCTTTTAGGCTTCATTCTTTTGTCATCAACTCATAATATTACATGTAATTTTGGACTTCAGATCATTAACAATCTTGGAGGCGATTCGACAAATCTTGGTACGACAATGGCAATACAGGCAATGGTTGAAGTACCTGTACTGTTTTGCTTTGCATTTCTTATTAAGAAGATCAATTCAGTTAAATTATTATGCATTGCCGCAATTGGATATGTTCTTAAGGCGACCGGCTATTATTTGTCCGGAACGATAAATATGATTTACATAACTCAGCTGTTCCAGATTTTCAGCTTTGCTATTTTTGCATCGGCTTCAGTATACTATACAGAGGATATGGTTGATGAAAAGGACAGAACAACCGGCCAGGCACTTATGGCCGGAGCGATAGTTGCGGGTAATGTTGTAGGAAGCTCAATAGGCGGATTTCTACTTGATGCATTTGGAGTTAAGAATATGCTACTAGTTAACATAATTCTTGGAGTTGTCGGAGCATGTATTGCATTAATTGCAGCAGGTTACAGTGAAAAGCTTATTAAAAGCAGGAGATAGGAAATATGTAAAATATACCTAAAACATAGACACTAAAAGTAATATTTATATCTATTCCGATAATTGATTTTTAAGGAACCACGCGATATACTTTTGGTGTTTGTTTTTTTAAACAAATAAAAGTCCTATATAACAATTTAATATGTGTACTTAACAAGGGAGAGGAGAAACTATGAAAAGATTTTTAGGCATTTTCTTGACAGTTGCACTTACAGCTTCAATGCTTGTTGGCTGTGGCGCTAAGGCTGATGAGCCGGCTAATACAGATGCAGCTGCTACAGAAGAAACAACAGAAGCTACAGAAGAAACAGCAGAAGCTACTGAAGAAGCAGCTACAGAAGCTAAGGCTTCACTTGAGGGTGTGAAGGCAGGATTTATTTTCCTTCATGATGAGAACTCAACTTATGACTTAAACTTCATGAATGCAGCTAAGGCAGCATGTGAAGCATTAGGTGTTGAATACCTTACTAAGACAAATATTCCTGAAGGACAAGAATGTTACGAGGCAGCTTGTGAGCTCGCTGATGCAGGATGCAATTTCATTTTTGCCGATTCATTTGGTCATGAGGATTACATGATTGAGGCAGCAAAGGAATTCCCTGAGATTCAGTTCTGTCATGCTACAGGTACAAAGGCTCATACAGAAGGTCTTGCTAACTTCCACAATGCATTCGCTTCAATATACGAAGGCCGTTATCTTGCAGGTATCGCTGCAGGTATGAAACTCAATGAGATGATTGAGAAGGGTGACATTAAGGAAGAAGAAGCAGTAATGGGTTATATCGGTGCATATACATATGCAGAAGTTATTTCAGGATATACATCATTCTACTTAGGTGCTAAGTCAGTTTGCCCATCAGCTACAATGAAGGTTACATTCACAGGTTCATGGTATGATGAAACAGCTGAGAAGGAAGGCGCTAACAAGCTTATCGAGGATGGCTGCGTTCTTATTTCACAGCACGCTGATTCAATGGGTGCTCCTACAGCATGTGAGACAGCCGGTGTTCCTAACGTTTCATACAACGGTTCAACAGAGTCAGCTTGTCCTAACACATTTATCGTTTCATCAAGAATTGACTGGCAGCCATACTTTGAATATTGCTTAGATGCAGTTGCTAACGGTACTGAAATTGCTACAGACTACACAGGAAGCCTCGAGACAGGTTCGGTTGCATTAACAGAGCTCGGCAAGACCGCTCCTGCAGCAGGAACACAGGAAGCAATTGATGCAGCTAAGGCTGATCTCATTGCAGGCAAGATTAAAGTATTTGATACAGCTACATTTACTGTAGAAGGAAAGACTTTAGATTCATACATGGCTGACGTTGATACAGATGCTAATTATGAAGGCGATCATGAAGTAGTCATCGATGGCGAGTTTGTTGAGTCAGGTGCTGACTTCCGTTCAGCTCCATACTTCAACATAAACATTGACGGTATCGAGCTTCTTGATACAGCATTCTAATATGTATTAATTTAAAAGGGCAGCATTTTTATGCTGCCCTTTAGCTTTAAGAAGGGTTGAAAGGATAAAGACGTGGAAAGAACTGCAGCTGTAAAACTTAAGAACATCACAAAAACATTCGGTTCAGTTGTAGCTAATGAAGACATTAATATGAGCATCTATAACGGTGAGATACTTGCTCTTCTTGGCGAAAACGGAAGCGGAAAGACTACGCTTATGAACATGCTTTCCGGAATATATTATCCGGATGAAGGCAAGATATTTATTAACGGCAAGGAAGAACTTATCGCTTCACCGAAGGATTCGTTCAGACTTGGAATAGGTATGGTTCATCAGCATTTTAAGCTTATTGATGTATTGTCTGCTACAGAAAACATTATCTTAGGTCTTGAAGGAAAGCTTAATCTTAAGGAAGCATCAATAAAGATAAAAGAGATCTGTGATAAGTACGGTTTTGATGTTGATCCCGATAAAAAGATTTACGATATGTCTGTTTCCGAAAAGCAGACAGTTGAAATAGTCAAGGTTTTATACAGGGGTGCAAGCATTCTTATTCTTGATGAGCCTACAGCAGTACTTACTCCGCAGGAAACAGAAAAGCTGTTTAATGTTTTAAGAAATATGAGGGATGATGGCAAGGCAATTGTAATTATCACTCATAAAATGCATGAGGTTTTGTCTTTATCGGACAGAGTTGCGGTATTAAGAAAAGGCAAATATGTCGGGGACATGATTACAAAAGAAACTACCGTTCAGCAGATGACTGATATGATGGTAGGACACGCCGTATCACTTAATATCGAAAGACCTGAGCCTGTAAATCCTAAGAAAAGACTTGAAGTTAAAAACTTAACAGTACGTTCGGAAGACGGAGTTATTAAATTAAATAATGTTTCATTTAGCTTAAACAGCGGTGAAATACTTGGTATTGCGGGAATTTCAGGCTGTGGACAAAAGGAGCTTCTTGAAGCTATTGCAGGACTTCAGGTTGTTGAGAACGGAAGCATTGAGTATATTGAAGACGACGGCAAAAGAGAACAGCTTCTTGGAAAGGATCCAAGAAAGATTGCTGAAATGGGCGTGTCTCTTTCATTCGTCCCGGAAGACAGACTTGGAATGGGACTTGTTGCCAATATGGACTTAACGAACAATATGATGCTTCGTTCTTTCAGAAACGGAAATAAATTCTTTACTGACAGAAAGGCTCCAAAGGCACTTGCAGAAAGTGTTGTAGATCATTTAAAGGTTGTTACGCCTTCAATTGAGACACCTGTAAGACGTTTATCAGGAGGAAATGTTCAGAAGGTTTTGGTAGGACGTGAAATCGCATCGGCACCTACTGTATTACTTACGGCATATGCAGTAAGAGGATTGGATATTAATTCGTCATATACAATATATGATCTGATTAATCAGCAGAAAAAAGCCGGGGTAGCAGTAATATTTGTCGGAGAGGATTTGGACGTTTTACTTGAATTATCAGATAGAATTTTAGTTCTTTGCGGCGGAGAAGTCAGCGGAATAGTTGACGGAAGAAAAGCTGATAAGAACGAAGTAGGTCTTTTGATGACAAAGGTTGGAGGTACTTCAAATGAATGAAAAAAAGCGTGAACCGTTGTTTCATATTGTAAAAAGAGAAGCACTTTCAACAAAGGATGCTTTGGTATTAAGGGCTGTTGCTATTTTACTTGCACTGGTGCTTTGCGGAATAATAACTATGATTACTACGGGAATAAGCCCGATAGAGGTGTATAAATCAATTATTCTTGGTGCATTCGGAAGTACGAGAAAGACATGGGTTACTCTTCAGAGCATTTCAATTCTTTTGATTATTTCACTTGCACTTACACCTGCATTTAAAATGCGATTCTGGAATATCGGTGGTGAAGGACAAGTGTTAATCGGAGGTCTTGCATCAGCAGCGTGCATGATAACTCTTTCTGATAAGTTGCCTAATGCAGTTGTAATTATCCTTATGATAATTTCAAGCATTCTTGCCGGTGCAATATGGGGCGTAATTCCTGCTTTGTTCAAGGCTAAGTGGAATACAAATGAAACATTATCAACACTTATGATGAACTATATCGCAACACAGCTTGTTGCATTTTACACGATTGTCTGGGAGGTCCCTAAGGGGTCGGGCAAAATTGGTATTATTAACCAGGACTCTAATGTCGGATGGCTTCCTCAGATATTTGGTTCAAAGTATCTTTTAAGCATTGTAGTTGCGGTCATTGTTACGCTTTTTATGTACGTATACCTTAATTATTCAAGACATGGATATGAGGTTTCTGTAGTCGGAGAGTCGGAAAGAACTGCAAAGTATGTCGGTATAAAAGTTGAAAAAGTAATTATAAGAACTATGATTTTATCAGGTTCTGTATGCGGTCTTGCAGGACTTTTACTTGTCGGCGGCATTAACCACACTATTACAACTACGATTGCGGGTGGACAGGGCTTTACAGGAGTTTTAGTTTCATGGATGGCAAAATTTAATCCGCTCTCAATGATATTGTCAAGCTTTCTCATAGTATTTATGGGAAGAGGCGCGAGCGAGATTTCTACGAATTTTGGGTTGAACCAGTCGTTTTCGGATATCCTTACCGGAATAATTCTTTTCTTTATAATCGGGTGTGAGTTCTTTATTACTTATAAGCTTAAGAAGAATCATTCCCACACAAAGGTAAGAAAGGAGGAAAAGTAAAATGTTGTCATTTTTATCTGCATTTATTCCAAGAGCCGTAGTACAGGGTATTCCGCTTTTGTACGGAAGTACCGGAGAAATCATGACACAAAAATCCGGAAACTTAAATCTGGGAATCCCGGGTGTCATGTATGTAGGCGCTATTTCAGGTGTTATCGGCTCATTCTTTTATGAAAAGTCAACAGGAGGAAATGTAAATTCATTCCTTGCAGTACTTATTCCTATGCTTTGTTGCCTTATTGGTTCGCTGTTAATGGGATTACTGTTTTGCTTCCTCACTGTTACGCTTCGTGCAAATCAGAACGTAACAGGTCTTGCGATGACTACATTTGGTGTTGGCTTTGGTAACTTCTTTGGAGGTTCATTAATTAAGCTTTCCGGTGCAGATGTGCCATCAATTGCACTTTCCGCTACGAGTGCCTGTTTTTCTAAATCGCTTCCTTTTGCATCAAATTTGGGAGGTTTTGGTAAAGTATTTTTATCTTACGGATTTTTGACATACCTTGCCATAATAATTGCATTTGTTTGTTCATACATTCTAAATAAAACAAGACTTGGACTTCATTTACGTGCAGTCGGTGAAAATCCGAATACTGCAGATGCAGCAGGTATTAATGTTATTAAATACAAATATGTCGCTACATGTGCAGGCTGTATGATAGCAGGTCTTGGCGGACTTTATTACGTAATGGATTATGCCTGTGGCGTTTGGTCAAATGATGCGTTTGGAGACAGAGGCTGGCTTGCAATAGCACTTGTAATATTCACAATATGGAGACCTAATATCGGTATACTTGCATCATTCCTTTTTGGTGGATTGTACATTTTGTATTTATATATTCCAACAGGAATGGAGCATATGGAATACCAGGAGCTTTACAAGATGATTCCTTATGTAGTAACACTCATCGTACTTGTAATTACAAGTATGAGAAGTAAGAGGGAAAATCAGCCACCACAGAGTCTTGGACTTCCGTATTTCAGGGAAGAGAGATAAGCTTTGAATCTGATATTGATTGTTGGTGAATTTAAACCTTAGGAAACATATTCCTGAGGTTTATTTTTATTATATTTTTCATAAATTTAATAATACAAGATAACTTATATTAGTTGTTTAAGTACACAAATTATAGTATTATATAAGGGATTATGCGACTTTATGATTTTAATGTTAAAATTTATCAGTTTAAAGTGAGAAAGTTTACATAATTCAATATGCTATACAACAAAGGGGCTAATAGTTATGGACAATTATTCAATAAACACAAAGTGTGTACAGGCCGGATACAGACCGGGTAATGGTGAGCCAAGACAGATTCCGATAATTCAGAGTACAACATTTAAATATGATACAAGTGAGGATATGGCGAAGCTTTTCGATCTTGAAGCAGAAGGCTATTTCTACACAAGACTTCAGAATCCGACTAACGATTATGTCGCTGCTAAAATAGCAAAGCTTGAAGGTGGAAGCGCGGCAATGCTTACTTCTTCGGGACAGGCAGCAACGTTTATGGCACTTTTTAACATATGTGAAGCAGGAAGCCACATTGTTGCAAGCTCATCAATTTATGGCGGCTCATTCAACTTAATTGCACATACACTTAAGAAGATGGGCATAGAATCAACATTTGTATCACCTGATGCAACTGAAGAAGAGCTTAACGCTGCATTTAAGGATAATACACGTGCTATGTTTGGCGAATCTATTGCAAACCCTGCACTTACTGTTCTTGATATAGAACTCTTTGCCAAAGTTGCTCATGAGCATGGTGTACCGCTTATTGTTGATAATACATTCCCTACACCAATTAATTTAAGACCTATTGAATGGGGCGCAGACATAGTTACACATTCAACAACAAAATATATGGACGGACATGGCGCAGGAGTCGGTGGATGTATAGTTGATTCCGGTAACTTTGACTGGATGGCACATGCTGATAAATATCCCGGACTTACTACTAAGGATGATACATATCACGGAATTGTTTATGCTGAGAAGTTTGGTAATGAAGGAGCTTACATTACTAAGGCAACCTCCCAGCTTATGAGAGATTTAGGCTGCATTCAGTCTCCGCAGAACGCATATTTACTTAATTTAGGACTTGAATCACTTCATGTGAGAGTTCCAAGGCACTGTGAGAATGCTTTAGCAGTTGCTAAGTTTTTACAGGGACATGATAAAGTCAACTTCGTAACATATCCTTTGCTTGAAGGTGACAGGTATTATGACAGAGCTATGAAATATCTTAAAAACGGTGCATGTGGAGTTGTTTCATTTGAGATTAAAGGTGGAAGGGAAGCAGCACTTAAGTTTATGAAGAGCCTTAAGCTTTGGGCAATCGAAACGCATGTTGCTGACGCACGTTCATGCTGCTTAAATCCTGCAACTGCAACACACAGACAGATGAATGATGAGCAGCTTAAGGAATGCGGAATCACAGCAGGACTTATCAGATTGTCCTGTGGAATAGAAGATAAGGAAGACTTAATTAAAGACATTGAGAATGCATTAAACGAAGTGTAAGAATTATGAAGATACTTATCACATCAGACTGGAATACTGATGCAATTAATGGCGTTGTTACATCGATTAACAACTTAATGTATGGACTGAGGGCAAGAGGACATGAAGTAAAGCTTTTGGCTTTATCGTCCGATCATCAGACAAGAATCACAGATGATGGCTGGGAAGTCGCATCACTCCCTGCCGATTTCGTATATCCTGAAGCAAGAGTCCGCGTGGGACTTATGAACAAAATATACGATAAAGTAATTGAATGGAGACCTGATATTGTTCACTCACAGTGTGAATTTTCTACATTTTTAATGGCACACCATATAGCACATGAGTGTGATATTCCGATTGTTCATACCTATCACACTGTGTATGAAGACTATACGCATTATATAGGGTTTAAAAAGCTTAAATTTAATAAAAACGGCGAAAGAGTATTGCATAAAAAGGTGGCAACAAAGGCAGTTGCTGAATTTTCCAAGACTATCTCAAGATTCTGTGAAGCAATTATTGCACCTACCGATAAGGTTAAGGAGCTTCTTCTTTCATACAATTCAAAATGTCCTGTATTTGTAGTACCAAGCGGAATTGCACTTGAAAAGTTCAGACAAAAGCTTTCCATAGAAGAGAGAAGCGCATTAAGAAAAGAATACGGTATTAATGATGATGAGAAGCTGGCTCTCTTTTTAGGACGTGTTGCAAAAGAAAAAAATATTAACGAAATAATAAAATATATATCAGATGATACTGATGGTACAAAGCTTTTGGTTGTTGGAGACGGACCTGAGCTTGATAACCTTAAAAAACTTACAAAAGAATTAAATGTTACGGACAGAGTTTCATTTGCAGGCATGGCTGAGCCTTCTATTGTATGGAAGTATTATTGCGCAGGTGACTTTTTTACAAGCGCTTCAACATCAGAAACGCAGGGGCTTACTTATATTGAAGCTCTTTCGTCAGGGCTGCCGCTACTTTGCAGGAAGGATCCGTGTCTTGATGACGTTGTTGATGAAGGCGTTAACGGGTGTCTTTTTACAAATGAAGAAGAGTTTAAGACAGGACTTAACACTATACTTAAGCTTATTAATTCAAAGGACTATGACAGAGAGAAAATCGCAATGAGCGCGAATAAGTTCTCAAGAGAGTGTTTCGCTTCATCACTTGAAGAGATTTACCTTGAGACGATTCAAACATATAAGAATAACAGGGAAAATATAAACAGAGCGGAAAGTATAAAGCAGATAGCTTCTAAAATTAAAGAGGTGCTTGCATTAGAGCTTCCGCTAAAGGGCTCATCGATAATTGGTGATGAGGAAGACGAAACGGAATAGATTAATTTAAGGAGAAGAATAAAATGGCGCAGAAAGGTAATATTTTATCAGTAAGAGAGGACGTAAGAGTTCTTGATGCAACGTTAAGAGATGGCGGACTTGTCAACAATTTCATGTTCACGGATGAATTCGTTAAGGAACTTTATGAGACAAACGTTAAGGCCGGCGTTGACTATATGGAATTTGGTTATAAGGCTTCTAAGGACCTTTTTGATGAGTCTAAATTCGGCAAGTGGAAGTTTTCAAAAGATGAAGATATCAGGGCAATCGTTGGAGATAACAAAACAGACCTTAAGCTTTGTGTAATGGCTGATGTTGGTCGTACTGATTTCAAACGCGATATAGTTGATAAAAAAGACAGCCCTATAGATATGATTAGAATTGCTACATACATTCATCAGATGCCGGGCGCAATTGAGATGATTGATTATTGCAAAAACAAGGGCTATGAAGTTACATGTAACATTATGGCAATCTCAAAAGCTCAGGAATCAGATGTAAAGTTGGCTCTTGAGATGATTTCAAAGACCGGACTTGATGCAATTTATATTGTTGACAGTTATGGTTCGCTTGTTCCGGAACAAATCGGAAGAATTACCGAATTTTATCAGGAAGTTACAGATAAGTACGGTATTTCTCTCGGAATTCATGCTCATAACAATCAGCAGCTTGCTTTTGCCAATACGATTGAAGCGCTTAAGGATGGTGTAAGCTACCTTGATGCGACTATGAACGGAATGGGAAGAGGAGCCGGAAACTGTGCAATGGAGCTTATCTTAGGCTTCCTTAAGAATCCTAAGTATTCATTTATTCCGATTCTTAAATTCTTAGAGACTCATATGGTTAAGCTTAAGGAAGAAGGCGTTGTATGGGGATTTGATATTCCATATATGCTTACCGGAATGATGAATCAGCATCCTAAGGCAGCTATTGAGGCAATGGCATCACACAACACGAATTATCGTGAATTCTTCACAGGTTTATTAGAGCAGGATATCTGATTTACTAATTCAAGGAGAACGCAATGTATCTTAAAAACGAAAATCTTGCATGGATTGCAACGGCAGGTGAAAAGCCTTTATATCTATATCCGAAAATGGCTTCAAGACATGGTCTTATTGCAGGTGCAACAGGTACCGGTAAAACAGTTACAATTAAGGTGATGGCAGAAGCGTTTTCCAATATGGGTACTGCTGTATTTATGGCAGACGTTAAGGGTGATGTTTCGGGAATGGTTGTACCGGGAGACAAAGAAGGCATTTCAAAGTTTCTTGATAAATGCCTTGTTCCAAAGGACAGCTTTGAGTGCACGGCTTTTCCGACAAGATTTTTCGACGTATATGGCGAAAAGGGAATGAATGTAAGAGCAAGTGTTTCATCATTTGGACCTGAGCTTCTTGCAAGATTACTTGAACTTACAGACGTTCAGAGAGAAGTACTTAACATAGCATTCAGAATTGCCGACGAAAAAGGATGGCTTTTAATTGACCTTAAAGACTTAAAGTCAATGCTTACATATGTCTCAGATAATGCAAAGGAAATAAGAAGCACATACGGTAATGTTTCTCCACAGACTGTCGGCGCTATTCAAAGAGCACTTTTAAGACTTTCTGATGCCGGAGGAGATATTTTCTTTGGTGAGCCTGAACTTGATATTTATGACTGGCTTGCAACTAATGAGTCCGGGAAAGGCTTTATCAATATTCTTGAGTGTGCGAAGCTTGTTAGCTCACCACTTCTTTATTCGACATTTTTGCTGTTTATGCTTTCTGAAATATATGAAAAGCTTCCTGAAGCGGGCGACCTTGAAAAGCCTAAGATGGTATTTTTCTTTGATGAAGCACACTTGCTATTTGAAGATGCGCCTAAGGCTTTGGTTCAGAAGGTTGAGCAGGTTGTAAGACTTATCCGTTCAAAGGGTGTAGGAGTTTATTTTATTTCACAAAAGCCCTCAGACATTCCGGAAGATGTTCTTGCACAGCTTGGAAATAAAATCCAGCATGCATTAAGGGCATATACTCCTCTTGAATTAAAAGCAGTAAAGGCTGCAGCACAGTCATTCAGGGTTAATCCTTCATTTGATACCTTTGAAGTGATTACACAGCTTGGCACAGGTCAGGCATTAGTGTCTTTTCTTGATGAAGAAGGTATTCCTCAAATTGTTGAGCATGCAAGAATTCTGCCGCCGCAGTCATCAATGAATATGGCAGAAGAATACTTAATTAAGAACAATATAATTGCATGTCCGCTTTATTCAAAATATGCCGTTTCTGTTGACAGGGAATCAGCATACGAAATTTTGAATGAGACTCCTGCAAATTGTGCGCCTGAAAATGCAGTAACAGAAGATAATACATGGGACTGTGCATGCGGTAAGAAGGGTAATAAAGGTAACTTCTGTACAGACTGCGGTACCAAGAGACCACCGGCTAATACTGCTAATAATGTTAAAGTTTTAACTCATGAACAGCTTGAAGCAGAGAAACAGAAAGCTGTTAATGAAGCATTAAAGGAACACGAGAAGGCTTTAAAGGAGCAGGCGAAAAAAGAAATCGAAAGAGATTTGAAGAGAAGCTATTCAAGTAGTAGTAAAAGGACAAGAAAAACACAGTCCGGTGCGGAAAAAATACTCACAAAGACAGTTAATTCAGCAACAAATACAATCGGACGAGAAATAGGAAAGAAGATTTCAAGAGGAATACTTGGCAGTATTCAGAATATGTTCTAGGTATTGAAATGAAGTGTCAGGAAGCGGAACAATTAATTAAGAATTTTATAAATGATGATTTAACAGGCGAACCTTTGGCTAACTTTGTAAGACATATCGATCATTGCCACAGCTGCTATGAAGAAATGGAGACAAGTTATCTGTTAAAGGAAGCCTTATCGCGTCTTGAAAACGGTGAGACTTTTGACCTTCATGGCGAGCTTACAAATAAGCTTACCAATATGAGAGAGTGTCTTGAAATTCATAAAGTATTGACAGTTATCAGAAGAACAATAAGCATCATTGCGGCGATATTGCTCGTAATGTCTGTTCTGTATTTACTGTTTACATTTTATTTATTATAAGCATTGTATTGTAACGGACATAATATGCAAAGATTAGTACTTATTGACGGAAACAGCATAATGAACAGAGCATTTTACGGAATGCCTGATCTAACTAACACCGATGGAGAACACACCGGTGCAATTGTTGGGTTTCTTAACATCATGAACAAAATTCTTGATGAAGAAAGTCCTGACTATTTAGCTGTTGCATTTGATCTTAAGGCACCTACATTCAGACATAAAATATACGAAGCATATAAAGGCACAAGAAAGCCGATGCCTGATGAATTAAGAGAGCAGATGCCAAAGATTAAAGAGCTTTTATCAGCAATGGGAATTAAGATTATTGAAAAAGCAGGTCTTGAAGCAGATGATATTCTTGGAACACTTGCAAAGCGTGCCGAAAAGAATTCAATCAATGTATCGGTTGTATCAGGTGACAGAGACTTACTTCAGGTTGCAACCGATACAATAAAAGTTCGTATTCCTAAGACTAAATTCGGTAAGACCGAGGTTCATGATTATTATGCTAAGGATGTATTGGAAGAATACAAGGTGCCGCCTCTTGGAATAATAGAGCTTAAAGCACTTATGGGAGATTCTTCTGATAACATTCCGGGAGTACCTAAAATCGGAGAGAAGACAGCTACAGAGCTTTTGATTCAGTATGGCAATATCGAAACGCTTAAGGAACATATTGATGAAATTTCAAAGAAGTCTATAAAGGAAACACTTTCACAGAACTTTGATATGGCAGTTCTGTCTAAGACACTTGCAACGATTGATGTTAATGCAGACATTGATGTTACCTTTGATGAATTAAAGCTTGGCAATATCTATACTAAGGAAGCATATGGCATATTTAAAAAGCTTGAAATTAAGAAAGCCCTTGAAAAATATGATGAGTCCATGATTCCTAAAGAAGAAGAAAAATCTTTAGTCAGAGAAACTGTTGTAATAAATACAGCCGATGAATTTAATTCTGTGCTTAGTGCACTCAGAGAATCAGATGCTTTTGCATTTGATATCGACATTGATTCAGACGGGCTTTCTTCAGATTCAACAGGACAGCTTACACTTGATTTCTCCGAAAAAAAAGAAACACTTATTATTGTCACAAAGACTCAAAAATACGAAACGGATATTAACAGTGTTAATAACGCGCTTAACGCTTTTTCCGATTTTCTGATTTCGTATTGTAATAGTGTCAACAAAGATTCTGACAACGGAAAATATGCTGTTACATATGACTTAAAAAAGCAATTAAGAATTTTAAATAAAGAAGAGCTTTTAGATGTTAGTTTAAGCGGATACTTTTTTGACACGTTAATCGCGGCATATCTTTTGAATCCGAATATGTCATCATACAGCATTGAAGAGCCGCTTGATAAATTCGAAGAGTTAAAACAAAAGCTTATTGAACAGGAAATGTTTAAGCTTTTTACAGACATAGAAATGCCTCTTTGTTTTGTTCTTGCCTCAATGGAGAAGGATGGAATCATCTTACTTAAAGACGACCTTTATAAGTATGGTGAGTCACTTGCAAAGGAAATTACATCTCTTGAAAAGGAGATTAAAGAGTTGGCCGGGGCTGATTTTAACATAAATTCACCGAAACAGCTTGGAGAGGTTCTTTTCGAGAAAATGGGAATACCGGGTGCAAAGAAAACAAAGACCGGTTATTCGACGGCAGCTGATGTACTTGAAAAGCTTGCTCCTGACTATCCGTTTGTAGGAAAGATTTTAGAATACAGAGCACTTACAAAGCTTAAATCTACATATGTAGACAGTATGTATCAATATATTCAGCCTGACTCAAGAATTCACTGCAAATTCAATCAGACAGTGACCGCTACAGGAAGAATTTCAAGCTCAGAACCTAATTTACAGAATATCCCGATAAGGACTGAGCAGGGGAGATTAATCAGGAAATGTTTTGTTCCGGCTAAAGACTATGTATTTGTTGACGCCGATTATTCCCAGATTGAGCTTAGAATAATGGCACATATGTCATCAGATGAGAAGCTTATCGATGCATACAAAAACGCAAAGGACATTCATAGGATAACAGCTTCGGAAGTATTCCAGATACCGTTTGATGAGGTAACAGATGAACAGAGAAGAAATGCAAAGGCTGTTAATTTCGGTATTATTTACGGAATCAGTTCGTTTGGATTATCCCAAGGCCTTTCAATTTCAAGAAAAGAAGCGGGAGACTTTATAAACGCATATTTTGTAAAGTTTCCGGGCGTTAAAGCATACCTTGATAACTTAGTTAACGGTGCCAAGGAAAAGGGCTATATTACGACACTTTTTGGAAGAAGACGTCCGATACCCGAACTTAAGAGTTCTAACTTTATGCAGCGTCAGTTTGGCGAGAGAGTTGCCATGAACGCACCTATTCAGGGTACTGCCGCAGACATTATGAAAATTGCGATGATTAATGTTTATAGGCGCCTTAAAAAGGAAGGACTTAAGTCAAAGCTGATCATTCAGGTACACGATGAACTTCTTATCGAAACTCATAAATCAGAAGTCGATAAGATTTATGAGATACTTAAAGATGAAATGGAAAATGCATGTGAACTTTCGGTTAATATGGAAATTGATATTCATTCCGGAGATTCATGGTATGAGGCAAAGTAATATTTTCACTGCCAATTATTAATATTATATTGTGGAGGGAGTATATGTACGTAATTGGAATTACAGGAGGAGTCGGAGCCGGCAAATCGGCCGTTCTTTCAATCTTAAGCGAATGTGTTGAATGTGAAATTATTAGAGCGGATGATGTTGCCAACAGATTAAAACTTAAGGGGCAGCCATGCTTTCAGAAAATCGTTGACCTTCTTGGAGAGCAGATTCTTGGCTCAGACGGTGAAATCGACAGAAGTCTGATGTCGATGATTGTATTTGAGGATGATGCAAAAATGAAGCAGGTGGAGCAAATTTTGCACCCTCAGGTTAAGAGATATATTACTGAAACTATTGAACAAAAGAAGAGAGAAGGAAAGATAAAATACCTGTTTATAGAGGCGGCACTATTAATCGAAGACGGATATAGACAGATTTGTGATGAATTCTGGTACATTTATGCTTCTGTTGCCACAAGAACAAAGCGACTTATGGCTAACAGAGGATATACTTTACAGAAGATAGAATCAATTATGGACAAGCAGCTATCGGAAGAAGAATTTCTTAAAAACTGCGAATGCGTAATTAATAATGACGGAGACTTATCAAAGACTAAAGAAGAAATACTAAAAGCATTAAATTATTAAACGGGGTTAAAAATGGCGACAAATAAGAAAAATCCTGGAAATCTGGTATTTGGACTTGATATCGGCACCAGAAGCGTTGTCGGTACAGTCGGATACAGAACAGACGAGACATTCCATGTTATAGCACAAGAATCACGTCAGCATGATACAAGATCAATGCTTGACGGACAGATTCATGATATTGACAGAGTCGGACGTACAATTGCAGATGTTAAGGATGAGATAGAAAGAAAGATTAACAGACAGCTGAATGAAGTATGCATAGCTGCAGCCGGACGTGTACTTAAAACTGTTACTACATCTGCTGAAATCGAATATGAAGAAGACATTGTTGTAGATGCGGAGCAAATATATACGCTTGATATGCTTGGCATTGAAAAAGCATACGATGAATTCCATTCAAATAATGATTCAGACGTTAAGTTTTATTGCGTCGGATATACGGTTGTCAAATATTATGTAAACGGAATGCCGATGTCGGCACCTGATAAGCATAAGGCAAGAAAGCTCTCAGTAGACTTAATTGCCACGTTTTTACCTGATGATGTTGTTGACGGACTTTATAAGGCAGTTGAAATTGCTGATTTGACAGTTGCAAATCTTACTTTAGAGCCTATAGCCGCAATGCAGGCTGCAGTACCTCAGATGTACAGAATGCTTAATATTGCGCTTGTTGATGTGGGAGCAGGAACCTCCGATATTTCAATTACAAAGGATGGTTCAATTATTGCATACGGCATGATTCCAAAGGCAGGAGATGAACTGACTGAAGCAATTGCACAGGCTTTGCTTCTTGACTTTAATATGGCAGAAAGAGTCAAGACAAAGGTAATTGAAAATGAGACTATCCGTTATGAAGATATTATGGGTATTTCCCATTCAATTGAGCCACAGGAAGTTCTTAAAATAGTAGAAAATGTCATCGAGGACATGACTACTGATATTGCGGAGAAAATAAAAGAGTTAAATGCAGATAAGTCTGTCAGCGCTGTGTTTGTTGTCGGCGGTGGCGGAAAGATTCCGACATTTACGGAAAAAATCGCAGAAAAGCTCGGAATAATCTCAGAGCGTGTAGCACTTCGCGGAAAAGAAGTACTTAAAGACATTGATTACCAGATAGAAAATCCTGTAATCGATTCAATGTATGTAACTCCGGTTGGAATATGTCTTAACTTTTATGACCAGAAGAACAATTTTATTTTCGTTAATTTTAACGGAAAGAGAATCAAGCTTTATGATAACGGACACTTAACAGTAGCAGATGCGGCAATGCAGGCGGAATTCCCTAATGAGGGACTTTTCCCAAGAAGAGGAAAGGAACTTCATTATACATTGAACGGTAAGCCATACATGGTAAGGGGTAAGCTTGGAGAACCTGCCGTAATAAAGCTTAATGATGAAATTGTTTCTCTTAACAGTCCAATCGTTGCAGGAGACAAAATTAAAGTAAGCGAGTCTACTCCGGGTGAGGATGCAAGCCTTGAAATTAAAAATCTTAAGGAATTTGGCGGCAAGATATTAGTTGTTGTTAATGATAAAACTATTGAATTACCACAGTTTTCCTCGGTTAACGGCGAGCTTCAGTCTGAATATTACAGCATAAAAGACGGCGATGATATTAAGATGCTTAACTACTACTCAGTTAAGCAGATAGCCGAATTTATGGATGTTACAATTAATCCTGAATATAATATTTACGTCAATAATAAGATTTCTTCCTTGGATACACTTGTATATGAGAACTTTAACGTAATATGGACTCTTGAGAAGCTAAACTTATCAGATGTTACTGACACTGATTTTGAGAATGAAGAAATAGAGTTTTCAAAATATCTTACAAAAACAACTGAAACCGAAGATAATTCCATAAGCATTGAAAATGAAGAAAACTCTACAAGCAATGAAAATGAAGAAAACTCTACAGGCAATGAAACTGAAAAGTACATGACTGTATTTGTAAACGGCGAAGAGATTCATCTTAAAGGGAAAGACGAATACATTCTCGTTGACGTTTTTGACTATATTGATTTCAATTTATCAAAGCCGGAAGGAAGAAGTGTTGCAACGAAGGTTAACGGGCAGAGTGCTTTATTTGCACAGACATTAAACCCGCTTGATAAGCTTGAAATATATTGGGAGAAATAAAACAGGGGAATAAGGGGAGCAAAATGAACTTAGTCAGTATTACAAGCGGAAGCAGCGGTAACTGTATTTATGTCGGAACTGACAATACGCATATTCTGGTGGATTGCGGTATTTCAGGGAAAAGAATCGAAGCAGGATTAAATTCAATCGGCATAAAGGCAGAAGAGCTTTCGGGAATATTAATTACTCATGAGCATGCAGACCATATACAGGGGCTTGGAGTTCTATCAAGACGATACGGAATACCGATTTACGCAACGAAGGGGACAATAGCGGGAATCCTCTCTTCTAAAGGGATGGGAGAAATTGATACTGATTTATTTAATGTAATATGTGTCGATCAAAGCTTTACCATTGATGAGCTTAATGTTAATCCGGTAAAAATTTCACATGATGCAAATGAGCCTTGTGCATACAGAATTTCAAATGATTTACGTTCGGTCGGAATATGTACGGATCTTGGCACATATAATGACTATATTATTGATAGCTTTAGAGGAGTAAATGCAATTTTACTTGAGGCAAATCATGATGTTAATATGCTTCAGGTCGGACGATATCCGTATCAGCTTAAGAGAAGAATTCTATCTGATAAGGGACATCTTTCGAATGAAAATTCCGGAAGACTTTTATGTGAGATTCTGCATGATGATTTAAGTACAATAATGCTTGGCCATTTAAGCGAGGAAAACAACTTAGCAGAACTTGCATATGAGACTGTAAGGCTCGAAATATTAATGAATGAATGTAAATATAAACCCGAAGATTTTGAACTTTTAGTTGCATCAAGAACTGACAGATCGAAACTCATTGCGGTATAGGAAAGGAAATATTATGAAAAAAACAGTAATTACAGTAGTCGGAAAGGATACAGTAGGTATCATTGCAAAGGTCTGCACTTATCTTGCAAATAACAGAATTAACATTCTTGATATTTCACAGACTATAGTTGACGGATTTTTTAATATGATGATGATAGTTGACATGAATGAGTCTGCAAAGCCTTTTGGTGATATTTCAAATGAACTTACACAGATCGGAGAGGAAATCGGTGTAATTATTAAATGTCAGCGAGAAGAAATATTCGAAAAGATGCATCGTATTTAACGTTTATCGAAAATAAAAATAAATTTAGGGGATAAAGAAATGATAAACCAAAAAGAAGTACTGGAAACAAATGCGATGATTGAGAAGGAGAATCTTGATGTAAGAACGATTACTCTTGGTATTTCACTTCTTGACTGCATTGATGACGATATAGATAACTGTTGTAGTAAAGTATATAAAAAGATTGTAGCAACGGCAAAGGACTTAGTTCCTGTTGGAAAGGAAATTGAACAGGAATTCGGAATTCCTATTGTGAATAAAAGAATTTCGGTAACTCCGATGGCACTTGTTGGCGGCTCGGCGTGCAAGACATCAAAGGACTTTGTGAAGCTTGCAAAAACAATGGATGATGCTGCTAAGGCAGTAGGTGTAAACTTAATCGGAGGCTATTCGGCACTTGTTTCAAAGGGAATGACTAAGGCAGACGAAATGCTAATAAGGTCAATTCCTGAGGCTCTTCATACAACTGACAGAGTATGCAGCTCAGTTAATTTAGGAAGCACTAAGACAGGAATCAATATGGATGCTGTCCGCCTTATGGGACAGATTATTAAAGACACAGCGGAAATTTCAAAAGACAACGATTCCATGGACTGTATGAAGCTTGTTGTATTCTGCAATGCACCTGATGACAACCCGTTTATGGCAGGAGCATTCCACGGCGTTACAGAAACAGATGCTATTATCAATGTAGGAGTATCAGGTCCGGGTGTTGTTAAGACCGCTCTTGAAAAGGTCAGGGGAGCAGACTTTGAGACCCTTTGTGAGACAATTAAAAAGACGGCATTTAAGGTTACAAGAGTAGGTCAGCTTGTTGCCGGTGAAGCGTCAAAATTACTTAAAATCCCGTTTGGTATTGTCGATTTGTCATTGGCACCTACACCGGCTGTCGGCGATTCGGTTGCAGATATACTTTGCGAAATCGGGCTTGAATACGCAGGGGCTCCCGGAACAACTGCTGCGTTGGCACTTTTGAATGACCAGGTTAAAAAAGGCGGAGTAATGGCCTCATCGTATGTCGGAGGACTTAGCGGTGCATTTATTCCGGTATCTGAAGACCAGGGTATGATAGATGCCGTGAAAGCAGGTGCATTGACTATAGAAAAGCTTGAGGCAATGACATGTGTATGTTCTGTAGGACTTGATATGATTGCAATTCCCGGAGATACAAAGGCAACAACAATTTCAGGTATTATTGCCGATGAAATGGCAATCGGAATGGTTAATCAGAAGACTACCGCGGTACGTATCATTCCTGCTGTAGGCAAAGATGTCGGTGACCAGGTTGAATTTGGAGGACTTTTTGGATATGCACCGATAATGCCTGTAAATAAATTTTCATGTGATGATTTTGTCAACAGAAAAGGAAGAATACCGGCACCTATTCATAGCTTTAAGAACTAAGGAAATAAATGGTAGAGACATCACTTGTATATTATTCATTAATATTTATCTTTTCTCTGTTCATTATTAACAGAATGCTTGAAGCAAGAACAGCTATTAAAGAGGAAAGAGCTGACATAAAGCATACATATTTGCTATTATGTGTTTTCTTTGTGCTCTGGTCAGTAAACCTTGTCGCAATAGGGATATCCGATATTGTTGTTTTGGACAAGGCGTTTCTGCTTATTGTAGAGTTTTCTAAAATTTGTACGTTTGTGTTTGCGGCAGAGCTTTGTGCTTCAATTACAGACAGAATGATTACGAAAAAGAAGCTTAGCTATACGATTTCCTCAAGGTTACTGTATTTGGGCGTTTTCGTTTTGGCGTTTAGAGTGTTATATGACAGGGTGCAAATTAAAAAGTCGTATTTCGGAGATACATTTGTACTTAGTATTTACAGTGTAATATTTAATACATTTTTCTATACATGCGTTATTTTCTTCATGGGTGCATATACATACATGTATTATTATTCCTGTAATACGAAAAGAGAAAGATATATCTCAAAAAACTGTACACAAATCGTGGCAATTCTTGCAATATCATTAACGATTGAAACTATAGGATATGTTTTGTTAGACTTTTTCATTCCTTCAATGTATATAGGAATGATAATATGCTATTTCAAGCTTCGTAATTTAATTTTTTACAAGCGAAGCATTGAATATAATGAAGTGGATTATGATCATATTTTGTCATCGGCTCATCCAAAGCCTGCATTTGTCTGTGATGATGACGGAAGGGTTCTTTTTGAAAATACGAGAGCATTCGTTATGAGACAGACATATAAAGATAAGTTCGTAGGAAGACTTTTAACCGAAATTTTTGAAATTACGGAATATGATAAAGAAAGACTTAAAGAGCCAAGAAACACACAGGTTTTTGATATTTACTGTAAATATCCGAAAGAACCAAAGGAAATGCTGTTAAATGTTAAGCATAATCTTGATAAATTCGGTGCTATTTTCTCAACGGAAGTTGAGGTCGGATATGCCAGTGCTACTAATAACGAACAGATAGTAGTTAAAAATATGCACAGTATGGGCGACTTAAGCAATAATGAGGTGCTTTCATCAGAAAAGGTGCGTGAGCTTAGAATAAAAGGGCTTATTCATCAGCTTGAAGTTCAAAAGAAGCTATATTTAGATGGCAACAGGACGTTGTTCATTTATAATCTTAAGGGTATTTCAAAGGCGGCAAGTGTTTTATCATTAACAGCATTAGAGGAGCTTTGCGACAGGATAAATACCGAGCTTAAATACGGTGAGTGGGAATCACTTGAGCCTATGATGATAGATATTGACAGGCAGTATGAAACACTTGAAATGCTTAATTTGTAGTTTGAATTATTTTTAAAATAACAATTTATTATATTAAATAAAGAAGCGGTGTCAGTTTTTGACACCGCTTCTTTTACAGTTTCTTAAATGCAGATGAGAGCATAAGTTTTATTCTGTTAAGCTGGTTAACTTCACTTGCACCCGGATCGTAGTCAATTGCTACTATGTTTGATTCAGGGTATTTTCTTCTTATAGCCTTAATAACACCTTTTCCGACTACATGATTCGGAAGACATCCAAACGGCTGTGCGCAAATGATATTAGGAACATCTGAGTGAATAAGCTCAATCATTTCACCCGTTAAGAACCAGCCTTCGCCTGTCTGGTTACCAATTGATACTATATCCTTTGCATAATCGGCAATCTTATAAATAGATACAGGAGCCTGAAAATGTTTACTCTCATTAAGTGCCTTTATCATAGGTCTTCTTATGAAATCAACAGCCCATATTCCAAGCTTAGATAAATTGGCCGCCTTTTTAGAAGTTCCTAAATGCTCTGCTTTATAAACCTGATTTAGGAAGCAGTACTGCATAAAGTCGATAAGGTCAGGAACTACAGCTTCAGCACCTTCTGCTTCAATAAGCTTAACTACATCATTGTTAGCGGTAGGAGAGAACTTAACAAGTATCTCACCAACTACACCGACTCTTGGCTTTTTAAGTGTTTCATCAATCGGCAGATTATCAAAGTCATTAATCATATCCTTGCACATATGGAAAAATTTGAATATTGACTGATGCTTTGATGATAAAAATTCATTACATTTATTAAGCCACATTTCATGGAGCATATCAGCTGAGCCCTCTTTCAATTCATAAGGTCTCATCCTGTAAAGACAACGCATAAAAATGTCGCCGAATACTGCGGAAAATGCAGCCTTCGTTAATAATTCCAAATTAAGATTAAAGCCCGGATTTGTTTCGATTTTAGCAAGGTTAAGCGAAATAACCGGAATATGGTCATAGCCTGCCTTTGAAAGTGCACGTCTTATAAATCCAATGTAATTTGTTGCCCTGCAGCCACCGCCTGTCTGAGTCATAATAACAGCAAGCTTATCGGTGTCATATTTTCCCGATTCAATTGCATCCATAATCTGACCGACTACAATTAATGATGGATAACAAGCATCGTTATTTACATACTTAAGCCCCATATCAATCGCCTGACGGTTTGAATTGTTAAGAACAACAAGGTTATAGCCGCATGATGAGAATGCAAGCTGGAACATATCAAAATGAATAGGAGACATCTGAGGACAGAGAATTGTATATCCTTTATCCTTCATTTCCTTTGTAAACAGTGTACGTTCGAAGCTTGATTGCTTAATTTCACGCTTTTCGTTCTTTTTCTTTTTAAGATTAATTGCAGAAATAAGAGAACGTATTCTGATTCTTGCTGCTCCAAGGTTGTTAACCTCATCTATTTTAAGACATGTGTAAATCTTTCCTGAATTTGAAAGAATGTCATTAACCTGGTCTGTAGTAACGGCATCAAGTCCGCAGCCAAATGAATTAAGCTGTACTAAGTCAAGATTGTCTACTGTCTTAACATAGTTAGCGGCAGCATAAAGCCTTGAATGATACATCCACTGGTCAGATACCAGAAGAGGTCGTTCAACACTTGCAAGATGAGATATTGAATCCTCTGTAAGTACGGCAAAACCATAAGAATTAATCATCTCAGGAATTCCGTGGTTTATCTCAGGATCAATATGATAAGGTCTTCCGGCAAGCACAATTCCGTTAAGGTTATTATCATTAATATACTTAATTGTCTCTTCGCCCTTCTCCCTGATTCTTTCACGGACACACTCAAGCTCTGCCCATGCTTCATCACAGGCTAGATATACTTCATCACTAGGCAAATCCTTAAAGGCTTCAATAAGACCTTTAGTAACGATTTCCTTTGATTCAAAAGACAGGAATGGGTTTACAAATTTAACTTCGCCTCTTGAAATGGAATCGACATTATTCCTTATATTCTCTGAATAAGAAGTTACAATCGGACAATTGTAATGCTGAGGCGCATCTTTAAATTCATTCCGTTCATAGAAGAGAGCAGGATAGAAAATAAAGTCAACTCCCTGGCTAATAAGCCATTCAACATGTCCATGTGCAAGCTTTGCAGGATAACATTCGGATTCACTTGGTATAGACTCAATTCCAAGCTCATATATTTTATGAGTTGAAGGAGGTGAGAGTATTACCTGATAAGAAAGCTTAGTGAAAAACGTAAACCAGAACGGATAGTTCTCATACATATTAAGAACTCTCGGAATACCTACACGTCCGCGTTTTGCCGATGCTAAATCAAGTGGTGTGTATCCAAAAACAAGCTTTTCTTTAAATTCAAACAGGTTAGGAAGATTATTTTCGTTTTTCTGCTTCCCAAGACCTCTCTCACAACGGTTTCCGGAAATATACTGTCTGCCGCCTGAGAATTTATTAATAGTAAGTCTGCAGTTATTAGTACAGCCTTTACACCTTGTCATGCTCGAAACATATTCAAGTGAATTAATCTGTTCGATAGAAAGCATTGATGTTGTTTTATTATCCTGATAGCGTTCCCTTGCAATAAGCGCAGCACCAAATGCTCCCATAATACCTGCAATATCAGGTCTTATAGCATCACAGTCGGCAATTTTTTCAAAGCTTCTTAATACTGCATTGTTATAGAACGTTCCACCCTGAACAACAATCTTTTTACCGAGTTCTTTTGCATCAGAAACTTTAATAACTTTAAACAGGGCATTTTTAATGACAGAATATGCAAGTCCTGCTGAGATATCCGCAACACTGGCACCTTCCTTTTGTGCCTGCTTAACCTTGGAATTCATGAAAACGGTACATCTTGTTCCAAGGTCGATTGGGTGAGTGGCAAAAAGTGCCTGCTTTGCAAAATCAGTTACAGAATAGTTTAGTGATTTTGCAAAAGTTTCAATAAATGAACCACAACCTGATGAACAAGCTTCGTTAAGAAGAACTGAATCAACCGAATGATTTTTAATTTTGATGCACTTCATATCCTGACCGCCAATATCCAAAATGCAGTCAACATCCGGCTCGAAGAAAGTAGCGGCATAGTAGTGAGCAACTGTTTCAACCTCGCCTTCATCAAGTAAAAGTGCAGCTTTAATAAGTGCTTCTCCGTATCCTGTTGAGCATGAATGTACAATATGTGCTTTTTTTGGAAGAAGAGAATAGATTTCCTTAATTGATTTAATTGTAGTTGCAAGCGGAGAACCATTATTATTAGAGTAGAAAGAATATAACAGCTCGCCGTTTTCAGAAATAAGAGCGGTTTTAGTAGTAGTTGAACCCGCATCAATTCCAAGAAAGCAATTACCCTCATAATCTTCAAGGTTAGACTTTATTACTTCATGCTTAGAGTGTCTGTTTTCGAATTTTTCATATTCGTTACGATTCTCAAACAGAGGCTCCATTCTTGCAACCTCAAAGTCCATTTTAATTCCATTTGAGAGCTTATCTATCATCCTTGCAAGAGAGGTTACATTATCCTCTTTATAGTTCATAGCAGAACCTATAGCTGCAAAAAGATGAGAATTCTCAGGAACAATTTGTTGCTCATCATCAAGCTTAAGTGTACGGATAAAAGCTTCTCTTAGCTCTGTTAAAAAGTGAAGAGGACCACCAAGGAATGCAACGTTGCCTCTTATCGGTTTACCGCATGCAAGTCCTGAAATAGTCTGGTTAACTACAGCCTGAAAAATAGATGCAGCTAAGTCTTCCTTTGTAGCACCGTCATTGATTAATGGCTGTATATCTGATTTAGCAAAAACACCGCATCTTGCGGCAATTGTATAAATCGAATTGTAAGATTTTGCATATTCATTAAGACCTGCTGCATCAGTCTGAAGCAATGATGCCATCTGGTCAATAAAAGAACCGGTACCGCCTGCACATATTCCGTTCATTCTCTGTTCGACGTTTCCGCCTTCAAAGTATATGATTTTAGCATCTTCACCACCAAGCTCGATTGCAACATCACACTTTGGCGCATAGAAAGACAGTGCGCTTGATACTGCTATAACTTCCTGCGTAAACGGAATATCTAAATGACTTGCCAGTGTTAGTCCGCCGGAACCTGTAATTACCGGGTGGACACTAAGATCTGAAAGTTTTGTTACAGCCAGCTTTAACAGGTCTGTCAGAGTTTCCTGTATATTTGCAAAATGCCTTTTATAATCACAAAAAAGAATGCTGTTATTCTCATCTAATACAGCAATCTTTACAGTTGTGGAACCGATATCGATTCCAAGTTTATTTGTTCCCATATTCCCCATCCTGATCAAAGCAAAATAATACTTTGATTTTTGATATAATATATAAGAAGTAATTTTTACTGAATTTACCACCTATGATTATAAATAGATTGCCAGATTAAGTCAAACAATTGAGTAAACCCTTGCTTTTTATTATGTTGTATGATAATATTCTTTGGTATTTTGAAACGGAGGTTTATTATGCAGGCACTCAGAATAGCATTAACGGTTATTTTTATTATATTGAGCGTTGCTCTTGCAGCAATCATTCTTATGCAGGAAGGTAAGTCAGCAGGACTCGGAGCAATTTCGGGAGCAGCAGAATCTTACTGGGGCAAGAATAAAGGCAGATCAATGGAAGGAAAGCTTGAGAAGATTACAAAGTGGATGGCAATTTCTTTCATAGTAATAGCAATTATTCTTAATCTGAATGTATTCTAATTAAGTATGAAATGTAAGGGCGCTTCTTATGAAGTGCCCTTTTTTTAAACTAACAGTATAGTGTTTGCTTATAAAAAATAGGTTATTATTTGTTATGAAAAGTCGTGAAGAACGTAAAAAAATAATATATGCTCTTATGCAGGATAAGGCTTATGTTCCGATGAAAATAAAGGAGCTTGCAATTATCCTTGATGTCAGAAGAGAAGACAGAGGCGAGCTTGAAGCAGTTCTTAACGAATTGATTTCAGATGGTAAAATTTCGCTTACTAAGCGCGGCAAATATGTAATCAGGAAAGATGAAATATTAAGCGGCATTTTTTCTTCTACCGCACATGGTTACGGATTTGTTACAGTTGAGAATGAAGCAGAAGACCTTTTTGTATCGAATAAGCATTGCAATGGTGCAATGCATGGTGACAGGGTAACCGTCGAGGTGATAAAACCGAAGTCTTTTGGTAAGAGAAAAGAAGCAAAGGTACTTGAAATTACCGAACATGCACTTAATCGTATTGTAGGTACATTTGATAAATCTTCTAAAGGATTCGGATTTGTAATACCTGATAATAATAAGATAAGTTCGGATATTTTTGTTAAAACCGAAAATTCCATGGGTGCAGTGAGCGGGCATAAGGTATATTGTGAAATATTGGATTATGGCTCTAATGAAAAAAGCCCGGAAGGCAAGGTAATTGAAATACTTGGACATATTAATGATCCCGGTGTTGATATTTTATCTGTAATAAAAGAGTATGACCTACCTACTGAGTTTCCTGAAAAGGTTATGAACAGACTTAAGTCGGTTCCTGATGAAGTAAGCGAAGCTGACATGAAAATGCGTCGCGATTTACGTGATGAAGTAATGGTTACTATCGACGGTGAGGATTCTAAGGATTTAGATGATGCTGTATCGTGTTATTTTGACGGAAATAATTATCACTTAGGCGTTCATATTGCAGATGTTGCGAACTATGTTCAGGAAAATTCGGCAATTGATAAGGAAGCATTTAAAAGAGGTACGAGCGTATACCTTGTAGACAGGGTGATCCCAATGCTTCCTCACAAGCTTTCAAACGGAATCTGTTCTCTTAATGAAAAGCAGGACAGGCTTGCACTATCATGCCTTATGACAATTGATAAAAAGGGAAATGTCATTGA
>SFNX01000118.1 GCA_004552595.1 Lachnospiraceae bacterium | reverse complement strand
GATGGTAACGTAACTACACTTATTGCAGCGGCGGTACTTGGAATACTTGGAAGCGGCTCGATTATCGGATTTGCCCAGACACTTGCGCTCGGTATTGTACTTTCAATGTTTACGGCACTTGTAGTAACAAAGATTTTACTTAAGGCATTATATGCAGTAGGCCTTAAGGACGTTAAGTTCTATGGAAAGGCTAAGGACAGAAAAGAGGTAAATTTCCTTACTAAGAAGAACATCTTTATTGCTGCATCATTAGCAGTAATAGTTGCCGGATTTGTATGTATGGGCGTTAACAAGGCATCAGGAAAGGGAGCACTTAACTTCTCACTTGAATTCCTTGGCGGTACATCAACAAATGTAAACTTTTCAGAAGATATGTCACTTGCTGACATTGATGCTAATATCGTTCCAAAGATTGAAGAGATTACAGGGGACTCTAATGTACAGGTACAGAAGGTTGCAGGAACTAACGAAGTTATCTTCAAGACACGTACTTTATCTGTTGATGAGAGAGAAGCCTTTAACGATATGATGGTTAATAACTTCTCGGTAGATGAAGCAAGCATTACAGCAGAAACAATCAGCTCAACTGTTTCATCGGAAATGCAGAAGGACGCAGTTATCGCAGTAGTAGTTGCAATCGTATTGATGCTTATCTACATCTGGTTCAGATTTAAGGATATGAGATTTGGTGCATCATCAGTTATCGCACTTGCTCACGACGTTTTAGTAGTTCTTGCATTCTATGCATTTTTAAGAATTTCCGTAGGCTCAACATTCATTGCATGTATGCTTACTATTGTCGGTTATTCAATCAATGCGACAATCGTTATCTTTGACAGAGTCCGTGAGAGACTTGCGGCAATGAAGAAGAATGAATCACTTGAAGAGCTCCTTAACAGCTGTGTAAATCAGACATTATCAAGATCTGTATTTACCTCGCTTACGACATTTATAATGGTACTTGTTCTTTACATCTTAGGTGTAAGTTCAATTAAGGAATTTGCACTTCCGCTTATGGCAGGTATCGTTTGCGGTACTTACTCATCTGTATGTCTTGCATGTGCAATCTGGTACATCCTAAAGACTAAGATAGTTAAGAAAGATAAATAACCGGAACTTATAGTAAGGGAGGACCGTTGGTTCTCCCTTAATTATTTTACAGGGATTTAGAGGTATTTACTTTGAAGAAGTGGGTATTACATGCTAAAAGTGCAGACTTTGAAGCAATAGCTAAGAAATATAATATTTCACCTATTACGGCAAGGTTAATAAGGAACCGCAATATAATCAGTGATGAAGACATTGATTATTATCTTAACGCTACACTTGATGATTTATTTGACCCGTTTTTACTAAGCGGTGTTAAAGAAGCGTGTGACATTATTCTCGATGCAGTTAATAATAATAAAAAAATACGAATCGTAGGCGATTACGACATAGATGGAGTGTGCGCAACTACAATTCTTATGAGAGGACTTTTGTCTATTGGTGCAAATGTGTCATACAGACTTCCTCACAGAATTAAAGACGGATATGGCCTTAATGAGCGTATTATTGATGAAGCCAAAGAAGACGGAGTTGAGCTGATTATTACGTGTGATAACGGAATTGCCGCATCCAGCGAAATAAAGCATGCAAAGGAGCTCTCAATTAATGTAATAATCACAGATCACCATGAGATTCCTGTTTTAGAGAATGAAAACGGTATTACATATAAGGTCCCTCAAGCGGATTGTGTAATTAATCCGCATTTAGAAAATGATACTACACCATTTAAAGAAATATGCGGGGCATATGTTGCGTATAAGCTTATACTTGCACTTAAGAAGAAATCAGATGAAATCATAGATTCTGAGAGATTCGCACAATTTGCAAACAGCAGTTTACATAAAATTCCCGAAGAGGTAATGGACATGCTTCTTGATTTTGCAGCATTTGCAACTGTCGGAGATGTAATGCCGCTTATAAGTGAGAACAGAACATTGGTTAAATACGGTCTTAGATCACTTAAGAGCACGAAAAATATCGGCATGTCGACATTAATTGATGTCACAGGCGTTAACAGAGAGAGGATTTCGCCATATCATGTAGGATTTGTGTTAGGACCGTGTGTCAATGCTGTCGGAAGACTGTATTCTGCTGATATTGCACTTGAGCTTTTCCTGACTGATGATGTTGATGAAGCATATAAATTAGCAAATAAGCTTAAGGAGGCTAATTCTGAGAGGCGCGCAATAGAAGAAGTCAAGCTAAATGAAGCGTATGACTTAGTCGAAAACGGTACTGACGGACATGATTACAATAGCGATACGGTGCTGCTTTTATATATCAGAGAATGTCATGAATCGATAGCAGGTCTTATTGCAGGACGTATTAAGGAAAAATACAATAAACCGACAATATGCTTTACTGACAGTGAGGAAGGAATCAAGGGCTCCGGCCGTTCAATTGAAAACTATGATATTTATGCGGAATTAAGTAAGTACCGAGAGTTGTTTAATAAGTTTGGCGGACATCCTATGGCATGCGGACTTTCAATGGATAAGAATAACTTTGAGCGCTTAAGGAAGCTTCTTAATGACAATTCGCCACTTACAGAAAATGACCTTGTTAGCAAATACTATATAGATATTGATATGCCAATCAATTATGTCTCAAGAGAGCTGATTGATGAAATCGAGCGTTTAGGCCCATTCGGACAAGGAAACCCGAGTCCTGTATTTGCACAGAAGAACTTAAGGATTGTATCGAGGAAGAAAAACGCAAAAGGTAATCTTTTGACATTATTAGTTAAATCTCCTAAGCATAATGACAAGCCTGAACGCGAAATATATGCTACAATGTTTACGGATGCGGATGAGATGCTTAAAAAGCTTGAGGGAAGAGATACTGTTACGCTTGCATATGTCCCGACGTACAATGATTTTTTCCAAAGAGTTGAGATTCAGATTAAGGACTTAATTTAGCATAATCAAAAAGACAAGAAGGATTTAATTATGAAGGTTTTTGAATTAGTTAAGGATTTTGAATACGAAGTAATTAATGGTGATTTAAATCGGGAAATAAGTACACTTGTAAGTGACAACAGAAAGCTTACTAAGGATTGTGTTTTTGTATGTATTGAGGGAGCTAATTTCGATGGACACAGCGTAGTTAATGATGCTTTTAAATGTAATGCCGCTGCTGTAATCGTTATGAAGAACGTAGAAGTTCCTAAGGATATAGATACAGCGGTGATTAAGGTAAAAGACACAAGAGAAGCGTTAGCACTTGCATCGGCAGCGTACTTTTCATATCCGACAAAGGAAATAAAGGTTATAGGCGTTACAGGAACGAAGGGCAAGACTACTACCACATATCTTATTAAGTCGATTCTTGAAAATGCCGGATATAAGGTTGGACTTATCGGAACGATTGAGACAATAATAGGTGATGAACATGTTCCGTCTAAAAACACTACGCCTGAATCATATGTGCTTCAGGAGACTTTCCGTAAGATGGCAGATAATGGAATTGAGGTTTGTGTTATGGAAGCATCAAGCCAGGGCTTCCTTATGAAGAGGACACTTGGAACGGAATTTGAAATAGGAATTTTCACCAACCTTGAGCCTGACCATATCGGACCTAACGAGCATGACAGCTTTGAAAATTACATGGAATGTAAGAGTATGCTTTTCAGGCAGTGTAAGGCCGGAATATTGAACGCAGATGATGAGCATCTTGAAGGAATACTTAAGGGACATACATGTGAAGTATTTACGTATGGAATGAGTGAAAACGCAGATTACAGGGCAAGCAATGTTAAGCTTTTTGAAGAGAAGGGAGTTCTTGGAATTTCATTTTCTGTTAATGGCAGGATTAATACAGACGTTGCAATTGATATGCCGGGTAAATTCAGCTTATATAATGCTCTTACAGCAGTTTCTGTATGTTCATACCTTGGGATTAAGGAGGATGCCATTAAAAGCGCACTTAAGTCTGCAAAGGTAAAGGGCAGAATCGAAATGGTGCCTGTTTCTGATGATTTTACATTGATGATTGATTATGCACATAACGCCATGGCACTTGAGAGCCTTCTTACTACACTTAAGGAATATGAAAGCGGAAGACTTGTATGTGTATTCGGATGCGGAGGTAACAGAGCCAAGTCGAGAAGATTCGAAATGGGTGAAGTATCGGGAAGACTTGCTGATTTTACAATAATCACATCGGATAATCCAAGATTTGAAGAACCGCTTGATATTATTGCTGATATAGTAACAGGAATTGAAAAGACAGACGGTGAATATATTAAGATTCCTGACAGGAAAGAAGCAATAAGGTATGCAATTGAAAACGGCAGAAAGGGTGATATTATCGTCCTTGCCGGAAAAGGACATGAGGACTATCAGGAAATCAAGGGTGTTAAATATCCTATGGATGAAAGAGTGCTTATTTCCGAGGTGCTTGAAGAACTAAAATAAATGTGATAAAATAAGATGATTTTATGTATACCATATCATCAAATTACTGTTAGAAAATACACATATTCGGGAGATTTGAAATGAGCAGTAGAAAAAGAAATACACTGATAATGATGATAATATCATTGGTACTTGGTGTTGCAGTTATTATTTCACTTGTTCTGCTTATATTGCAGAGAACAGGGCTTGAAACAATTACAATTAATCCTTCATTTGCGGACACAGAGCTTGACGTCAATATGGATTATATTATTTCCGTTAACACAGACCCAAGTGGAGCCAATATAGCTAAATTTGATTATGAATCTGACAGCACAGCCGTTACATTCGAATATAAGGATGATGGCATTGCGCTTCTTCATACTTCAGGAGAAGGTGCTGTAACAGTATATGTTAAGAGCGGTAAGATAGAGAGTAATAAGCTTACATTTAATATTGTTGACAAGGCAGCTCAGGCCGCAGCAG